>DANX01000073.1 GCA_002502295.1 Euryarchaeota archaeon UBA561 | reverse complement strand
GGAACGCGCCAAAGCAGTGGGTTTGAACCCAACCGGTATGCCAATTGATGAACTCGAAGAGAAAGTCATGGCTCTTGAAGCGCTTCAATCCAACGCTGAGGATGAATGACTAGCCTTTGCGCCGCTTGATTTCCATCGGCGAACCGCACAACTCGCAGTCTCCTACCGGCCCTTTTCTTGAACGAGAAACGTTCGCAGGCAGGGTTGATGTTTCCCTACATCCTTTGCAACGAAGTTCCCAAATCCAGACGTGTTTGGACGGTGCGTTCACCACGGCTTCAATGGCTCCGCCTGCGTGGCGGTATGTGTTTTGGAGGCGATAGTCGTCTGTGACCAAAACGGCGTTCAGTTCCAAAGCAAGGGCCAGCACGTCGACATCCACATCCGAAAGACGCGCCAGATCACCCGATGCTCCAGCACAGGCTTTTGCCTGCTCCATGGCCGACGCAGACGCACGCCTCCAGAGGATGTCGGCCGCTTCAACCAACATGGTACGAGCCGGGCTCAAGCGTTCAAGTTCAGCACGTTGCGAGGGCGCACATACACCTCCTGCAAGGCGAACTGGCGGCCAATGAAGCAAGGCCGCGGTGTCCAGAACCCGCTCCATGGCCCGATGAATGGAATCCACCCCATGAAGGCACCGCTCACCCCTATCTTCTTGAAAGAGCGCCGTCAGCGGGCACCATGAGTTGGAAGGTGACCATCTTGGAAGCCTTCGAAGTCTTTGGACCGGCGAGCCTGTTCATCTTGTCGTTCACTGAAGCCATTGTGCAACCAATACCTCCCGATTTGCTCTACATTCCAATGCTTGTGAACGCCATCGGCGACACCCCGTTGGTGGTGTGGCTTTGGCTCGTTGTGACGGTTGCCTCAGTCTTGGGTTCACTGGTCGGGTATTGGATTGGAGATCGTTGGGGCACTTCCCTGATGAAACGGTTTGGTCAGGAAAAGCACCTCGGAAAATTGGAACACCTAACCGCCGAGTACGGTCAAATTGGCATTTTCATCGCTGCTTTCTCTCCGATTCCCTACAAAGTTCTGGGATGGATGGCAGGCATGGGAAAAATGGCGAAGAAACCCTTCATCCTCGCTGGTCTTCTCGGACGAAGTTTGCGTTTTGGACTTGAAGCGATCCTCATCGGACTTTACGGTGAACAAGCTTTTGACGCCATGATGTGGTTTCTCGACCGAGAAATTCTCCTCGCCGTAGTGTGCATCATCGGTTTCCTCGTGGCGTGGTACCTGTGGCAGTGGTGGTCAAACCTCGGAAAAGAGGAGTCAACGAGCGGTGCTTAAAGCCGCGTGAACTCCATCCACGGGAACGGTTATGAACAGGGCGGAGGTGGCCCAATTGCCGCTCGCGTGGTGTAGCCAGGTCCATCATTACGGGTTTTCATCCCGTCGACCCGGGTTCGAATCCCGGCGCGAGCACTCTTACTCAAATGGGGTGCTGCGAGGCTTTTTTTACTCAAAAAATAGCGAAAGTTGTTTGAAGGACACCTTCGTTTACCGTGTCCAAAGAGCAGGATTTGCCGCACAAAACGCCCTCAAGACATGATGCCCGGCCTCATCAATCCTGAACATTTGCTCGCTAAGCGCACCTCTCTTCGTCTGGGAATCCCAGTTCCGAGACAATCGTGTCGTTCAACCAGGCGACACATGAAAATTAAGAGGGGGTGTCGGCTGGAGGAGCCATGGTCAACATTGGAGATACCGCCCCCGCCTTTACACTCAGAGCCACCGACAAGCGAGAAGTCTCGCTTTCGGAATACGAAGGAAAGAAGGTGGTGCTCGTCTTTTACCCCGGTGCATTCACGGGCGTGTGCGACAAAGAGGTGTGTTCGTTTCAGGACAACATGGTCGCTCTCAACGACGCAGATGCTACCGTGTTGGGCATCAGTGTAGATTCACCTTGGGCAAACGCCGAGTTTGCTCGAAAGTACAACCTTGAATTCGAGCTTCTTTCAGACTTGGACCGAACAGCCGTAAACGCTTACGATGCCTCGTTTGTCGGCCTCGGCGGCCTCGACGGCTACGTCTCTGCCAACCGAGTGGTCATCATCATTGATGAAGCAGGCATGGTCCAATACCGCTGGGTGGCTGAGAACCCCGGAGTTGAGCCAAACTACGACGAAGTTGTTGCAGCCGTCAAGGCGCTTTGAGGTGAAGACTGGGCACGTCGCCCTCGAAGGATCAGGCCAGCGTACCGTTGTTGTAATCCTCGATGGCTTGGTGAATTTCCTGTCGCGTGTTCATGACAAACGGCCCGTACCGTGCGATGGGTTCCCCGAGTTCTGGACCTCCGAGGATGAGCAATTCGGCCCCGTCGTTCTGAGCCTGGATGGAGACTGAATCGCCGGGCGAAAGAAGGCCAAGTCCCCCGTCTTGCAAGGAACGACCCTCAACCGAAAGTGAGCCACCAAAGGTGTACAGCATGATGTTGTGGTCCTTATCACACAAGTGGGTATAGGATGCTCCGGGTTTCAACTTGAGGTGGATGAAGGTGATTGGAATCACGGTATCAATGATGGCGGCAACACCGAGGGCTTGTCCCGCGATGATCTTTGCCCATACGGTCCCGTCGTCGCTGGAAACCTCAGGAATTTCAGAGGAAGGAATGTCTTGATAGCGGGGTGGCATCATTTTGTCCTTGGCCGGGAGGTTCACCCAAATTTGGAAACCATGCATCAAACCACCGTGTTCCATCATGTGATCTTGTGGAAGTTCGGAGTGAATCACACCTCGTCCGGCGGTCATCCACTGCACATCACCGGGATTGAGATCACCGCTGTTTCCAGCAGAGTCTGCGTGCATCATGCCTCCTGAGAGAAGGTAGGTCACCGTTTCGAACCCGCGATGGGGGTGACTCGGTGCGCCAACGGCTTCGCCTGGTCCATAGTCAACCGGACCCATTTCATCCAACAAGAGAAATGGACTCATCAACCGGCCCATGGCAGC
>DANX01000011.1:575-8191 GCA_002502295.1 Euryarchaeota archaeon UBA561 | reverse complement strand
TCTCATGAAATCACTCCGTGTTCATGGCATCGATGATGGCATGCGCCCGGTCAACGAGGTCCATGGGATTTGGTCCAAGGACATACAACGCCGGCTCCCACCCAAAGGCGCCTTCGTCAAGTACGATGTCGAGTCTTCCTTGATGGTCTTGAAGCACACCTTTGGTAGCGTAGCCGAGTTTGTAATCAAGTTCGTCAGAAATGTAGTTGATGTCGCCCTGATCAACCATGCCGTTGAGGGTTGGTGGCCGAAGGTTGAGAATCGCAATTTTTTCTGAATCTGCCTCTTTGGATTGAAGCAGCATGTTCGCGAGATGACTCGATGCCCCAAACTCGGGAGTTTCATGTCGTCGAAGGTTGTTCTCCACCAAGGTCATCCTTCCCGGATAGGCAGCGACATCTTTTGGCCCGGATGCGTTGGGCAGGCAGGTGGCGATGTTCATCCCAACCGCTGGCATGTACGGTTTCAAACGACGTAAATCAAGGCGTCCTGTGGCCCATTCAAGCCGGCGTAGCAGTGCCTTAGCGGATTGATCCTCGTCCAAGTCAAGCCCGGTTAGCGTCTTATCGTAGCGGAGGGCTTGTCCCCCGCCAAATTGCAATTCAAACACCAAGCGTTGGCGGACCACCTTTGCATCAGGCCCATACTGGGCCATGGAGTGAGCGAGTTCTTTCGCCCAGCCGTCGATGGTTGTCTCGTCCGCTGAAGCACCAAGCTCGAGGACAGGCTTCATGATTTGGCGTGAAACCGTACTTTGCGTCGACCCTGTGGCGTTTGCTATTTGCATCTGCGTCCATCCGATGGCACGCAGTTCCTTTGCAAGTTGTTGCAACAACCGATCTAGCCACTTCCCCCCGTTGTGTCCGAGCATGGTCGCCCTAAAGGATTGCTTTATTCAAAGTTGCTCAAGAATTATGCAGAATGAATACAGAAATCTGCCGCAAATCCAGTTCATGGCACGAGAGTAAAGCCGAAAAACGTCCTTTGACACAGATTCATTTGGATTCTCATGGATGGGTGATTTGAAAACAAAATTTGCTTGTCGGTCACCACAGAGAACGAATTTTTTGTCCGGGAAATCGAGTTCTGTGAACTGATTATGCAAGTTAAATAGTACATAATTGAAATGCATGAGCGAGCCAGAACCGTTATGTTTCAGGGCGGTTTTGAGCAACATCTTGGCAAGCCAGTTCCTCGCCCATGCAACTCATTCCATACACATACTCATAAGCGGCACGCGAACAACTTACAGTGACGGAAATGGATACGGCGGCCTTTGTTGACGAAATTGCGTACCGTTTGGTGGACTACATCGAGTCCAGCGACAAAGACCCCCGAGTCAACCCCTCCATGAGCCTTACCTCCATGCGAAGAACCCTTGACATCAGCCTCCCCCTCGAAGGGCAAGGTCTCGACGACGTTTTGGATGATTTGGACACGTACATCGCCAACAGTGTCAAAACCAACCGTCCCGAATTCATGAACCCTCTTTGGGGCGGTCTGTCTCTCCCTGCTTTTGCCGGGGAGGTGGTCGCCGCCCTGACAAATAACTCGATGTACACCTATGAACTTTCACCGTTCGCCACGGTCATTGAACAGACCATCGTAAAGCGCATGTGCGAGATGGTCGGATTTTCCGACGGATTTGGCACCTTCACCACTGGCGGGTCAAACGGAAACATGCTGGGTATGTTGTGCGCCCGTGAACACCTGATCTCAGGTTCAACCAAGCGAGGTTTCGACGGGAGAGCAACCGTCATTTTCGTTTCAGCTGAAGCTCATTACTCCGTCCTCATGGCGGCCAATGTCATCGGCATTGGGCACCAGAACATCATCAAAGTCCAATGCGATGAAGACGGACGAATGCTACCGGATCGCCTCACGGAAGAGATTGCCTTTGCCCGCCAGGAAGGCATGCGGCCGCTTTGCATCGTGGCAACAGCGGCCACCACCGTGCGAGGGGCTTACGACGATATTGACGCCTTGGCTGATATCGCTCATCGGGAAGGATTGTGGTTGCATGTTGATGCCGCTTGGGGTGGCGCATGTCTGTTCTCGGCAGAACACGCTCAGTTGATGGACGGTGTGCAGAAAGCCGACAGCGTATGTTGGGATGCGCACAAAATGATGGGTGTTCCCTTGATATGCAGCGCTTTCCTCATCAAAGAGCCCTCGGTACTCCGACGGCTTTGCGACCACACAACCGTTGCGCATTATCTGTTTCACAGCGATGCTGAGCTCGACGACCTTGGCCGTTATTCTTTGCAATGTGCACGAAGGAACGATGCCCTAAAATTGTGGCTTGAATGGCGATCCCGAGGCGATGCAGGGTGGGCAAGAATGGTGGACACGCGAATGAACGAAGCCGCCCATCTTCAGCGGAGCATTGAGGCGCATCCTTCTCTGGAAATGATGTCAAGTCGAATGTGGACCAATGTTTGTTTCCGGTACAGCGATACCTCAGCCGGCATTGACCTGAACGAACTCAACACAGAAATCCGGAATCGGCTGATTCAGGAAGGTTCCTTCATGGTCAGTCGTTCCAACATTGGAGACGATGTTATTCTCCGAATGGTCGTTGCCAACCAACACCTCGACACTGAGACCCTGGATCGGTTCATTGAACGCGTTGTGCATCATGGAAAAGAGGTCGTTCGTGGTCTTCCTCTGTCTTGAAGAATTCCAAACGGATGTTTATTGACCCGTCCTCACAGCGCACAAGCATGAGCAACGAACCTCCTGTTCGCACGGCGCTTTACGAGGAACATTTGGCCCTTGATGCCAACATGGTTGACTTCCACGGGTTCGAACTGCCCAT
Organism: Euryarchaeota archaeon UBA561; assembly: GCA_002502295.1. GTDB lineage: Archaea > Thermoplasmatota > Poseidoniia > Poseidoniales > Poseidoniaceae > Poseidonia. Next base: position 5,373 of record DANX01000011.1, on the reverse strand, counting down.
TTGGTACTCGAACATCAAGGACGAGCACTTAGCAACACGGGCAGGTGCCGGATTGTTTGATGTCTCCCACATGGGCTCGTTTCGGTTCACTGGAACCAATGTTCGAAGCTGGCTGGAAAGCATTGCAACCCAACGGGTCTCTTCCGTTCAACCACCCCGTTGCGCCTACACCCACTTTCTTGATGAGGACGGTTTTCTTATCGATGACATGATTTTTGCAGTGGTGAGCGAAACTGAAATTCTCGGCGTCCCGAATGCCTCGATGATCGACGTCATGTGGGCATGGTTTTCCAAGCATCTTCCAAGCGATGGGTCTGTGTCCATGGAGAACCTCTCCGAGGCAACCTCCATCATGGCTCTCCAAGGCCCCACGGCACAGGAAATTCTCGATGCTGCGGTGGGGGAAGGCCAACACGTTGGCCGGTTTAAGTGGCGTGCTCTTACAGACAATTCCCTTGGCATCACCGGGTGGATTCAAGGCACAGGATACACCGGCGAGCCGGGTTACGAGATCTTTGTTCCAAACAACGATGCGCCCGTTCTCTGGCGGGCCCTCATCAATCATGGAGCAACCCCCGTGGGCCTAGGTGCCCGGGATACATTGCGCTTGGAGAAGGGCTACCTTTTGTCGGGGGTTGACTTTTGCTCACCCTCCTTGGCGCCGGAAGGAGACGATGGTTTTCTGGCACGAGATTCTTGGGAGACGAACGTCCCCTTTGGTTTGGACCTTGACCATGAGTTCACGGGAAAACAGCGCGTTGTTTCCCATGCCGAAACGGATGAGCGTTGGTGGGGGGTCAAATACATCGAAAAAGGCCCGTTGCCCCGTCCCGGAAAAGCAGTTCATTCGCTTGAAAACCAACCCATTGGCCGCCTTTCGTCCGGTGCTCCGTCACCAAGCATGGACAACACCGGCATCGGGATAGGCTACCTTTCCGGTGTGAAGGAAGGCGACGAGGTTCTGGTCGTGGCGAGTCCTCGCAAGTCAGTGCGTGCCGTCGTGGTTCGACCACCGTTCTACTGAAGCTCGGCGAAGATTCCTTGCATTGAGTCTAACCAGCGTTTTCGCTCTCGTTCACCGGTGGCTTGCAAGACTGCCACTTCTTGCTTCATCCTGAAGAGGGCTTGTCCAACAGACTCGGCGTCGCCCCACACAGCCGTCGTACCCAAGCCTTCTTTGGTCGCCACATCACCCATAAGGCATCCATCGTTGACAACGCTTGGGATGCCACGTCCAGCGGCGTCAAACATCTTCACCGGCAAGGCACCTTGGAGAATGTTTCCTCGCAGAGGAGAATACATGGCATACATGACGTCAATCTCTTGTAGCAATTCCCCTAACTGTGCTTGGGAAAAGGCACCGCTTACTTCGGCTTCCAGTGTGCCAGCTTCCACTTCATCCAAGAGCATTGTTCGAACCTTGGCGGAAGCAGTGCCGTCGCCAGCGACTCGAATTTTTGGTCGGTGGTGAGGTGGCAAGGTTTTGGCGGCTTGAATCAACAGTTCGAACGCCTTGATGTCCCGAACACGTCCGATGTAGCCCACCGTCCAGTGGTCAGTTGGTGGTTCTTTTTTGTCTTGGAAGGGGGGCATCGGTCGATTTTCAATCGCCACTGACTCCAATCCGTGGTGAGCCAACCATTCAACAAAGCCTCGATGTGTATCTTCATCCAATTGCTGACTTGATGTGACGATCGTTGTGGCTTCTTTTGCTCTCCTCAGCATGCGTTGTTTCATTTGACCGCTGACCAGGGTGCGAATTCGAGAGTGTGGTGCTCCGTATCGAACCCACGTGTGTTGGAGGTCGTGCATGTCAAAGACAAACGGAACGCCGTGGTTTTGTTTCAACGCGTGGCCAATCCGAAGGGTATCTGCATCGTGGCAATAGACCATAGCAGGGAGGTCGTGGACCAAGGTTCGAAGCACCGTGCGCTGGAATCGCCGAATCCCTCTGTAGGTCGAGACGGTTCCACCATAAGCGACCTTGCCGATTCGGTACCGCATGATGCGAACGCCATGATGATTTTCGCTCATCGGATGGTTTTCTTCGCGGTCAAATGCGTGGACGGTCACCTGGTAACCCGCTTGGTGCATCCAGACGGCATGGCGTAAAACGCGTGGGTCTGGAGCGCACGGGTTGGTGACCACCATCGCCACTCGGACCATGTTCTGCGCAGGTCATGTTGAGTCATAGGCTGTTCCCTGCGTGCAGGTGAGGTGAAGCAATTCATTATGAGCGGCGCGCGTATGGCTTCCCTCATACCCACCGTAAGGAGTGTGTGCGCCATGGTTGACCAACTACCAAATCGAGGACGAGAGGCTGAAATGTTGCAGGAAATGGGCCTCAAATCCATGGAAGATTTGTTTTCCGACATCCCTGCGGATGTACGGTTCTCTGGCGAACTCCCACTTCCCGGCCCACAATCGGAAGAGGAAATCATCAGTGATGCGCGTCGCCTCCTTGGAGCGAACACCGATATGGGAAGCAGAGCATCGTTCTTGGGAGCAGGATTGTATCGGAATTACGTCCCTGCCGCCGTTTTCCAGTTGGTGACGAGAGGCGAGTTTCTAACGGCTTATACACCATACCAACCTGAAGTCAGCCAGGGCATGCTCCAAGCGATGTGGGAATTTCAAACACTGATTTCCGAATTGGTTGGTCTTCCTATCGCCAATTTATCGCTTTACGACGGTTCTACGGCAGCGGCTGAAGCGCTGACGTGTGCCGTCCGTGTCCACAACCGCAAAGCCAGTCAACCCAACACGGTTTATGTGTCCTCGTTAACGCCTCCTGACAAGCTCTCCGTGATGTACAATTACTGCCAAGGAGCTGAAATCGATGTTCGAACCTTGGCCCACAATGAAGACGGGACACTGGACCTTGAAGCCCTCAGCGAAGCGGCGGGTTCATGTGGAGTTTACCTCGAACAGCCCAATCCCTTGGGCGTCCTCGACGAAGGGCTCACCACCGTGAAAGAAATCATCGGTAAAAACACGGCCCTCATCGTTGGTGTTCAACCAATTTCGCTTGGCGTGGTTGAGGCCCCAGGTCACTATGGGGCAGACATTGTCGTCGGTGAAGGGCAACCCCTTGGAAGCCCGGTCACCGGTGGTGGCCCTCTCTACGGCATCTTTGCGTGCACCAAGCCCTACCTCCGGCTCATGCCTGGTCGAATCGTTGGCCGAAGCATTGACGTGGACGGGAAGGAGGCCTACTGCCTAACCCTTTCAACGCGGGAACAGCACATTCGGAGGCACCGAGCAACCTCAAACATCTGCACCAACGAGACACTGATCGCTCTGATGGGTGCTATGCACATGGCGCTTCTTGGACCAGATGGTCTACGAGACCTCGCACATCGCAACATGATGGCGTGTCAGAAGGCCAAGGAAATCCTGGCGGAAACCCCTGGCGTTCGATTGGTTCATGCGGCTCATCATTTCAACGAATTCGCCATCGAAATTCAGGGTAATGCCTCGGATTGCCTCGCCTACCTTGACAGCAACGGCATCATCGGTGGACTTGACTTGAGCACGTGGTACAAAGAGACCACGAATCAGATTCTCATCACCACCACGGATCAAACATCGCTCGGTGAAATTGAGGCACTTTCTGCCCAATTAGCCCTTTGGACCACGCACGGGGAGGTGAACGCATGAGCCACCTGTTCAATCACAACGGCGCTGAAAACACTGGATACAGTCAACCAGTTCCACTCCAAACCGCCGCCAAACCAACCATTCCTAACGGCCTTGTTCGAAAGCAATCGGCTCGCTGGCCTCGCCTTTCTGAGCCTGAAATGGTCCGCCATTACACGTGGCTTTCCAAGCGTAACTTTGGCATCGATACCGGCTTCTATCCTCTGGGTTCCTGCACCATGAAGCACAACCCACGCGTGAACGAAGTCATTGCTCAACTGCCAGGCATCGCTGACATTCACCCCCACCAACCTGAGCATCATCTGCAGGGTTTGCTTTCAATATTCTACGAAATGCAACACATGCTCGAAATCTGTGCGGGCATGGACCAGGTGACCTTGCAACCGGTGGCTGGAGCTCAAGGAGAATTTACCGCGGTGCGATGCATTCAGGAATACTTCAGGCACCGGGGCGAGGACCAGCGAACCAAGGTTATCGTTCCCGATTCAGCCCACGGAACCAACCCAGCAAGCGCCGCCATGGCTGGATTTGAAATCGTTGAAATTCCAAGCCTTGCTGACGGGCGCATGGACCTTGACGCCCTTGCAGCCGTTGCTGACGAGACCACTGCAGCCATGATGATCACCAACCCCAACACCCTCGGATTGTTTGAGGCAGACATCAAAGCGGCCAGTGAAATCGTTCACAACGCTGGCGGACAGATGTATTACGATGGTGCGAATTTCAACGCCATCCTAGGCATCACATCTCCCGGTCTGATGGGCTTCGATGCCGTTCACTTCAACCTTCACAAGACCTTTTCGCAGCCTCACGGAGGCGGCGGTCCGGGTTCTGGTCCAATTGGCGTGAAATCCCAACTTGCGCCGTTCTTACCCGGTCCCTTGGCCGCCAGAAGAAAGGCAACGGCCGAGGAATCATCCATGGCCGTTGACGAACATTGGTACCACTGGGAGCAACCTGAACACAGCATCGGAAAAGTGCAACAATGGCACGGCAACGCTGGAGCCGTCGTGCGATGTTGGGCCTTCTACCGACGCTACGGGCGCGACCTTCGAACGATGTCCGAGCACGCCGTGCTGAACGCGAACTACCTCCGACACGCCATCCACAGGGAAGCGAAGGAGGCCGGTGTGGATCA
>DANX01000011.1:0-411 GCA_002502295.1 Euryarchaeota archaeon UBA561 | reverse complement strand
ATGGCACGGCAACGCTGGAGCCGTGATTCGCTGCTGGGCTTACTACCGACGCTACGGATCTGGACTAAAGACCATGTCTGAACACGCCGTCCTCAACGCCAACTACCTGCGCCACGCCATTCATCGCGAGGCAAAGAAGGCCGGCGTATCCCATCTCTTCGTGGACGGTGCCGAAACCGACGTAGCCAAGCACGAATTCACCCTGTCCTTGCAACCTGCCAAGGATGCCCACGGGGTTTCAGCCATGGACGTGGCCAAGGGTTTGCTCGACCGAGGCTACATGGCGCCGACGGTTTATTTCCCGCTTGTCGTTCCTGAATGCATGATGATCGAACCGACCGAGACCGAATCCAAGGACACCCTCGACACCTTTGCTGAGCATTTCGCACAAGTGCTGAAGACGGACCCTGA
>DANX01000047.1 GCA_002502295.1 Euryarchaeota archaeon UBA561 | reverse complement strand
GCGAAAGTACGGGTGGGACCAAGCGGCTCAGACGCGCGTGGTGCTGGACGCCATCGACCAGCACGGACCATTTGATGTGCTCATCGGCTCGTCCTTTGGAGGATTGGCAACCGCCAACGCCGCAGCACAACGGCCAGAGGCTGACCTACGGCTTGTGCTTCTCGCACCGGCGTTTGGCTACGATGCATTGGTCGCTCAGACGCTCGGAGAACAGGGAATGAAGGCTTGGGAAAAAACCGGCGAGCATGCCTTCCACCCACCCGGGTGGAGCGAACCCGTGGTGATGCCCTGGTCCTTTGTGGAAGTGGCACGCACCCACTCATGGCCAAGCCTCTCACACCGAACCGCTATCCTTCACGGCTCAAAAGACGACGTTGTTCCGTTGGCCAACAGTGAACAAATGGCCTTGAGACATGCGCATGTATCGCTTCACGTCGTTGATGACGGTCATCGACTTCACGAGAGTTTGGACGAGCTCATCTCGCTCACTCGACTCGTGATGGATGCTTGAAACTCAAGCGATTCCTTCATGAAACGCCGACCGATGGATGAGCCATGAGTGAGCCCATGGACTACGCCAGTGCAGGGGTGGACATCGACCTCGAAGGCTCAGCTGTGGCTTCATTAATCGGTGCGTTGTCAAAAAGCGTCCGGCAACCGGGAACGCCCGGGGCTCCGGTTGACTTACCAGGTGGCTTTGGAGGCCTCATTGAATTCGGAGACAACCTGCTAGCGATGGCGACTGACGGCGTTGGCAGCAAGCTGCAAATCGCAACTATGCTGGAACAGTGGGGTGGTGTTGGCATTGATTGCATGGCCATGAACGTCAACGATTTGCTCTGTGTTGGAGCCGAGCCAATCGCTTTTGTCGATTACGTCGCCGTTCCCAAACCGGACCCCGTCATCCATGCCGCTCTTGGCAAATCCCTCGCTGAGGCTTGCCGTCTTGCCAGGGTCACGCTCGCTGGTGGAGAGACCGCATCCCTCCCTGGAATCGTCACGGAACTCGATCTTTCGGGAACGGCATTGGGCTGGCTTCCGAAAGGCGAAGCCATCACCGGTGAGCATCTCAAAGACGGAGACGCACTCATCGGTTTACCAGCATCAGGCATTCATTCAAACGGCTATTCACTGGTCCGAAAAATCGTGAACCATGCTGGCCTCAACTACACCGACCAGGCGCCGTTTGAGGCCGAACACCTCGGTCGCACCATGATGCGCTGGACCGAAGGACATCCAACGTTGGGCGAGGTCGTGCTCAACCCAACCCGAATCTACTGCGACCCGGTGGTCGACCTCCTCGAAGCTGCACGAGGCAACGGCGATTTCACCATCACCGACATTCGTGGTATTTGCCACATCACCGGAGGAGGGTTGTCCAATCTCCTTCGCCTTCATCCAACCCTGGGCTGGGACATCCACACCCCGCTACCGGTCCTTCCTGAATTCAATTGGTTGCAATCCGCAGGCGGCGTTGAAACACGGGAAATGTACAGGACGTTCAACATGGGAATGGGCATGGTCATCGCCGTGGATGCAAAGCAAGCTCCACGTATCCTCGAGTGGCTCAAAGCCCGGATGGAAGGCGTGGCCTTGGTTGGCCATGTTCGCGACCACGGACACCGCGTCATCCACGCCATTGAAGGCGTTGAGTTCTCTCATTATTGAGGGGTGAACCCATCGGTGCGGTCATGAAGAGGAGTTGACTGGTATGGTCATGGCCGACGACTCCGCAGAGGCTGAGAGTGCCGGCCATCTGTGGATGGAAGGGAAAACACTGGTCCACCTCCAAGCCGACCAAAAGCGGCCAACGCACATGCCGCGTGGACCTGCGAAACGCACTGGACCGGGTTTTCTCAATCCCGCTATGGCGCCCGCACGCACCCGCTCAGTGCTGTTGTTGGCCGATGCCTTGGAGCACGATTGGTTGGTCAAGCCCGGCCATGACCTGCGAGCCTTGGATGCCTTGTGCGCCACGGGCGTTCGCGTGCGAAGATGGCGAAATGAAGTTCAGGATGAGCATCAGCAACGCCTCAGAATCTCGGCCAACGACCTTGATGAGGCGGCGTTGGAACGGTTGAAGGCAACCCATGAGCGCTATCCTCCAAAAACAACGGTAAACCATGCGCTGGAAGATGACCGATACGAGCGGCTTCCAAGTGGGACCATGGAAAACGGCATTTTTGTGATGCAAAACGATGCTCGCATCTCGCTCATGGAAGCGGCTTACCAGTGGGTGGATTTGGACCCGTTTGGCTCTCCAGTCAACTTCCTTGATGCAGCCGTTCAGGGCCTGTCCAGAATTGCTTTTCTCGAGGTCACTGCAACCGATACAGCGGCGCTCACTGGCTCAAGTGCATCGTCTCAACAACGTCGCTACGGAGCAAAGGGGATCGTGGACAGCTATGCACATGACGATGCCGTTCGCGTTCTGTTGGGATTGATCGCAACCACCGCTGCACGGCACGACCGTTTCATTGAGCCGGTCCTTTCCCTGTTCGATGGCCATCATGTCCGTGTGAGTGTCAAGGTACGACGCAGCAGAGACGAAGCCTCGGATGTCTTGTCGTCCATGGGATGGAGGGTCAGGGAACATGACGGGACCTACCGCTTTGTTCGCCATCCTGACGCCGAACATCTTGAGCGAGCCAGTGGCCCGATGTGGATAGGCCCATTGTGGGATGCTGAAATTGCTGGCCGCATGACAGAAGAAAGAGCCCTGATGACGTGTTTCCCTTCTGAAGAGACCTTGGATGCATATCGAGCGGCAGGGCTCGAATGGAGCGAGGCAGATACCGAATACGCCCAACGTGAACTAAGGAGGAGCGTCCGATACATCGCAGAGGCGGCGGATTTGATGAGCCGTGACCATAGCCTCTACCATATGGATGATCTACCCAACATGGCTGGCACGGGTCAAGCTCCAAAGATGGAAGCGCTGTTTGAGGCGATCAAAGCGGCTGGCCATGCTGCCGCACGGTTGCCCGACATTGACCCGTTTTTCATCACCGACGCGCCCCACGACGTCGTGATGAGCACAACCCGGGCCATGTTGAAGCATTCAACCGAATGAGGGGTCGATGTCCGTGATGTCCTCGCCGTCTGGAGCGGGGAGCATTTGAGAGGCGTTTTCAATGATGTCTCGAACGCTGTCCTCAATGGTTCGAGCGTTCTCAAGAAGGTCAGTGAGGGGGATTTCAAAGCCGGTTAAATCGCCCACGGCTTCAACCGCCAGTGCGGCGGCTCGAGCATCAGGATACATGGGGCTGGCTTCGGAAAGCAACGCCGTAATGTCGATGCCCAAACGATCGCCTTCGCCCAGCAAGAACCCCGTAATGCCGGAGACGATGCCTTGCTGAATTGGTTCGATGTCCAGCCGTTTGAGACGTTCACGAGCGGCGG
>DANX01000091.1 GCA_002502295.1 Euryarchaeota archaeon UBA561 | reverse complement strand
TTGGGGGCCTTCTATGCGATTGAATGCTTCCCGGAAGCGAGCATGGTCGCCGTGCAAAACGGTGTCAAGGTAAGCGATAACATGTTCCGATGTCAAATCGATTTGAGCGGACTGGCTCATGGTGGCGTCACCATCGCTCTCAAGGAAGGATTGTGAGTCTTGGAATTGGTAGTGGTTAGCACCGAGCAAATGCATCCAGTGCCAAGCGAGACCTCCGTGGTTCTCTACACGTTCCATCGCCTCCTGAGAGGGAGCGACTTCGTCCACCGTGCCGGTGATGAACAAACCCGTGTTGGGTTGGGGGAACTCAGGCGTTGCGACGTCGCTCCATTCAAACTTCTCATCAAGGTCTTCGAGATTAAGTCCCAAACCGAAGAGACTGCGTGGCGGTTGCTCGGATGACCCAAGAGTGGTTTGGTTCCAAAACGGGAAGGCAAGATAGACAGCAGCAGCACCTTTGCCGTGACCCGCCACGCCCCAATGGTCCAGGTCGATATTACCCACCGTCCCCAGCACATGCACGTTGGTTTGGTTTTGACTGGACATCGCGTCATGGACGTCGGTAAACCGCTCGAGTGTCTCCTCTACGTCCGTTTCATCCGAAAGCGGTTGTGTCACCACCACGATGAATCCCCGCTTGGCGAGTTCTTCGGTGAAGAGGGTGTAGCTGTCGACGGATTCTCCCGAATCACCGACAAAAATAATCCAAGAAAACGGTCCGTTTCCAGCCATGTCCTTGTCCTCACCGTCAAACATGGCAGGATAGACCATACGGACCTGGGGCGAGAAAGGCCCTCCAAGGTTGAACTCGGTCCAACCGACCGGAAAATCAACGCCCGTGTGCGATTCCTCAAACAGCGTATCTTCCTCAAGCAAGCCCATGGCCGATGTGGCACAGAAGGAAAGGGCAACGAGGCCCACGAGAAACGGGTGAAAACAGCGCATGGACATTCCCTTAAATTCCTCTCACGTTCAAGAATGATAGAGTCTTTCCTTTCATGCGTAGGATGAAAGGACACATTCCGCCTCCAAGAGTTGCGTTAGCAACAAGCCGAGAGATGGCAAGTCTCCAACCCGCTCAGGAGCCCACAATTGTCGCCAGCATGCGAGGTGTTGAGCCACCAACAACCACCGGCCATCGAGGATGTTTCCGCTGATCGAATTGACCCGCTCCTCAACCGTGCCCTGCATGGGACGATAGGAGGATTTGAGGAAGAGCGTGGCGTTTGGATTGGCGCCTTCGTTATCAAAGTCAACGACTGCGTCATGTTCGACCTCCGTCAACTTGTCCAACCACGGCCCATCATCCAACGCCCTTCGACTCGCAAGCGAGCGGATGCGCCCGCCCCGCTTCGTCCATGCGGCGGCTGTGGAGCGAGCGGCGCCCCCGCCTCCAATCAAACCAAGAACGTGGTCGTCAGGCGTGATCCCGTGATGAGACATCACCTCCACGACGCCCAAGCCGTCAAGGCCGGCGCACCACCACCCACGGCCATCCCAGCGCAGGGCATTCACGCATTTGTTAGCCATCGAATCGTCAATGGCCGCGACGGCCCCTGAATCCAGTTGATGCTTGAGCGGGGCTGTTAAATTTAGCCAGATTTCTTCCGCGAACATCCGCGTCGGCAAGGCACTGTGTGGAGCTTTCGACACGAACGGCGCCTCCGTTTTTGGCAGCAATTTTGGGTGGACATCGTTGATCTCTGAAGCGGCATCCACCGCTTTTTTGATGAGAGCCCGGGTACGAAATTTCCCGAAAACAGACGTCGTGAAGATCCATGGGATGGGTTCTGGGACCGCACCAGCGTACCCCCAAGCGAGGGCGTCTTGAATTGAGTCGACCCCAATAACTTCCATCGTGAGGTGTTTGTCGTCGTCCAATAACGCTAGGTGGCGAGCGACCAACGCCATGAGAAGCGGCGATAGGCTATGGTCGACCGGTTGGCCGGCAATTCCATATCGAATTGCTGCCATGGTACGACCACCTGCTCACAACACAAAAAGGCGACGAATGCCGTCTTAACCTTCAAGAGGGAGTATGTTATCCACCACCCATGGGAAGAGCCGTTGGAATGATGACAGCAGGTCTCGGAACCTACATGACGTTCAAGATGTGGGCAGAATTTCAAGATGCTCTGGGTGCTGTTTTTGGCCTCTCATGGGGGGTTATTATCGCCACCGTGGTCTTTTTGATTTACCAGTCCAACAAGAACGAGAAAGCCTACGAATCGTCGTTTGGCGACATCATACCAAAAGGAATCAGCAAGGGCGAAATGGAAGCCGATAATCCTCCCCCGTTGATGTTTATTGCTGGTTTTTATGTCTTCATCATCATCATCTTTGAAATCTTGCTCGGCGCAGTTAACATAACGCCTTGATGGGGACCCTGTATGGCAGGATTGATGGAAATATTCCTGCTGAAAGACCGTGTAAACGGCGAACGGGACAATATTTTTTTAATTCTGTTCGAAAAGGCTTTCATTTTGATTTCCCTCCTCATCGTTGCGTTCATCGGGGTTGGATTGAATCTCCCCGGCTGGGGCATCGGAGCCTTGGTTGGAGGTTCGCTCGGTCCAATCGTCTATGGACACTACTACGTGATTTACATCCGACCGGTCAAAAAACAGCAGAACCTTGATGTGGGCAAGAAGCGAGGCAACCGCAAGAGGAAGTGATGCAATGTTTGGATTCTCGACCATTATGGAATTTTTTGGATTGGAAGACATCACGGGCATTGATGTCTTTTTTGCAGCCATGGCCGTCATCGGGACCATCCTCTTCATGATTTATTTCGCACTTGTCCTCGTCGGCGGTGTGGCTGACGGCATCGCCGACGCGATTCCGTTCCTCGACATCAATTTGGAAATGGATGCTGAAGGCGTGTTCCACATGCTCACCATTCAAGGCCTCCTGTCCTTCATGATGATGTTTGGCATCTTTGGATTGGCCGTATCGCAAGGTGGATACAATGCCTTCCCAGCGATCCTTGCCGGTACGCTGATGGGAACTGTTTCGATGTGGATTGTTGGAAAAGTGTTCCAAGCAGTCGCCAGCCTAGAGACCGATGGAACCGTTGTTCACAGTCAAGCATTGGGCGCGAAAGGGACGGTGTATCGGACCATTCAACCCGGCAAGTCCGGCCAAGTTCAGGTTGAATTCCAATCAGCACTCCGAACATGCGAGGCCGTGGCAGAAGACGAAACGATCAAAATTGAAACGGGCAAATTCGTGATCGTCACGGGAACCATTTCTGAAATGCTTGTCGTGAAGCCCCTTAGCGTTGCAGACGCAGTTGCGGAAGAAGAATAACCAGCGGCGCCGTCTTAACTCTCTTAAAGGAGAAGCAGCGTGCGAGTGCTATGGCAGATATTGCTGGAACACTCGCCCTCATCGGAATAGCCCTCTTTGTCGCAATCGTCCTTGCGACAGTGTACGTTGCAACAAGCCGATACAAGCTTGCACCTGCAAACAAAATCTTGGTTGTTTATGGTAATACCAAAGGTGCCGGGGCTGCAAAATGTTACCACGGTGGCGGTAAAATTGTCTGGCCGTTGGTCCAGAACTACGCCTTCCTTGACCTCAAACCGATGACGATCAACATCAACCTTGAGCACGCTTTGTCCCAGCAGAACATCCGCATCAACGTGCCTTCGACGTTTACCATCGGTATTGACACCAAACCGTCCATTATGCAGAACGCCGCTGTTCGGTTGTTGAACCTCGATCAAGCATCCATTGAAGACATGGCCAAGGAAATCATCTTTGGTCAACTTCGTCTCACCGTTGCCTCGCTCACCATTGAGGAAATCAACGGCGACCGTGAAGCATTCTTGAGCCTCGTGGTCAACAACGTGGACACCGAATTGCACAAGATTGGTCTTTACCTCATCAACGTCAACATCACGGACATTACCGACGAAGCCGACTACATCAAGTCCATTGGTGCCAAGGCGGCAGCACAAGCAATCGCAGCTGCAGACGTTGACCGAGCCAACGCCACCCGAGACGGTGCCGTCGGTCAAGCAGAGGCTGACCGAACACGTGAGATTCAAGTGGCCATGAACCGTGCTGAATCCGACAAAGGTCAGAAAGAAGCTGAGGCAGACCGACGTGTGTTCGTTCAACAACAAGAATCCAAGGCTGTTGAAGGTGAAAACTTGTCCCGTGCAGACATTGCAAGTTTCAACGCTGACCTGGCCGAGCGAGAAGCAGAAGCCCTCAAGCGGTCGGAAGTTGCCAAGCGTAAGGCGCAGGTCGAAATTGAGAAAGCTCAGTATGAGTTTGAAGGTCAGCGTTTGCGAGCCGAGGAAATCGCTCGTGAGGAAGTGTCGAAGCAACAGATTGAGATCGCTGCCGAAGCCGAGGCTGAGCGCCAACGCCGTATCGCCCAAGGTCGTGCAGACGCAACCCTCGCTGCTTACAACGCCGAAGCAGAAGGTCAGCAAGCCGTTCTTGAAGCCAAAGCCGAAGGATACGCCAAACTTGTTGCCAGCGCTGGCGGCGATGCGAAAGCCGCTGCTACACTCTTGATGGTTGAGAAGATCGAGGAACTTGTTGCTCGCCAGACCGAGGCCATTGCCAACCTCAAGATCGACAAGATCACCGTATGGGACTCAGGCAACAACGGCGACGGTGGCGGAGCGACCTCCAACTTCGTTTCCTCGCTCATCCAGAGCCTCCCACCTGTCCACGACGTAGCCAAGATGGCTGGCGTGGACCTGCCCGACTACCTCGGAACAATGAAAGAAGATTGAACCCAGTCCCGGATTGAGGTCCGAAAATCCGCTTTGTCGGGCGGCAAGCGTGCGACGGTTTGAAAGACCCGTTGAGTTCGAAAGGAACCATGACCACCGACCTTGAAATCGCACGAGCGGCTAAAATGGAGCCAATTGAAGCCGTGGCGTGGAAATTAGGCATTTCATCCCATGAGTTGACACCGATGGGCAACGGTGTCGCCAAGATAACTTGGCGCGCCCTCAAGGACCGATTCTCAAAGCCTCAAGGAAGCCTTGTTTTGGTGACCTCGGTCAACCCAACGCCGTTTGGGGAGGGAAAGACGGTCACGACCATCGGCCTCACCCAAGCGCTTTGCCGCATTGGCCAATCCGCTACCTGTGTGATACGTGAACCCTCCATGGGTCCAGTCTTTGGCATCAAAGGCGGCGCAGCTGGCGGAGGCCACGCCCAAGTTCTTCCAATGGAGGACATCAACCTGCACTTGACCGGAGATTTGCATGCTGTCACCTCTGCTCACAACTTGCTCTCCGCCCTCATTGACAACCACATCAAGCACGGGAATGAATGCAAACTTGATCCAACACGGATTTCATGGCCACGTGTCATCGACATGAACGACCGCGCCTTGAGAAACATCACCATCGGGATGGGTGGACCTGCAAACGGCCAGGTTCGCGAAGACCGTTTCGACATCACGGCAGCCAGTGAAGTGATGGCCATCTTGGTATTGGCAACCGATTACGCTGACCTTCGAAAGCGGTTGAGCAATATCGTGGTGGGAACATCAACGGACGGTAACCCGGTCAAAGCGAGCGACATCGGTGGAGCAGGTGCCATGGCCTTGCTCTTGAGGCAAGCCTTCCTTCCAAACATCACGCAGACGCTTGAAGGCGACCCCGCCTTCATTCACGGCGGTCCATTTGCAAACATCGCTCACGGCAATTCCAGCATCATCGCTGACAGAATTGCCTTGGCATCAGCCGACTTGATGGTGACGGAAGCAGGGTTTGGCTCCGACATGGGCGCTGAAAAATTCATGCACATCAAGGCCGCTACGTCCGGTAAAGCACCCGATTGTGTCGTCATGAATGTCACCGTCCGTTCCATGAAACTCCATGGAGGTGCCTTTGGAAACCGAGGCGGTATTCGACCGGACAAAGCCACACTTGAAGCGGAGAACGTCGAGGCAACCGCTCTCGGAGCAAAGACCAATCTGGATCGCCACGTACGGAACATGGCCTCGTTCGGCGTCCCCGTGGTGGTCTCCATCAACCGATTCACATCCGATACCGACGCTGAAGTGGCGGCCATCGCCCAAGCTGCCCATGAAAGTGGGGCAAGCTCGGTCTGCATCACTGAAGTTCACGCACACGGCGGCGAGGGAGGAAAAGAATTGGCCGAAGCGGTCGTGAAGGCCGTACAAAATCACGTGGCGGCAGGGCGTCCCTTCGTGCCCCTGTTCACGCCTGAAACCGATGTGTTGGCGAAGGCCGAAGCCATCGCGACCCGATTGTACAAGGCCGATGGCCTAGAATTGACGGCGAAAGCCCAGCGCGAGTTGGAGCGCATTCGTTCCTGGGGATACGGACACCTCCCCGTTTGCATGGCCAAAACACAATATTCGTTTTCCCACGATGCATCCCTCCTTGGGGCCCCAAGCGGATTCACCGTACCGGTCAGAGAATTCCGTTTGAATGCGGGTGCAGGTTTTGTGGTCGCTGTCCTTGGAAACATGATGACCATGCCTGGCCTTCCGAAGCGACCCGCTGCTTTGGACATGGACATGGATGAAGACGGGAACCTCCTCGGCGTGTTTGGGTGAGGGAATGGATGTTCTGAAAAAAGACCTGCATGAATGGCGTTTACGGATACAAACCGTGGACGATCTTTGGGTCTTGCAGCGCCTTATCCAACCCGGAATGTCCGTTGGCATGCTTGGCGAGCGTCGCGACCAAACCACTGCAGGCGATGAGGGAGGACGTTCAAAGCAAGCTGAACGAAAGAAAATGTGGATTCGTTTGGCGGTTGAACACACTGAACATCAAAGTTTCACCGATGTCCTCCGTGTTCACGGCATCATCGAGGAAGCGCCCATTGACCTCGGAATGCATCACACCCACGTGGTCGGCCTCAGGGACGAAATCAACGTCACATCTGCCAAAGGATTCAGCAAACTTGACCGTGATTTGTTGGACGAAAGCCTCCACGCTGCCAATCAATCCCAAGTCGCTTTGTTGGTTGTTGAAGGCGACGAGATGATTCTCTACTTTGTCACCGCACGTGGCCTCAAAGAAAGCGCCACGTGGACGATGCGTGGCGGAGGCAAGCGCGGAGACCTACGGCAGTCGGATAGGGTCGCCAACCGATTTCGGGCGACCATCGTTGACGGGCTTACAAAACAACTCAATGAGACGATGCCGCTGGTGTTGTGCGGACCCGGACGAAACCGAGACCGGATGCTCACCGACCTCAAAGCCGCAGGTCATCAGCGCCCAATGATGTCCATCGGCACCAGCATGGGAGGACGCGGTGGAGCCAACGAAGTTCTCCGAGATGGCCTCGCAGGCGAACTGCTTGCTCAGCACCGCATGGTGCAAGAAATCAGCCATCTGGAAGAAGCGTGGAGACGCATTTCAACTGGCGGTGCAGTGGCTTACGGTCATCACGACATCCTCCGGGCAACCGAAGAGGGTGCTGTTGAGACGTTGCTTATCGGAGCAGATGTACTAAGGGAAAAAAACGAAACGCAAGGACCTTCATGGACCACCATAGCCGAGACCGTTGAGGCCTTCTCAGGGAGCGTTATCCAGTGTTCGGGAGACCACGATGCGGGTGAACAACTGATGGGATTTGGAGGGGCCGTTGCGCTCCTACGCTACACGAGGTGAAACGATGGAAACCATTCTTTTCTCAGAATTGACAGGTGAACTCCGGACAGCCATGCAGGGAAAGCGCTGGTTGTTGTTGACAGCAGATGAACTACCGCAAGCCGGGGCCGCCTTGGTCTTCAGCGAATTGGAAGACGTCTTGGTAGCGGTTGACCACCGAGGGGCACCGATTGTCGAGGGACTTTGGATGCGAGCGGTGCACTTGTTGTTGATTTCGGAACAAAGCGACGTTGAATCCCTCAAAACCAGCAGTGGAATCACGAAGGTGATCGCCACCGACAAAGCGATGAAAGAGCACCTTTGGTAGTGGGTCTGGAGGGACTCGAACCCTCGATCAACTCCGTGTAAGGGAGGTGTCATAGCCGCTAGACCACAGACCCGTACCTCCCTGCAAGCCGCCCTTTTTGAAAAGTCCGTCCCAACGGAACGCTCAAAACATGGACCCGCAACCATCAACCAATGGATGCCAATATCCAAGCGGCGGCTGCAAAGTTGGTCCGCCGACTCAAAGAGGGTAACCACTCCCTGACGTTGGCTGAATCTTGCACGGGGGGTCTCCTCGCAAGCACGCTCACTGACATTGCCGGTGCAAGTTTGTGGTTCAAGAAATCCTGGATCACCTATGCCAATGAAGCCAAGGTGAGGGAACTGGGTGTTGACGAAGAGGAACTTGCCTCGAAAGGCGCTGTATCCGCTCAAGTCGCCATCATGATGGCCAAGGGAGCTCTTGAACGGGCCGAAGCAGATTTTGCAATTTCAGTCACCGGTATTGCGGGCCCAACCAACGAGGGCTCCAAGAAACCTGTTGGTACGGTCTACGTCGGCATTGCTTCACAAAATTGGGCCAACGCCATCCGCACCCAAATTGGAGGAACACGAGCTGAAAACAAGGCTGGTTTCGTCTACTTCGCTCTTCTCACGGCGATGCAATGCTGGGACGACGCCATGGTGAGAACTAAGGCTGAGAAACGGCAGCAAATGGATGCCATCGAAGAGGCAAAACGGCTGGAGGCACAACGAGAGGCTGACCGCGAGCGCAGGGACCAAGAAGCGCGGGAAAAGGCTCCATGGCAAGATGAGGCATGGTCCGATGAAGACAACGGAGAGGAGATTGGCTTAGCCGTTGAATGGTCCGACGACGATGAATGACGGCAACGAAGTTCTTCAAAATCAAGCACATACCTTTTGAAGCGTCGTCTTCCTTTCGTGGCATGGGTGAGCCTTGGGCAGACATTTTCGCCCATTTACGGGCGCAACGACTGCTTGCTCCCCAATCCCTCCAAGAGCGACTACTTGCCCTCCAAGACCCGAAATCGGTCATTGAAGCAGCCTCAGCCCTCAATCTATCAGGAGGCATGTTGACGGCATCAATGCTTGACGAGATGATCGCACACACCGAGCGGGTTCCTGCGCCTGCTGCCAAAAGCGTTGTTCAGCAACCCGCCGAAGATTTGGCAAGAACCATCGCACCCATTGCGGAACCGGAACCGGTGGACATTCTCCTGCGCAACAATCTACCCGATTGGAACGAGAGCGATTTTTCCATGCTTGCCAGCGATGCTTCATCTGAGTTGACCGTGCATTATGACATCACAGGAAATTCAACCACTGAGGGAAAAATGAGCGACATAAGCGCTTGTTTTAATGATCGACTCACCAGCATTCGAAAATTAATCGTGCAAAATTCCAATCTTCCACGCAAACATCAGGAAATCTCTCGTCTTTTGGCCGAATATTCGCGCTACCAAGGCTACGACAACAAAGCCGTCGCCATTGGCTTGGTGAATGAACCGAGGTACACCAAAAATGGACACTTGATGTGGGGGTTAGAAGACGAAACAGGCGAGATGACCTGCTTGTTAACCAAACGCAGCGGTGATGACCGAGACCGTGCACATGAACAAATTCTGGAAGCGGGGTTGATGCCGGATGACGTCATGGGGGTTTCTGGAACCTTTAGCCAAACAGGGGATATCTTCTACGTTGATGATTTGCACTTCCCGTTGGAGTCAAAGCATCAAAAATCCAGCTCAGCAGAAGGCATCAGTGTGGCGTTCTTGTCAGACGTGCACGTTGGCTCAAAGACCTTCCTTGAAGCACAGTGGCACAAAATGGTCCGTTGGTTTCACAGCGATCCGTTAGCGAAGACGATCAAATACCTCATTCTCTCTGGCGACTGCGTTGACGGTGTCGGGATCTATCCAGGACAAGACAAGGAACTCGCCATCCCCGATTTATTTGCCCAATACTCTGAATTTGCTCGATTGCTGGAGTTGCTCCCTGACTGGGTAGAGTGCCTCATGCTGCCCGGGAACCACGATGCTGTTCGACCTGCTGAGCCACAACCCACCTTTGAGAAAGACATTCAGCAAGACTACAACACGACCACTTTTGTTGGAAATCCCTGCGATTTTTCGCTCCACGGTGTACGTGTACTTGCCTACCATGGAAAATCCATTGATGATTTTGTGGCAGGATTGCGAACGGTCACCTATGCCGATCCGGTTGAAGCGATGCGGGAAATGCTACGAAGACGGCACCTTGCTCCACAATGGGGTGGGAAAACACCGCTTTCGCCAGAACCTGAGGACGGCCTTGTCATTCGAGACGTTCCCGACATTTTCGTAACCGGCCACGTGCACGGGCATGAATGCCTTGATTTCAGAGGCACGACGCTGGTGTGTTCAAGCACGTGGCAAGATCAGACCTCTTACCAGCGAATGCTCGGTTTCCAGCCGAAGCCATGCATGTTAACCATTATCAATTTGAAAACGCATAGATCAATTTCAATTCCGTTCGCATGAATGGAGCATGGCCAAGGGCAACCAAGGAACGCAGGCAAATCACTGATAGGGGCAAATTATGCCAGAAAGGGAAATCAGTTTTCTTTGACGCGGAAGCCCATGAGTGGGAGAATTTCAGACAAATCCTTCTTTTCCACGACCGGGACATCCGCTCGAGCAAAAGCGTCCTTGGAACTCTCTCTGGAAGGGTTGAAGCCGATAAACCGGCTTCCTTTGACATGCATGGAC
>DANX01000042.1:65189-79281 GCA_002502295.1 Euryarchaeota archaeon UBA561 | reverse complement strand
GGGGCACAACACACCTTGCTCTATGCTCGACTCTCCACCGTAAATTCCGATGCCGTGGCGCAAAAATTAGCTGCCTTGGAAGGCGGCGAAGACGCTGAGACATTTTCATCCGGAATGGGCGCCATTTCAACCACCTTGATGGCGATGCTAAGCCAGGGCGACCACCTTGTTGCCAGCGCAGACATCTACGGTGGCACCTATGGCTTGTTGACCGAGGAATTGCCTCGGTTTGGAATCTCCGCCACCATGGCCGACATGCGCGACCCCGCTTCATACGAAGCGGCGATTCAAGAGAACACGAAAATCCTCTACATTGAGGCCTTGACCAACCCGGTTTTGAAAGTCTGCGACATTGAGGCCATGGCTGAAGTTGCCAAGCGGCACAACCTCATGCTTATCATCGACAACACCTTTGCGTCCCCGTGGGGATGCAAACCCTTGACCATGGGTGTTGATTTGGTCATCCATTCCACGACAAAATACCTTGGTGGTCACTCGGATATTCTTGGCGGAGCCGTGGTCGGTTCAAAGGAACTTATCGCCCAAATTTTCATGCGAAAAGTGCACTTTGGTGCAGCCCCCGACCCCCATTCATGCTATTTGCTTGAGCGCGGCATGCGCACACTGGATGTGCGAATGCCACGAATTTGCGAGAACGCCTTCACCCTTGCCTCGCGTCTTGAGGGCCATGATGCCATTGAGCGAGTGTACCATTCCAAACTCAAAAGCCATCCTGATTACGAGGTCGCTGAGCGCATCCTTCCTCGAGGTTCGGGCATGGTTGCCTTTGTGGTCAAAGGCGGTGATGAGGCGGCGTTGAAGTTCATGCGAAAACTCACCCTCATCTATGAAGCGACAAGCCTAGGGGGGGTGGAATCCCTCATCGAGTGCCCGTTCAACTCGAGCCACATGTTCGTGCCAGAAGACATCCGCGTTCAAGCAGGTGTCGTCCCCGGTTTCGTGCGCTTGAGCATTGGAATCGAAGACGTTGAGGATCTTTGGGCTGACATTGAAGGAGCGCTTGCTGCTTCGTAGTTGAGTCGATCCACGGGAATGTCATCGGCTTTTTCTTGCTTGGCTACTCGGTACATTGTTTGTGAGAACAGGGCATCCTTTCTCGTTACGAAGGTTGGAAGACCTGAGAAGAAACCCCTCGAATGTTCACATGGACGTTGGCGACACACGTCCTCTTTGGGTTGTCCATGGTCATCAGCACCGCCTTGTTTCCGTCAAGGCGTAAAACCGTGGGCGGACGTTTTCAGGAGTGCCCGGTGGTGGTTTTGAGCGTTTCAAACGTCTCCTTCCATTCGCTTTTGAGGCTGGCTAAATCAGCGTCTTCCGCTTCAAGCAGTCGCTTTCCTAATCCCCAAAGAACACCGGTTGGTACGGCCCAGACACCGCCTCGGTCTCGAGCGTTTGTTTCGAAATGCCACTCTTGACCGCCCGAGCGGCCAACGGCGACCAACCAAGCCCACGAAGCCGCCGCCTCGTCAAGCGTTGCGTGTCGTGCCGTGGCCTTCCGCTCAACCGAACCCATGCCCTGCGTGAGTCCAGCGACGATGTAATCGTGAATCATCTGGGAGGCCACCCCGGCATCTTCACAAGGCGGGAAGCGTGCTTTTTGCTGGGCAAGCGCCTTGGCTTTATCCAGGCCTTTGAGGAATTTTCCAAACGGTTTGGGAGCATCTCTCTGCTGTTCCCAAATGGTTCTTGCATCCTCGCCTTCCAACCCAAGGATTTCCAATGCTTCCCACCCGTGCGTCGCCCAGAAAGCAGAAAGAATGTCCCCACAAGCGGCTGACGGCATGACTCGGAGACATCGTTCTTCTCGCTGCTCGGGGCTGCCTTTTGATTCAATGCGGAGGCCAATCGTATCCTCATGAGGTTCAACGATGGATAAGCGTAGAATTTCCGCTGCCAACAAACGCTCTTCGGCCGATCCACTGTACCCTTCGAGAGCCGCTTCCAAGGCGTCAGTCTCCACGCCATCGAGCCAGGTTTCTCCGATGAGCACACCGTCCTCAATGCCCTCCATCACGGTCTGCTTTATCGCCGAGGCGACAATGCCTTCGTTCATTGTCAAGCCTTGCCATGCGTCAATGACTTTGTCAATGCCCTCGCTGCTTGCTTCGGGGAGTTCACGGTCTTCAGGCCACCCCTCCGGCCTCCACACAGCGTCCATCGTCAAGATGGTTGGAAGCAAGGGCGGCAGCATTGACAGGGCCAGATGGTGGACAAAGGGGCTGTCCTTCTTGGAAAAGGTCTGCAAAGCGTCCAAGCCAAGGCCGACCACGGAACCGTTGTGGAAACGGAACGTTACGTGTCCGGTGGTTGACGGCAATCCGCTGTTCACGTCACCAGGGTCAAGTCCTTCCGTCGTCCATATCTGTCGGCCGTCAATTTCCTTGTGTTGCAGGTCAAACCTGGATCGTTTCAACACGTCTCCCAGCCATGCCTTTGGTGGATTTGGGTCGGGTCCCGTGCAGACAAATCCACCTTCCCAACTGAAAAAATGCATCCCTCGTTTCGCGTGGTCCTCCCAAGGGAGCATGCGGAGGGTGAGGTTGGCATAGTTCTGAATTCCAGCCAAATAGCCCGGTTTTCCATCGCCACGTCGAACGTAGGAACCAGAGCCAAACGAACCGGATTTGAATTGGCCGACCATGGTGAATTGTTCATCATGGGCGGCGTGGAGGGAGCCAGCGAAGGCTTTGGCAACATCGTCACCTCGCTTGGACATCATTCGCTTTGATAACCATTTGAGATCGTTTTTTTTCTTGATAATTTTTTCAATCTCAGACAGGGTCTTCGTAACAGGGTCCGTTCGCCCCCATCGCAGTTTTCCGGAAAATTCCATTGCAGGGAGGTGGGATCGGGGGTTTTCTCGGAATTGACCGAGTTCCCTTGCCAGTTTTTTTGCCGTTGCTTCGTTGGCTTGTTTTGTCCCTCGCATCCTTGCCCGAGTCTTTTTTTGACCGGGAAATTCCACTTTGGATGGTGCTGGCAAAAGGTTCCCTCAACCCAACCGTCTCTGTGGTGCCGTTTGAGACCTTCGCGTGAAAGTCCTCATGTTGCAGGCCGCGCTGGACTCCCCATGGCGACGGTGACGCTCCTCGGAACCGCCCAAGATGGCGGCCGACCGCAGCCGGGCTGCCGCCGGACATGTTGTGCCAACCTGGGTCCAAACGATGTTCGCCACCCTGTTAGTCTTGGCATCACCGACGAAAGAGGTCAGGGACACCTCATTGAAGCGTCCCGAGCTCTTGGAGAACAGTTGAGCATTTGGGGGCACCCTTCCCTCAAATCTGTCATCCTGACCCATGCTCATTTCGGTCATGTCGACGGATTGGGACTTTTCGGACGGGAGACTTTGAATGCCCGAGGTCTTGTGCTTTATGCCTCAAATTCCATGCTCTCGCTTGTTCAAGACACGCCGCATTGGGCAATGATGGTTGAGCAGGGTGTGTTTTCGACAAATTCTGTAATTTCAGGAAACGTCCATTCTCTTTCTCCAGAAGTGAGTCTTGAGCCCGTCGAAGTTCCTCACCGAGCAGAACTCTCCGACATGCATGCATTCATTGTCCGTGGCCCGAATCGTGCTGTTCTTTTTCTCCCAGACCATGACCGGTGGGACGACACGCTCAACCTCCATCAAGCCTCTACCATTCGCAGCTGGCTAACCTCTCTTCGGGTTGATGTCGCTCTGGTCGATGGAACATTTTGGAACACCAACGAACTCCAAGGTCGAAGGCAGGAAGAGGTTCCTCATCCAACCGTCAGCGAAACCCTCGAACGGTTAGGTCCCCGTGTGGATGGCGATCCTGAAATCGTGTTTATCCACCTTAATCACACAAATCCTCTCCATGATGTCTCTTCAGCCGAGCATCAAGCCGTCATTGACATGGGTTGGGCTGTTGGCGAACAGGGAATGAACTTCACGCTGTAAGTGGAGTCATGCCGCTTGGCTGGAACACGAGCAGCGAAAGCGTTACGGTAACGGTTTCACTCGAATCTCCACCAAAGATATTCCCATTGTTTGCCTCGAGGGTGACGTCCATGCTCAACGTCCCCATCATTTCGGGCGATTTCCCAAGCATGTTGAGGACGGTGATGAGTTCATCTTCTGTACCGTTGAGGGTGTAATCGCCTGCACTCGTCGCATAGTTCTGCAATTCAGCGTTTGGAACGATGCTCCCAACCTCCGTGATGGTGTCACATCCATTGGTGCTTCGTTCCGCATCATCGCTCTCAGAAAAAGGACCCGCCAGTGCGGTATAGTCTGGATTTGTGATGACATCATCGCATGCCGCCGTACCTGTCTCTCCCGTGTCACTGTATGCGATGGTAAGCGTCGCTGCAAGAACAGCGGTCGTGGACTCATCAAAGGTGACACTGAAGGTTTGCGTGCCCCCGTCATCGAGGCTCAGGGTCTCCGACTGGGTCCATTCACTCACGGTGTAGCTCAATTGATAGGGCTTGTTTCCGGACACCTCGGTGGCATCTGGCGCCATGGCGTAGTATGTGCCTTCCAAGGCTCCAAAGAGCACCAGAACGACGACGGCGCCAATGGTAGTGATGCGTTGCGTAGGTAGGCTGTACCGCCCGAAAGGTTCGGGGTTGGAATCCGACCGCCTCCAGCACAAAATGAAGTGCGTAGCAAAGGCAGAACTCATGGCGGGTATAGACGGGAAGATGTCTTCACCCCACGGGCTTAGACTCCAGACAATCACGGCGCTCAGAGCAGCGATCATCATCCAAATCGTGTGTTCGGTGTCAGGCTCGTACCCCATCATGCGAATGAGCAAAAGCGGCACGAAGATGCCACCCAAACCATACACGGCGAGCACCACGAGGGCAAAGACCGAATCTCCGAAGCCGGGGAACTGTTGTCCCACGAGGGCGATAACGGTGACGAAGATGGCAATCACCATGGTCACAAGTTTTGTTGTCTTGTGCTCTTGACTCCATTCGGGTTTCACGTCGTCCGTGATGGCAGCCGTGCAGGCCAGCACTTGGCTGTCAGCTGTTGACATGGTGGCCGCAAAAATGGAGGCGAGAATCACGCCTGCAAGGAAGGGGTTGAGCACCTCCATGGCTAACAGAGGTAAACCATCCTGCGCTTGTGAGGCATCCAAATCAAGGAAAATAGCGCGACACGCCAATCCGATGATGAACATCAAGACGATGAACGGTGTTTGCCAAACGAAGAACCAGATGGCGGCTTCTTTGCGGTCTTTATCGTCCTTGAGTGTCATCACGCGAGAAACCACCTGCGGCTGGCCCGCTACGCCCAGACCACCCAGGAAAAATGCGCCAATCCACAACGTGATGCCAAAGGTGAGGTCCGCTGGAAGAAGGTTCACCATCCCGGGGTCCACCGCTTTGAGCGAATCATGAAGCCCGGAAAACCCACCTACTTCGGTGACAGCGACATAACACAGAATGCTTGACCCGACAATCATGACGCACGATTGTGCAGCGTCTGTCCAAATCGAAGCGCGGATGCCACCAGCGTAGCAGTATGCTACCACCAGCACAAAGCCGATGAGAATGCCCACCACTTCCGACCAGCCGAGCATGGCGCGGAGAGCAACGCCACCGGCCACAAGTTGCGCGGCGGCGTAGATGGCAAGGAACACCACTGAGAGGATGCCCGCTAATTTCGCTTCAGGTGCCCCTCGGGTTTTCGAAACGAGTGATGAGAGTGAACGAACCCCCCGCTCGTTCCCTTCCTTTTGGATGAATTTGTAAAGCCAAATCCATGCAACGGCTTGGCCCAACGTTGAGACGACACCAATCCATATCCCTGAGTATCCTTGGAGGAAAATAAAGCCAATAAAACCGATGAACATGTAGCCGGAATTCCATGTGCTGACAGCACTGAGGGCTGCCAGTGCTGGATGCATGCCTCGGCCTGCGACCAAGTAGTCGTCCGTTGTGTCCTGCTTGACGCGCATTGAGGCGAGGCCAACGCCAGCGAAGAACCCCATGAACAGCAAGAAGGAGAGAAGGAGCACTATTTCATCCGAAAGTCCGAACACAGCCCTCACTCCTTTTTCCAACGAAGCATCGCCTTCTCTTCAATCTCACCCGTGCTTGCTGGGAAAACGAGGCAGTTCAGGCGTCCGCCTTCTTCCCTCGCGAGGTTCCCAAGGGTGGTTGTCACGATTGATTGGTTCGCTGTCCCCATATCCGAACACAAGACAACGGGGACGCTGTCAAAAGATTGCTGAAGGTAGGTGTCAGTGACCATGTGTCGTGACGCCTTTTCCCCGTTTTCTTCAACGTAGGTGTCCTCTCTGGTGTTCTGAAGTTTTTCCCACATGAGGCGCATGGATTCAACGGCGTCCTTCGGGCGCATAGGTCGCTGATCGCCCGTACCAAGACCTGTGGGGTCGAGATCCAACAAAGCGAGGGTGTGAAGATTCTGTTCCCGGTTGAAGGCCAAGATTTCCAACGGAGAGGTTGCAATCCAATTTCCATAGGGATAGGTTAAGGTCGTTTGTCGACCAAATTTGTAGTTTGAAAGGCCGATGGCCCCGGTGACCACCGTGGTGATGGAGATGCCATGAATGACCGTACAATCGATGCCCGCATCCATGGCGCGCAACTGCAGGTCTACATGGGTGGTGGCTTGGAGTGGATCGCCTACAACAAGCAAAGCAACGAGGGATTGTTTCGCAAGTGAAAATAACTCATCTGGCTCTTCAACTTCAGGGCGCATCACGCGCTGAATGGGCCCTACTTTTTCTTCAAGTCGCTTCAATTCGTCATCAGGCCACAGTGCCGTGTAGGCCTCATATCGTCGATGATTGGCCGCTCCGGCAGCTGCCTGAGCCTCCAAAGTCATCCCTTCAAGCGACCCCATCCCCATGCCGATCAACAGCAGGCCTTTCTCAGGGAGTTCGCCGGATTTGGAATCTGCTGCCGCCATACTCAAACCCCCGAAGCGCTTGGACAGGGCGAGGGCCATGCGTCATTTGAGCGTGCCGAGGGACCAAACACAGGTTTGGTTGGAGCGTTGCAAAGCGAACGGGTGGCTTGGAGACACTGGCGTTCTTCCGTTGAGTGATGGCCGACGCGGCGTGCCACTCAACGAAGACGCACCATTTGATGAGGACCCTTGTTGGGAGGGATTGACGACGATTGATGTCCCCCCAAAAGCACAGAGTCCAAAGCATTGGAGGGAACGCCTTCCAAGCGACTTGCAAAAGTTACCTGATTCGTTTTGGCCTTCGTCTTACGAGGTTCAAGGGGATGTCCTTCTCGTGAAAGTGGAAGACGATGTGTTGCCCCACGCTGAAGCCATGGCGAGAGCGATGATTGAGCAAATGCCAAGCGTCCGAATCGTGTGCGCGGATGAAGGCGTTTCAGGGGATTTCCGCGTTCGTGACCTCCGAACCCTCGCGAGCCGCGATGGCAGCCAACATACCGCCACCACGGTTCGTGAACACGAATTCATCATCCACGTGGACCCGAGCGAGATCTACTACTCTGCGCGGCTATCAAAGCAGCGTTTGAACACCTATGAGGTGCTGCAAGCTTTCCGAGAACGGCTCGACCATCCTCTGATCGTTGCAGATCCCTATGCCGGCGTCGGGCCAGTCTTCCCCCTCTTGTTGAACCATGAGGGGCTTGTTTCGGGGTACATTGCCGGTGATCTGAACCCGAAAGCGGTCAACTTACTCAAAACGAACCTCGCCAGTTGGACGAGGAAATCAACCTCCTCGCTCTCACCATCAATCGTGGTGTGCAAGGACGCACGGGCATGGAAAGAAGACGCCGAACTACGGGGCAAAGCCAACGTGGTGTTGGTCAATTTACCACACGACAGTTTTGAGCACCTTCCCGACCTTTTCCCCTTGTTCAATCCCTCAGGCTTAGGCCTCGTGCGAGGTTGGGCCATCGTTGAGCGCACTTCCCTCAACGGGCTCGTTGCGAAACTGGAGACGATGGTCGTGGCTGCGGGTGGAACACCAAGCGACACGCTTGTTTCGGAAGTCAAAGGATTCTCAACCACACGATGCTTCGTTGTGTTTCAGTCCATCATCACATGGCATTGAAGCGTTCATTTCATGAAGCACCGACGGCTCGCCTCCCATATGGAGAACATCGTGAAGTGCACATGCGGGGCGAGCATCAACATCGCTGGCATTCCTCCACGAAAGGACGGCGTCAAGGTTTGGTGCCGAGTCTGTGGGACCATCACAATTCACCATCGTTAAACCGCATCTTTGACGTCGTCGTTGATGCACGGTTCACCGAATTCACCCGCATCGGCATGTTCATGGTCGTTCCTCAACCACATCCGGCAGAGTGAGCACCATGTCAGACAGGCCCCTTGTGATTGATGTCGTGGACAACGGAGGTCAGTGGACGCACCGAGAATGGCGCATGCTTCGCTATCTCAAAGTGGATACACAGATCATTGACAACACCACGCCGGTGGATGAACTGCGAGAACTCGACGGGCTCATCCTCTCTGGGGGGGCAGCTCGAGTCGGCCTGACCGGCGAGTTGGGTAACTGTGGAGCCTACCTGGAATTGGACATCCCAATCCTTGGTATCTGTGCAGGCCATCAGTTCATGGCTCGACACTACGGTGGAGACGCCCGGGAATCACCTGAGCCTGAGTTCGGAGCCATGGAAATTGAATTGATTGAAGGAGGAGGGACCATCTTCGCCGGAACCAGCCAAACACAAACGGTTTGGGAATCGCACAACGATGAGGTCCATGTCGTACCGGATGGATTTTTCATTACGGCGGGAAGCCCATCGTGCAAGGTCCAAGGGATGGAAAATGAAGTCGGCGACCGCTTCGGCTTGCAATTTCATCCGGAAGTGAACGATTCCGAGTTTGGCAAGGAAATGTTTGAAAATTTTGTTGCTGTTTGCCGGGAAAGACAAACAGAGAATTAACCGACCTTTGTACGATTTCTCCGTTGGCGAGTTGGCACCATGTCAGAAAACAGCAAACGGGACCTTGGGCAGTTTTTCACTCGCCATTCTGTTTGGCTAAGGCCGCACATTCGATCTCACATCGCATCACTCAGTGCGGATTATGACGTATGTGTGGACCCCTTCGCCGGTGGCGGTCATCTCCTTGAACTTGCTCGAGAAATAGGATTTGGAATCCGGGGCCACGACATTGACGGGAAAATTTGCCAATCACAGCAATGGGGTGCGGCAAACGACTCGATACGAAACGTCATTCATCACGAGCATGCATTTGTGCTCACCAATCCACCTTATCTCGCCAAGAATTCAGCAAAACGCATGAATTCGCCAATGGTGAAGTATTTCCAACCAGGCTTCATCAACCTCCCCGACATTGCCCGATTAAACGTCCTGGATGACATGTTTAAACTGGCCATAGAGCAAACCTTGGCAACCTATGATGACTCAATTTGGATTGTTCCTGAGTCCGGGATTCAGGACCTTGATGACTTACCACATTGGAAAGATCGACTCCACTCTGTAACCATCCTCGAAGACAACCCGTTTGACGACACCGAACATCCAGTGTGCGTGATGATTTTTTCTGTGTCAAACCCGCTTAATGAAGTATGGAAAAATGACGCCTTTCTCGGCCATTATGATGATTTACGCCGTCGTCATCATGAAACGGTCAATGGACCCACCCAACTAACACCGATGAAATTCAATGCGCCCGAGGGAACGCTCGGTTACCGGGCGGTGGACGGCACGAAAGAAGATGGCTCCATGCAAATAAAATTCTGCCATGGTGAAGCGCTGGGTTATGATCGAACAAAAATCAAAATGAGCAGCCGTCACCTTACATACATTGAGATTGAATTGGATGGGCCTCTTCTTGACGAGGTAATAGACGAAGCCAACCGGCTAATTGATGCCTACCGGGAAACCACCCAAGACGTCTTTTTGACCGCCTTCATGGGAAACACAAAGACCGGGAAACGACGAAGGCGTTTGGATTACAAACTCGCCCGGCGTATTTTCAATCTCGCACTTCAACGTCAACTGGAGCACACGGGAAATATAGGAAAAAGGTCTACATTCGGTCCCCAATAGAATTATATCGCATTGTTTGGCAGTTTGAATCGATGTCCACGTTGCGACGAACCTCACCGGCCCTTTTGTTGACCGCCCTCCTTCTTGCTGCTCTGGCGCCGATTACGAGCGTTCAAGCTCAGATTGAGACTCCCGAATACTATTACGGCGTGGAATACGATTGGTCCAGCCTTGACAGCGACTTGCAGAACGTGACGGGCCTGGACATTCAGGAAATCTTCTCGGAACTGATGGATGACGCTGATGCTGCTGGCTTCAATCTCGACCTCGGGCAACTCACCACCGGTGCGTCAAACGTTTACGTTCATCAAACCGTGGACAACTCCGTTCAGACCGTTCAAGACTTTGACGGCAACGACGTGCAGGTTTGGAGCCGCACCAGCGATGTGGTGCTCCGCCACGGACTCTTGAACGACGCCGTCATCATGACCGACTGGACAGAAAGCACCTTTGGCAGCGACCCAACTGGCTTTGATATTGATATCATCCTTGAATCAGAGAACGTCTTGACGGTTGACATGATTTACAAAGAATACCTCGACAGTGATTACAACCTTATTGGCGCCGATATGGACTTTGATATGATGGTCGGACACGACATGAACCTCGGCATCGATGTGATGGTCGAAGGTGGTGGCGAGGAATTGAACATTGATTTTGACACAGGTGTTGAGGTCAGCTATTCTATCGCCTCTGATGCCGTTTGGCGCCTTGGCTCGAAGAGCCCCATCTACATCACCGCTGCTGCCAACGACCGCACACTCTGGGGGTGCACCGACGAGGCCACCGAGGTCGGCGTGAGCGACAGGCCGAACGGCGACAAGATGGTTGCGGACCTGTGCGGCATGGCCGACGGGTCTTACATCGGCTCAGCCGACTACAATGTCTACCTCACCGGTCTGCCCATGGAAGAGTTTGGCTTTGATGAAGGTCAATTTGACATCACCATCAGCGATGAACTCACCAGCGAAGGCGACTATGAGGGCGATATGGACATCGGCGAGGTTGAATTCAACATGGATGCGGAAAGGCCGCTTGAGGTTGACCTCGGCGATGGAGCGACCGTTGACGTCGCGGCCTGCTCCAGTTGCCCACCAGGCAACCCGGTCATGTTCATCATGATGGGCAACGTCATTGCCCACTCCAGTGAATCCTTTGGCGAGGCTGTTGCAGAAGACTTTGAGGCTGAACTCGAAGACTCCTTTGCAGAGATATTTGGGAACATCCTTGGCGGCGATGCCGATGAAGATGACAACTATGACGGAGAGGCGGACTGGTTCATGTGCGACGACGGCGAGATGATCGAAGAGTGGTATGTGAACGACGGCTCCGAAGACTGCATGGACGGTTCGGACGAAGACGACTTCTTCCTCCGAGGCAACACAGGGGAAGATTGGGAAACGGGTGTGGATTATTACGGATTTAGCGGCCGCCTTGACGCCACCAGCATTGGCCTCGAAGCCAGCCCAACCATTCAGTGTTACAGCGATTGGGAGGAAGACTACATTGACGTCTCCATTGGGGATGTGAACGACGGTTGGGACGATTGTGATGACGGCTCGGATGAATACGACAACGGCCTCACCAGCACCTATGTCTGCTTGGACGGTTCTCAGATTTCGTTTGAACTCGTCAATGATGGCACGGCCGACTGCGCCGACGCATCCGACGAGCCAGTGGATACCGAAGGCAAGTATTACAGTTGCTCGGACTACAATGGGGCAGTGCCTTGGCAGTGGGTCAACGATGGTACAGAGCAGTGCGACGATGGCAGCGATGAGTACAACGTTGCTGAGAGTGATGACTACTACTGTGAAGACTCGACGAGTATTTCCTTTGAGCTTGTTAACGATGGCACCGAAGACTGCACCGACGGCTCGGACGAAGGCGAGGGCATCTACTTCCTGATGGACATGTATATGAACGACGGCGAAGGCAACATTCTGACCTCGGGCGATGACCTGCTAGTCTGCACTTCTTATTTCTGCGAGATCGCTGTCAGCATCGATTCGGGCTACATTTCCCATAACACCGAAGTGCCAGCAAACATGGCTTACGGCGACAACACAATGTGCGCCGGAGGGAGCATCTTTGCGCCAGACGGGGCCTTGTTGGTCAGCGCCACTGAAACCTGCGAAATGTCCTGGTTGGGGCCTGAAATTCAACATTGGGACAGTGGCATAAACGACGAGGGGGATAACACCCTCCGAGTGATGGCCAGTGCCGGTTCGTGGGGCGATTCCTACGACGACATCACAATGCAATGGAGTGTTTCTGATGCCGACAACACGGTCATCGACCAGGGCAGTGTTGCCTTCAGCGACGAGTCTGAGGTTTACGTAGAGAATTATGTTGACATCGCTGGAGAGGGCGAATACTGCCTCTCCATCGACTTGGTGGAGAACGGCCAAACCGAACCCTTCGATTCCTACCATTCCTGCATGACCGTTGAAGACGGCCCCGAGGTCAGCGACAAAATCATGACCATCGGAGAAGCTCTTGCCGACTCAGGCCTTGTTGATGTCCTCCAAGCCTTTGGCGAGAACGTTGGTGCAACCTTTGAAGATGTTGCAGAGAACGAGGTTCCAGTCTTCCCGTACAACGACGCTATGTGGGCTCCGCTTTGGAGCAATGAACAGGCCACCATTGTGGGCGTTGGCGTTTACGCATGGGATGAAGACGGAAACGGATACATCATCGCTGGCCC
Organism: Euryarchaeota archaeon UBA561; assembly: GCA_002502295.1. GTDB lineage: Archaea > Thermoplasmatota > Poseidoniia > Poseidoniales > Poseidoniaceae > Poseidonia. The sequence goes on along the minus strand of DANX01000042.1, from coordinate 66,524 downwards.
AGCCACGACCGGCTACAGCGAAGACCGACCAATGACCTTTGCCAGCATTCGCTACATCACGGGCGTTCCTGCACAAGAAGCGCAACAAGAGATGGCCGAATTTGACGACCTTGCGGACATTGTTGATGTTGAAAACCACGACCTTGGTGAACTCGAGCAAGTGCTTGAGGACGCAGGTGCAGACACGTCCGGCCTTGGCTTCGATGACGCTGCAAGCACAGGTGGCGACGACACGGCTGAAGAAGTGGATGAACCCGAGACGGCCGAGGAAGTTGCTGAAGATTCAGGTCTTCTGCCCTTTGTATCCCCGCTTACGGTCATCGCTCTCATCGGTCTTGCCGCAGTTGCAGGCAACCGCCGAACCGAGAACGAGTGAAATCAAAAGGAAGAACGGAGAGGGTCAGCCGTGTTGCCACGGCCACCACCTCACCGGGCCTTTGGCTTCATACGCTTAGCCGTGACCGCTTTCTTGGCGGTCCACGTGTTCATTTCAGCATGGCTCGTGGCCACGGCTGAAGGCATCTACACCGAAGGGAGACCGTCACCAACCGAGGCCCATTCACTGATCGCCATTGACAAAGACCAGACCTTCATTGACATCGAAATCAAGCGAGCCACTGCTTTTTTCTTCTACGCGCTTGAGCGGGACGGCGATGCAGCGGTTCCGGTCAGCGACACAAGTTCTTCGGACCAGACAAATGTGGATGGCGAGGCGGAGGAGCCCAACGAATCAGGCGATACCGATGAACGAGGTCAGGATCAGGAACGAGAATGGCTTGCTTTCGGACGTCAATCGGTCAAACTGGGATTGGTTCTCTTGGTCTTGAGTGAGCTGCTGATGTTGTCATCCTTCCGCTGGCGCCATCACGTGCGTTCACTCGCTTTCCTCAGCACCCTTGTTGCCTTCTCAGTCGTCTTCCCAGCGTGCTATATGTTGGAATTGAGCGGTGGGGGCGGTGAAGAAGAAGATTCCACTGCGACCAACACACCCGGCGCAAACCTCGAAACCGTTTCCTTTGTTCACACCAACTCGTCATCGGATTTTTCCTTCATTTGGCTTGGAGTTCAACTTGAAGCGGACTTCTCGGGGTATGATTTGGGACTGGTTGAGCCTGAGAATCGGACTTCAGTCGCTCAAGAAGTCCCCGTCGAGGGGAGCAAAGATTCAACATCATTCATCGCGTTTGAGTCAACGTTTGACATTCAACTTGGGAAAAATTTGGACTCCCTCCTCATTTTGCCGTTCATGTGGTACCTTTTACCCGCATCATCCATTGTTCAAACAAAGGATTCCTCGACAGAGGAAGAGTAGTGGCGCCCACTCCGGGAATTGAA
>DANX01000042.1:64514-64856 GCA_002502295.1 Euryarchaeota archaeon UBA561 | reverse complement strand
TGATAACCTCTACACCAAGCGGGCAGTTTCATCTCCTCCGGGTCGCAACCGCTATTTAAGCCGCGCCATGTGGGTAAATTGGGTGCCACCATGGTGAAATCAAAAACCTCTGCTGAAAAAGCGCGCGACGACGAGGAGCAATCCCAATTGGACAACCTGTTAGGCGATGCTTTCGGAGACATCGGAGCCATTGAACACTCGCCGGACGTGGAAGAACAAACCCCCGTCGACGATGAGGAGCCCAGTGGCCCACCAACGGGCCCACCAACGGGCCCACCAACGGGCCCACCGAGTGGTCCACCGACCGGCCCGCCAACCAGTCCTCCGAGTGGTCCTCCGAGT
>DANX01000042.1:48631-64200 GCA_002502295.1 Euryarchaeota archaeon UBA561 | reverse complement strand
CCGAGTAGCCCACCGAGTGGCCCACCGACCGGCCCGCCAACCGGGCCTCCGAGTGGTCCACCGAGCGGCCCACCTACGCCTGAGTCAGAAGCCGCTGAGGACGCTTCCGAGGCGGGAGCAGAAACTCCAGCAGAAGCACCTGTTGAAGAGCCTCCGTCACCCGATTTAGATATCGTTGACGTTGCGCCCGCTGAAGCTCCGGCGTCAGAGCCAGAGCTGCCGGTTGAATCCGAAGAAGTTGAAGATACCCTGGTCGACGAACCTGCCGTTGCGCCCTCCGTTGCCGATGAAGCACCGGTTGCTGTGCAGGAAACGGGTGTCGATCCGGCGACGTTGACCCTTCTTGCTGAAAAAGAAGCGGAACTGGAACGCCTTCACATGGAGAATGCACGCCTTCGACAATCCGTCGTTGGTGCAACCGAAGTCATCGAAGAATTGGAGGAGCCACCGATGCCTCCACTTGTGGAAGACAACTTCGTTATACCTGCTTACATTGTCTCCGACTTTGCCCGTCTGGGACGTCAACTCGATCGTGAACATTTGGTGCGAGCCACCATGGGCTCTTTAGCGACCATACATCCAGAGCAACCAGGGGTAATGATCTCCACCAAACACATGGTGACTCTTCCTCGAATGAATGAACGCAGTTTATGCGCCGCACCTCTTGGTTCAACCTCGCCTCGTGGAGCACCCCCCGATTGGCACGTTCTTGAGGTTCTGCTCGCTTCTGTTTCGGTCGTCACCGGCGGCCCAGCCTCTGTGATTCACATGCATGGGCCACACACCACCGCTGCAAGCTGTGAGAAAGACTTGGTTCTCCTGACCCCCATTGACAACCTTGGAAAGGAGCACATCGGAAAAATCATCATTGTTGATCCGGATATGGAACAACCTGAAGACTACCTTCGACAAGTTGCAGAAGCCCTTAATCAGGGAGGAATGCGTTGCGTTGTCGTGCGTGGAAACGGTGCCTATGCCGTTGGAGCAGACTTCGACCAGGCGTGGGCGAACGCTGCAATGTTGGAGCACAGCATGCACATTCACCTTCTCGCTCGTCAAGCCAATCTCAAAGTTTGACTTCTTATACACTCAAACGCGTCTTCCTTCGGAAGTGAGCGACGTGTACGATTTGTTGCGAAGAAAAGAACGAAGGTCAAGAACGGAGGTTCGTTTGATTTCTTCATATACTGTTGGAAAATTACTCACTCAAAGGTGAAAACACATGGACGACAAAATGAAGTTTGAAGTTGAAATTGCAGACGCATCTGGACACTCTACCGTTCAGATGTCACAGAACGAACTTACCGAGAAGGTCAACGCCACCCAGGGCTCATGGGTCTTTGTTAACGACCAACTCGTCAGCGCCGCAGACATCGCTGAGATGAATTTGGAAGCAGGCAGCCGCATCCGTTTGATGCCCGGGCTCGTTGGCGGACAAGATGCACCGACCTTCGTGGTTGAGATTGCTGACAACACCGGTCACGCAGAAGCGGTGATGACTCAGGCAGAACTTGTCGAGACGGCCAATGCTACCCAAGGCTCCTGGGTCTTTGTTAACGACCAACTCGTGAACACTGGCGACATTGCTGAGATGAACTTGGAAGCAGGCAGCCGCATCCGTTTGATGCCCGGGCTCGTCGGCGGTCAAGATGCACCGACGTTTATCGTCGAGATTGCTGACAACACCGGCCACGCCGAAGCTGTGATGACCCAAAACGAGCTCGCTGAGAAGGTCAACGCCACCCAGGGCTCCTGGGTCTTTGTCAACGACCAACTCGTTAGCGCCGTAGACATTGCTGAGATGGATTTAGAGGCAGGCAGCCGCATCCGTTTGATGCCTGGGCTCGTTGGCGGACTTGCTTGCTGAACCCCATGTTTGTTCCTTGGTCCGCTGATGAGGAAGAACACCTCATCGAGAGTCTTGAGATCAATTGTGACATCGTCTCAATCGCGGGAATCCTCAATCGTTCCCCCTCGTCGGTTGGTTTGAAGATCATCCATCTGTACCAAAAAGGACGCTTAGTCGTGATGTCTGAGCCTACCTATGAGGCATGGGAACATCGGAGAAGCCAATGAAAGGTTCAAAACAGGATGCACGGTCGCGGACAATGGAGAGAACACCATGGTTGAACTCGTTGATTACAAGTGTGCCGTCTGCGGAAGCCTCGAATCGTTCCACCGAGAGCGAAATGGAATCAGCTGTAAGGCCTGCGGATCACGCATCTTCATGAAACTCCGCCGCCACGGCACGAAGCGCCTAAACGCCGAGTGAACAATCTCGCTCGCAGAGTTCAAAGACCATGGGCAGGTCTTCTGTTGCATGACCAACTGGCTTGAGCAATACAGGCCCGTTTTCTTTGACGACCTTCTTACAACCCCGCAGGTCATTGATGCTCTCAAGCACCTCTCAATCCAAGCGAACCCACCTCACCTTCTTCTCTCAGGCCCTACTGGTTGCGGTAAAACCGCTTCTCTGCGACTCATTTGTCGCCAAGTTCTGGGGCCTTCATGGCGCGCAACAACCCACGTTCTTCAAGCCCGTGACCTCAACAAAACCTCTGGCGCTATGGCCAAATTTGAGGCGTTTTTGCGCCCTGAAGGCGCTGGTTCGGATGACACCCTCGCCGGGCGAACCAGTTTGGATGCATTTGATCACAACATCAGCGCTTCATCGAGTGCATCCCCGCCACCTGCAGGGGAGGAATCCTCGTCTCCTGAGGCAGGCACATTCGCTGCCGTCTCCCGAATCATCATCATTGAGGATGCCGATTATCTAGGGCATGCCCGCCAATCCTATTTGCGGAGAATGATGGAGGAAAGCAGCCGAAGTGCCCGTTTTATTTTCACCACCCATACCCCTTCCCGCATCATTGAAGCCTTGCGTAGTCGGACGCAGCACGTGCGCATGCCCACTCTCTCGCGGTTGATGATTGAACAGCGCCTGGAGAGCATCGCTCAAGACGAGTCATTGAACCCAACCAGTGGAGTGTTAGGGGACATTGCTCACGTGGCGGGTGGAAACCTTCGGAAAGCCATATTCACGCTCCAACTCCTCTCCCAACGCTCGCTGCTCACGGATCGAAAAAACATCCAACTTCTGATGGCGAACAGCAGCAGGCGTGAGGTACAACTTGTCCTTGAAGAAGCGCTGAGGGGTCGCGTCCATGATTGGAAATGGGAAAAACAGGGGGAGAAGAACATTCGAGCACTCAAAGGAGCCATGGGCGCATTGGATCAGATGATGAGCACCCATGATCTCGATGGACGGGGTGTCATTGATCGCCTCCATCATTTCCTTGTGGCCGGACGAACCCACTACCCCGAACCCCTTCTCGCCGACCTGTTGAACGCCGTGTCAATGTGCGATATGCGATTGCAACGCTCCGCTCAGCAGCGCATTCAATTGGAGGAACTTTTCCATCGTGTTGCTGAGATTGGCCGAGAACACCTCAACTCACCAGCATCGCAAGCGTCATGAAAGGTTGCCTATCAGCGGTTGTTGGGCGTGTAGCACAGCTGGATAATGCACCGGCCTCCTAAGCCGGAGATCGCGGGTTCGAATCCTGCCACGCCCGCCATTTTTTTGGACAAGAGCCATAATCATCGCCATTCACCCGTCGGATAGGGATGACATGGCGGACGACCCATCTGATGCGGCCAGTGCACTCCCCGATCCTTACGGACACGGGTTTGCCCGTACCGAGAATCCATTGGAACGGACCGTTGAGAAATGGCAACATCAGGAAAAACTCAGAATGCGTTTCGGACATGTGGCGCGCCACCCCCTCTCGATGCTCATCCGTCTTCTGTTCGGCGCAAGCGTGGCCGCTGTCGCCCTCCTTTCTGTGATTTTTTCTTCGGTCGCCCCCCCAAATCCGGGCTATGTGATGCTGTTTTGGTTTGCCCCTCTTCTCATTACAACGGTTCCTCCGTTGCTTGCAGGGGAAGCCATGTGGCAATCCATTCAGGCGCGCATATCGCTTCGTGAAATCGACGAAGAAACCACCGGCGGAAAACTTTCGTTACGCTCTCAACCGGGCATGGACCGTATTCTTGAGGGACTGACCGACGTCCGAAGACACAACACCGTGAACAGCCTCTTGGCCATCAGCGCAATGTTCCTGCTCGGTTTGGGAACGGTCATTCGAGAAGATTCGCTGGTGTGGAATCTTTCCTTCCTCGTCTCCATGACCCTTGGTTTTGCTCACTCATTCCATTCTTTCTTTACCTCCGATGCTGTTCGTCAGCAAGGAGACCTTATGCCCTGCTTGGCGCATCACGCTCCGACGCATCACCCGACCCAGCTCGGCTCTATTCTTGGCGAGTTGATTGTGCTGCACCTCGATCCCGACCTCTACTTGGACTGGCGAGCATGGTTGGGTGACTTCCGAGAGAGCATTTTACCGGGTTATGACAAAGATCAATCGTGGGAGCGCGTGCTCTACATCCTACATTTACATGCCAAGGGCGATTTGGACAACACCGTTGCCATGGAAGAATTGAGTGAATTCATCCGTCCCGACGCCATCAAAGATGTTCTTCTCGACAAAGAAGCAAAGTTCAACTGGCGCTCGCTTCAGAGACTTTTGGCCCATGCTCGTGTATGGCAACCGAGTGCTTTTCGGTTGCTGGAGCGTCTGCAGCTCGACCTGCTTTCAGGAACCCCCAGCATGCTGCGTTCACCTTGGCGGATGGACGTCGCCCTCGACCCTGAATGCGAGGACGGAACCGGGCATCTCTTCATTGCCCTCAACAACCAAACCTTTGAGCAAACCGTGGCGAGAATCGAAGTCGTATGCCCCGGCGGAGAACCTTTTGCCAGAGATCACCGATTTGAATTGCAAGCTTGCCCGCCGCCTCGAAAAGCGGTCAGCCTCAATACCGAGGGAGAGGACGATGCATTGGATTGGGTCCCGCGATATTTGCAGCAGGGGGTTGTGCTTTGGTTGGGCGTTGCGTGGCCGGCGCGAGACCCAGGCGATCGGTACGTTCAGGTTATCCTGCGCGATGAAGCCGGCGTAGTCATCGAGTCGCGCGTCCTTCGCACGGTGGTCACTCGTAAATCCAGTTTCCAACTTCGCAAGAAAAACCAACACCTTGAACGAGCTCGTATTTGGGCAACGCTTCCTCTTCCGAAGGTTTGAGAGGGACGCAGGATGCGTTTTCTGGCACTTCAGTGCTTGCGATGGAAGCGCGCACCTTATGGCAGTGCTCCGCTTGGCCAGATTTAGGGGAGATTTGAATGGAAGCATGGGACGTGATTGTTCTAGGCGACGGGCCTGCAGCATTGCACGCTGCGGCTCAAGCAGCCAGGTCTGGGTCGAGCACCTTGATGATGTCCGCGACCGGTCTCGGAAATCCCGGGATGGCTGCTCTCGAGGGAATCTCTGCCTCGTTGCAAGAATCCAACAACCGTAGCCATCGAGAGGACACGATTCGGTGCGGAGCGTTTCTTTGCGATCAGGACATCGTTGCTGAAAGGACGGCGGGAGCCATCAAGCAGGTCGACCTTATGGAACGGCGTGGCGTCAATTTCCGCCGAGATCAGCAAGGCCTCCCATTGGTGCGAAAAGGCGCGGGTCATCAACAACCTCGGACGGTCGATGCTGGCAGCGCCACGGCTCTCGGCATTCAGCAAGTTGGCGAAGAACAGTGCATGCGCCATGGTGTTATTCGACGCGGTGATCAACTTCCTTTGACGTTGGTTCACACCAATCAATCGGTCGAAGGCATCATCGTCCTTGACATGGTGAATGGCCGAATCATTGGCCTTCAATGCAAAGCGTTGATTATCGCCGATGAGGGTTTTGAAGGCGCTTATTCTTCTGGTGTTGTTGGTCTCGGCATGGACATGGCGTTCCGTGCCGGTGTGGCTCTGCGAGACATGGAATTCATGGCGCACCATCCATTGACCATCAAGGGCACAAACGTGTTCCTCCCTACCGGCCTTCTTCTGGACGGGGCTCTTCTTCACGAAGCATCTGGGGCCCCCATTGAAATTGCCAATCAATCCTCACATGAAATCACTCAAGCCCTGAACGCCGCTGTTCAACCGGTGCTGGATGCTCGGGACCTTGGCCAGAGCAGGCCATGGTGGGGTTCCCTGTTCCGTCTTGTTCAACAACGCACTGGCATTGACATGAACCGCCAAACGGTTCCTCTTCAACCAACCATTGGCCACACCCTCGGAGGGTTACCCGTTGATGGCCATGGGCGCTGCGTTGTTGGTGCGTGGTCACGCTGGTTTACCGGCCTCTACGCCGCAGGTGAGGCTGCTTGCACAGGGTTCCATGGAGCTGCCCCGCTCAGCGGCAACCGGCTTCTTGACGCCATCGATTCCGGAACGGCGGCTGGAAACCATGCAGGAGAATGGGTTTCAGGCAGAAAATTTAGCACGTTCAACGGTCTTGAATCTGCTCTTGCTGAAGCCGAAAGTGATGTCTCAGCGATGATGGAAACTGGCGAACAAACCCACGTGATGCGATGTGGAACGGTCATGACAAATCTCCAAACCGCCCTTGCATCGACGCCTTCCCTTTCGGCGGACAGCATGAACCGACTTCACGACAAACTCGAACAGATTTCAATTTCAGCGGAATCGTTGCATCTCGATCAGTCTTCGTTGATCGCCAACATGAATCTCCTCGAAATCCTCCGCACACAGGCGGCGGTCCGGATGGTCACCGCCTCCGTTCAAAGCGGCTTGGCTCGTGAAGAATCCAGAGGGGTTTTCCAGCGTGAGGACTTCACGGAATCCAACGACGACTTCCTGCATCATATCACGGTTGATTGCGACGGAACACTCGGGACGCTGGCCATCAAGAAAGGAGCAGGCGGGCACTGGGTTCTTCCTCCACAATGAAAAAGGACATCAGCCCCACAGGGAGGAGCATGCCCACGCTCTTCGAGAGAATCTTGTCGGGCGAAATACCGTCTCACCCCGTTGCTCGTGGCGAAGGATGGTATGCTTTCCTTGACATCTTTCCGCGCCGTGAAGGCCATACTCTGGTCATTCCCGTTCGTCCAGCCCAACGATTGTCTGATTTGCAGCCGAATGAACGAGCAGCGTTGATGAACGGCGTTGCTGAGGTTCAGCACCGTCTCGGGCAGCACTTCTCAACAACCGATTTCACGGTCTGCATTCACGATGGGCCCCTTGCAGGGCAAGAAGTCCCGCATGTCCACGCTCATGTCCTTCCGCGAACACCCGGAGATGGCGGGGGCACGCTGATGGCCATGTGGCCAGAGACACGGGCAAACGAACCCAACCACGCCGAGCTTGAAAGCCTCTCAAACCAACTTCGGGAGGTGAACTGATGGCCACCATTGTCACTGAAGAAGAAGAGATGATGCACAACGGGGAAGCCCTCCCTATCCTTTCAGCCTCGGCAAAAAAGATGAACATTGAGAAATTGTTGGCGGCACCACTTCCAACGTACGATTCCTCAGTCCCGGGTTCGTACCTGTGGACGAAGATTGCTTTCTGGATGTGCCGAAGGGTTTCAAGTGTTCAATTTCGAACCACATCCACGTCTCAAGCTACCCCTCTCACCGTTGAAGGCGCCGGGGCGATGTGTTGCGGTTGGCACACAAACGGCCTTATGGATCCTCTTGCCATTTTTCTCCACCACCCCAAGGAATTCGTTGTCGGTGCTCGACATGATTTGGTCACTCGGCCTCTGCTTGGTTGGTGGACGCGGCGTTTGGCTGTCCAACCCGTGGTGCGAAAAGCCGAACTTCTTCGAGGGGGATGCACAGAGGAGGAAGCCTTGCATCTTAACGGCCGTTCACTCCTTGCCCTCTCCAACGGGATTGCTCATGGTTTTGGGTGCGTCCTGTTCCCGGAGGGCACGAGCCATAGCGAATCCCACATGATACGGTTCAAGACCGGACCGTTTCGCACGGTTCTTGCCGCCGCTGCCTTGGCCAAAGCCAAAGGCCTCCCACTCCCTCATTTGGTTCCCGTAGGATTGCACTACCGTCGACGCGATCTCTTCCGAACGGACCAATTCATTGAATTCGGAGAACCGCTCCAATTGTCCGATGAAACAATCCCTTCTGAGATGGTTGAGGCTGTCCGTCAAGGCGGTTGGACTGAACCACCGGAGGCGACTGTCCATCAGGTACGAGACCAACTCAAAGGCATCCTTCCAGCCATGACGCCCAATTCAGCCACCTGGAAAGAGCATCGAGCGTTGCATCTTATGGCGCATGCCAAGGCAAGAAAGGATGGAAAACGCCTCACAACCTGGCAGAACGAGGTGTTGGCTGCACGCGAAATTCGTGATTCATGGCGGAAGGGCGAGGGGGAATTTCCTCCAGCGCCACTCAGTGGAGAGACATTTGAACGGGCTTCAGAAGCGGCTGAACTCCTTGAAGCGCACGGATTGGATGGACGGCACCTCGGTCCGCAAGGTCGGATACTTCGCAAGGCAAACTGGGCTCGGTTGCCGACGTCAATGCTGTCGATGCTTTTCTTCCTCGCTCTTTTGCCGTTCGCCATCACGTCGCTTGGGTTTCAGGTTGGCATTGGCCGAATTTTAGGTGATTCGACCGACGAGGGTTTGGACGCACGAACCAGTTACCAATTCCTCGCGGCGTTCTTTGGTTCCCTCCTCGTGTGGCCGCTGGTTGCTGCGTTTTGGACAACGCTGACATGGTTTGCTCGAGAATGGATCGCTTCCACAATGCAGTGGAGCGATTCTTGGCTTGAGTTTGGTGGCTATTCACCGTTGGTCGGCCTCGTCACCGTTTACATTTTTTGTTTCCCAGTGTTCTGGTTGAGCGGGAAATCCTTTGCTCTGGCGTGGGATGCTTGGGTTGACACCAAGAACGCATGGATTCGGATGAGGTTCACCACCGAAGAAAAAGCGCGACTGGGGCGTCTCCTTGAAGAATTGGCTCCGTAAACGGTTGCATTCAAACGGGAGGAGAATATCGGGTAGAACATGACGCCCGACGAGACCGTCGATCTGCTCAAAAAATGGCTTGCAGAAGAACGGCTCTCAGCCAAGGCGCAAAAAGACCCAAGAGCTCACGCGCACTTCCTTGTTCGCTATCCCAGCGGCAAGCAAGGCCACATGTTCGCCATTGTCGTTCCAAAGGGGAGGGACTTGGTTGCCGTTTCCAGCATGACAAGAGTGGACGAGGGCCAACAGAAGGAAATGAAAGACCACATGAACGACCAAGACAGCGACTGGTCGGAGTGGATTCATGAAAGCCGATTGCACCTGATTCGAACCGGCGTCGATTGGGTGATTCACATGGGGCATGATGGTGAAAAGAAACCCGGGCCGCTTCAAGCGTTTAACGTGAGTCTCCCGATTTGGTTTGACGGCCTTACCAAGCATGAATTCATGAACAGTTTGCGGCGACTTTGGCTGGCGAAACTTGCCCTCATTCACGAGATAAAGTACTCCTATGGCCCCGGCGTGGGCAAGTCAGGGCCCGTTGATGACTGGGCTAAATCAAAGCCCAACAGCAACGGTGGACCTCTGCCTGAAGAGTCGCGGCCAACCGCTCAAATTGAGTTTGATGAAAAGATGTCATTTGGTTCTGGTTTTGACCCGAGTGAATGGGCTTGAAACGAGCAAAAGAATCCCCGCTCAGTCGGGAGCCATATCGTTCTCAGCCGTTCTTTTGCAAACCCCTGAAACATGACCGATAGGGGACGCGGTTAAGTATGATTAGATGCACGAGAAAACGTAGAAGTCCGGGGTATACCTATGCGTCAAAAAATCAAATCCATCAGCCTAGCGTCAATCATGGTTCTTTCCGTGATGTCATCCTTGTTGATCGCCTCCGTTCCCGTGAGTGCGAACACCGTCGTTATCACCGAAGCGGTTCAAATCGTGGACGGCGGTACATCCTCAGATGCGCAGGCTGCGGTTGGCTCGGACAGCTCAGGCAACGTTCACGTCGTTTGGACACGAAACAACCTCCATCTCTACTATTCAATGATGTCTCCACGAGGGGAGACGCTCATTGACGCAACCCAAATTACCAATTCTGGACTTCACAAAATTTGGCATCCGGATCTTGCCGTTGACGAGTACGATCGCATTCACGTCGTGTGGGCTGACAAAGCCGGCCAACACGCCATCATGTACACGGCCATTTCTCCGTGGGCCGCCCCGATGGACGGCATGGCATCCGATGACGGCACCATCACGGCCATCGACGACACCATCATCTCTCGCAGATCCCAAAACCGTGACTGGCCCTCCCTCGATATTGACAGCCAAAACAACGTTCACATCGTGTGGCAAGACAACTACGATGAGCTGGGACGTTTCTTCAACCAACCACAAATCTACTACTCCATGATCCAGCCAGACATTGGATCCGGTGCTGTGGTCACGCTCTTTGACGACACCCTCCTCACCCCAATCATCGGACACAAGGGACACCCAGATGTCGTCGTTGATGCCAACGACTACGTCCAAATCGCTTGGGACGACACGCGCGGCGGCAAGGTCGAATTGGCCTTCATCGTTGACACATCCGGTTCGATGTACTCTGAGTGGGCAGACATCTGCACGGTCATTTACGGTGGAAACTTCGCAAGCGGGCCTTACTTCCAAGGAATCAAGCCCATGCTTGAAGAAGGCAACATGACGGTGTATGAGACCATTTACGGTCTTGGAAACACCCTCCCTGGTGCCGCCAGTTCAGGCAACTGCCAAGGATATAACCAGAACACAGGGCCACGCACAACCCCACTCGGCCAAACCCCCGGTGACGATTCTGGTGGTATTCGAAAGCTCCCAGGAACCATCTACAACGGAAACACCTATTCTGGATACTCCGGTGAGGATTGGGGCCCTGGATCAAACTGGGCCTGTTTGTCGTGGAAAGATGCTGCGGGTAACGTACCAGGCAACCCTCCAACCCAGTCCGACCACCGATGGAACCCGAACGCCACAAAGATCGTGATTCCCGTTTCCGATGAAGGGCCCAAGGACGGCGACCCATCGCAGCAAGCTGACGATAAAGCGGCTATCCAAGAGGCGCACGACAACTGCCTCCTCGCAGGTGTCGTCCCTGTTGGTTTGTACGGACAAGGCTACGGCGGTGCAGGCAACATCCAATCCCACTTCATGGACCTCGTCCAGTGCCCTAACGGCATCGTGTCCACTCAAACACGAAACTGCCCGGGCAATACCCTCGCCAACACGGACGCAGGTGGCCAGGCTTACGAATTCCCATCGGGATCAGGAACCAACCAAATGGCTCTTCTCGTTGAAGCAATGGTCTACATTTCAACCAACAACTCTCGTGAAATTTACATGTCCATTCTTGACCCCTACGCCAAGATGAACAACGACCCGACCTTCACTCCCGGACTTCCTGGGCACTCCTCTCAAGGAGGCACCTACGCCGAAGACACTGGAGCAGGAGCTGACGGCCACCTGGTTGTGGTGAACGACACCCGTGTCACCATTGACGACGCCTACTCTTTCCACCCTTCAATTGGCGTGGACATGCAGGGTAACACGCACATTGCTTGGATGGATGGGCGCGACTATGGATTCGAAAAGGACGTCAACTACGAAGTGTACTACACCAAACTTCGCCTTCAAGGCGCGGGTGCTTGGGACGGTGCAGAGGAAGGTCTCTCGACCTACGCCATCAAGAAAATCAATGATACACCGATCTCTACCGTTGAAGGCAATGGTGGCCTACCACCTGCTTCTCCATACGCTGGAAACTCCGTGTTCCCTTCACTCCTTACCGACGATCAAAACAACGTCCACATCGCATGGGTTGACTCCGGAAACCTCTCGGCCAACGAAGAAATTGTCTACGTACGATTGAATCAAACCGATCTTACTGGCGACGGCCTGACGGCACTTGACCCGTGGGAAGTCGTTCCTGTGACGTCCTGGAATTCAAACAAACTCGGGCCAAACAGCGGACGTCAGCCGGCCATCGGCATGCCTCCAGCCTTCTCGAACGACCTTGGCAGTGGCGCGCACATTGCGTGGTCGGATACAAACAAGTGCGGTGACGACGGTAACAACAACCGGTTTACGATATGTTATTCCCACGTCCTAACGGGTCAAGTTGACGTTGAATTCGACGAAGGCGAGACCTTCTATCACGTCATTGAACCAGGCCAGCAGACCATCTACAACATGACGATGAACAATTCAACGCCTGGTCCAAAGGACCTGGTGGCGGACACTTACGGGCTCAACATCTCGGGTGTTCCGTTGAACTGGACGGCCAACCTCTACTTTGCTTCGAACCACTCAAGCATTTTCCCAGACACCCCAATTTTCCTTGAGGGTGGCGAAGATGTTCGCTTCTACATGCGAGTTCAAGCTCCGTCCATCTATCAGGCCAACGGGGATGAACTGGCAGAAATACGGGTAACAGCCCAGTCGTACAAAGACCCCGCCATTCAGAACGATTTGATCACCTTGACTCTCATGGACGTTGTCCACGGAATTAACCTCGATACCTCCCACAGCATGGCGGACATCGAACAGGGCGATACCGCCATCTTTTCAATCACCATTACCAACACAGGTAACGTCCACGACGCTTTCGTCTTCTGGGATCCCAACAGCCTTGAGGGACAACAGGAATGGTTGCTGCCGTTTGGCTGGCAGGTTAACTTCCCAATACGTGTCGAGTTGGACCCCGGTCAATCGGTGACAAAGAACCTTGAGGTCTTTGTGCCAACGACGGAAGACCCCGGAGCGTTTGTTATCTACGTGAAGGGTTGGTCTGAAGGCGAACCGATCAAGTCCGTTGAGAAAGGAACCTACGACATCTTGGAACTCGGTGTGTTCGTATCAATTCGTTCAACCGGAAACATCGTGTTCGCTGTCGATGACCGCTCGTCTCAGATTAAGCCAGGCGATTGTGCTTCCTACAACATCAACGTCACCAAGAATTTCGACAGTGGGGAACTTGTCTTTGCCACACCCGGCGCACCCGATGCCAAGCCAGACGGTGTTGCCATGGATGCATGGCGCGAGGAGAATTGGCTTGTGATGGTTGATTTCGCAAACGCAACGGGGTCAGCCGATGCAGGCGATGGTTTGGGCGACCCGATCGCTTGGACCATTCCTGGTACAGCGGAGAAGATAACGAAGCGCGTCACCGTTCACGTTTGTGCACCTCGAAACGCCACTGCCGGCCTCGGACCAGCGGTGACCCTGAAGGGCTACCTCGACGGCTACCCCCGAATTTCAGACTCGGCCATTCTCTCGACCAACGTTGAACACGTCTTCGACCTCGATGCTGGCATCGACCCGGCGGTCGGCGATTCGATGAACGTGAATCCTGGCGACAAGATTTCCTTGCCAATCACGGTCACCAACGACGGTAACGGTCCCGACCGCTTTGACTTCCGTCTTGCTCGGGTGACCGATGCCTTTGGCGTTGACGTCATTTGGGACATTGATATCCCACGCGAGACCCTCCAGGAACTTTCTCCTGATACATACCAAGCGTTTGATGTGGAAATGAACGTCCCTAACCGTGTGCCTGCGGGCGAATACACCGTCGTTTTGCAAGCCTTCTCGGAGGAAGTTTATCCGGATGCCAGTGGACGCGAGACACGAATTCGAGACACCATCGTCCTTGCCATCACCGTGGATGAATTCCATGACATGCAAATTTCGATGGACCCATCCGTCGACAACGCGGTGAAGACTTCAGCGCCCGGCCGAGTTGTTCGCTTCACGTTCAACGTGACCAACAACGGAAACGTAGCTGATGTTCCAACCTTGAACAATCACACAGCTCAGCGCGACGGAGATTCTCTTCTCTGGAGCGAACTACCCGGAATGAACGTCTTGAGCACATGGGACGTGGACTGGTTCATCATGCGCCAAGTCAGCGCTGATCTCGTTGTCGAAGAGTCTTGCATGACCATGCTGTCAACGGCTTCGTCCTATCCGGAGGACGCCTGTATTTACCTCGAAGACCTCGACGAGTGGCGCCTTCCTGAGATGGCACCTTACGAAACCATCACCACCGTTGCTGCGGTGAAGATTGGTACCGACGCCAAGCTCGACACACGGAGCATTGGTTTGAAGGTCGTTTCCAAGTTTGGCGACATGGAGAACGACGGTGATCATGACGATTCACCGGCATGGGATGGCGAAAATCTCGACACCAACGAGTTCATCGTCACGCTGCGTTTACGAGCACCGAACCTCGAGATCAAGGAAATCATCATGCCTCCGTCCACTTCAGGCGAAGTTGACTCGACGATTCCGATCGGCATTATCCTGCAAAACACCGGAAACGTTCACGCTACCGATATTGAGATTGTTCTTTGCGAGTACGACGACGCAAACGACGCTGACACCATCAAAGAAATCAGAGACAACGGCTGCGAAGAGGACCGCGTCGTCATGCGTCAGGTGGTTGGTGCTCTCCTAGCCCCAGACGACACCGAAGACGCCAAGGAGATTGAACTCTACCTGCTTTACCCTGTTTCAGCAGGAAGCAAGGGTGTTTACGTCGTTGTAGACCCGATGAATGAGATCGTCGAATCAGATGAACAAGACAACGTCAAACCGCTCCCAGAGGAACTTGAGTCCAACAGTCCAATCATTGACCTTGCTCGGGAAGTCGTAGGAAAGACTGCGCTTCCGTTTGCAGTCATTGTCCTGACCATTGCGCTTTTGGGCGTTGTGTATTTGGTTGGCAAGGGGCGCCGGGAAGAAGTGAACAAGCGATTGGCTGAACAGTCGTCGCTTGTCTCTGTTCTCGCCGATGAATTTGAAAACTGAACGCTTTCATGAATTCACTTGGACTTCGGCCCTAGGTACCAGCGGAGCTCTGTGTCAAGCGGAGCGGCGATGACTTGACCCGATCGTTTGGCGATTTGCTTCTCCAACCTGGAGCGCAGCGTATTGATGACCTCTCCAACGTTGGCCTGTCCTACCAGTTCTTGCTGAACCAGCGCCGTGAGATCAAGGCGGTCTCCGGTCGCTTCGACCATGGTTTGGATGATGCTGCGTTCTTCGTAGGAATCAAAGTCCGATTCAACGGCAGCGGACACACGCTGACGTACGTGCTGGTGAAGTGAAATGAGAGCATCGCGTTGTGCGTCCAATTCTTCCAGCACAGACGCGAGTGTTCGCATGTGGGCCAACCCTTCAGCAACGGCGATTTTTTTTCGCCCACTCAGGGACTCAGCAACGTACATTGAGGCAGGTGGCAAGTTGGTTGACAACCGCATTGGTCCTCCAGCCGGGAGTTTTCGTTGCTCGCAACGGTACAAATCGGGACCGATATCGACGTGGATGGACATGGCACGCTCAACGGCGTAAATGGTTCTTGGAGGCCCACCTTTTTCGGAAGGAACCTTGTTTTTGGAAACCATTCCGCCTTTCTCGAGTTCTTTGAGGTGCTTGACCACGGCGGGCTGACTGACACCGATCAATTCAGACAGTTGCATTGGATAGTGTGGCTCTCTGGCTAGGCGTTCCAAGATTTGTCTCCGAACTTTGTTTTGCAGCAGGTACAGGGCACGGTCGATGTCGCTCATGCTTCTCAACTCGAGGTTGGGTAGTGCCCCCTCCTCTATGAACACACCGATG
>DANX01000042.1:42368-48260 GCA_002502295.1 Euryarchaeota archaeon UBA561 | reverse complement strand
TGCCCGCTTGGTTGTGTTTGTCTTTGGTTGGACCGCTTTGGGCTCAGCCAATGGCACCCCCTCGTCCCACGAGGCGATGGCAGCTGCGTTGGCAGCGTCTTGGATGGCGTCTTCTGCCGTCGTGGCTTGGTACCGCCCCGTCTTGGCGTGGTCTTGCGCTCCTTCGACGTCCCCTCGCATCAACGCATAGACTTGTTCCGTGGTCAACAGTGCCCCAGCGGCAACATCGTTGAGGCCATCGACGAACTCCTCGGAGGATTGGTGCTCAGCCGTGTCGGCAAAGGGGGGCGCTACGGTTGATTGTTGTCCTCCTCCGTCTGAAACCTGAGTAAACAGTGTCGGATGTTCAGGATTGACGTCAGTTACGGGAATCAATTGACCTTCAGGACCCACCATCATAACTCGCGGGGCTTTGCTCGGTTTTGATGCAAAGTAGACAATCATCGCTATGGGGGTTGTAAATATGCCCAAGCAGCACATGGCGCCGCCGATCATTAACCACGTGGAAGACAGCAGTCCAGATTGAATGGCATCGACGGAAATCAGCCATCCCGTGGTTTCTTCACACCCTTCATCGCACTCGATGACCAAAGCGTATTCGTTGCTCTCGTTGAGTTGCCATGAGGCACGTTCAGTGAATTCTTCCCCGTCCGCCGCTATCACTTGCCAGTCGAGCATGCATTTGCTTTCTTCGAGTGCATCACCCACCGCTGATGAACCTTCAACTCGGTAGAGTTGAACCGTCATTTCCGGATCGTCGGCGAGTTGGTAAAACCGGTAACATGAGTCACTAAGTTCGCCGGTTGGAAAGGTGCCTGGCCCAACGTATGGCTCGTCATGATGCTGCTCTCTCGGGTCCATTGTCGAACTGATGGTTTCAGATTGACTGACCATCACGATGCCACCAAAGAGCAACATGAGTGCTCCAACCACGGCAAGTCGTAATCCCCATGGGGATCGTTTCGCCGGCTCCGGTGCTTGCATCATTGCTAACCAAACCCTCTTCCTCCATAAGGCTCGCTGATGGGATCAAGCAAGACCCAAATCATCCAATTTTTCAGGAAGATAGGTATCGGTGACGAAATCCAATCCATATTTAGCCAAGGATTGCTGTTCCGCCTTTTTGCCCAGTTCCAACATCATGTTGATTTGATCTTGCCACCATGCATCAGCGAATCGTGGGTCCGAAAGTTCAGCCTTCAAGGCGTCAACGTCCCTTGATGACAAGTCATCGCTCGGGAGGTCATAGGCCTCAATATCGTCCGACGTGATACCGAGGTAGGTTGCGGTGGGTGTGGCGAGGTATTCCGAAATATGGGCCGTTTTGATGGCTCCGTAAGCGATTGAGGCAAAGATACGGAACGACCACGGGTCACCGTCAAGGAAGACCACGACCGGTAAGTCCCATTCCTCGCTCATTCGCTTCAAGATGCGGCGTGTTGAACGCGCAGGCTGTCCTTTCAGGTGGACAAGGGCGCAATTGTACGCTTCATCGAAACCGTTTTCGATAAGCCGGTCAAACATACCACCGGTCTCGATGGCCATGATGAAATTCACATCGTGCTCGAGCAACTCGATTTTCTCTTCCTCAACATTGTAAGGTACACCGTATCCAGAATCACCAACGTCGTCGCGGGCATTGATTCGCATCCATTCGCCACGGCGATTTCGTTCTCGAAGCGTGACGTTTCCAATCATACGGGCCCCGTCCTCTTCCGGTCGAAGCTTGAAATCTTCACGCATGCATTTTGTGACCACTTCCAAATCCTCAGCAAGGTTGTTCGATTCGTTTTGTGAAGAAAACTTTCCAAGGCCCCAGCTTTCTGAGATGTAGTACATCTCTCTGAGGGTGGACGATTTGTTTGTGTTGATCATCTCCTCGATGAATTCTACCACGTGGAGCGCCCGCAACAACTGTTTGGCGGAGCCTAAACTTGTTGCGTCCCGAACGGAACGTTTTTTCCCGTATTTGTAGACCCCAAGTGTCTTGTCAAATCCAATGTTGTTCTTGGTTCGAACCGGAAGCGTCATGGTTGGAGGTTCACCTTTCACGATTTTATCGTACATTTCTGTGACCACATCGTGGAGCGCTGCTTTGGTTTCTTCGGGTGAATGGCTTGCAGACATCATTCATCCCTCCCGAATCCCATGAGGGTCTGTTGGCCAGACGGCGTGGGCTGGGCATCGACGACGGCAGAAGCGCCTTTGCTTTCCTCTGCCTTCTCAAGCGGATTCTGTTCTTGAGCATCCTCCTCACCGTCGTCGCCTTGCGCCCTGGCTTCTTGGCGACGAATCTCTTCCAGAAGTTTTTCATCCATTTTTGTGGCTCCAATGACGTCTTGACTTCCACGGTAGAAGACATCCGTCTCCGTCCAATCGCCCTTTTCCAATCCATTGAGGGAATAGGTGATGGTGTAGGTTTCACCCGGTTCAAGGGTTTCAAGTTTCCACGCCCACACGCCTACAGCCTCTTTGCGGCCGCCCGTTGTGTTGTGTTCCATGCTCGCTCCTGCGCTTTCGGGCCATGAGGCAAGCAAGGTGTAGGCTCTGGCACGCGACGTGTAGTTGAACAGCTTGATGGACACGTCGGTCATTTTGCTTTCTTTGTTCCAGGCCGTGGTGCTCTCTGCGATGACGGCTCCCATGATTTTTGTGATCGAGCCGGCCAAATCGGGAATCGGGCGCTTCAAAATAGATGCTGATTTTTCTGCGATGGCCGGGATGATGTCGTTGACCAGCTCGAACTTTTCCTGAACCTTCACCATTTTCTTCTTCTTCTCAAGGTGCTTGCGGAGCCCACGTCCCATCTCCAACATGGCTTTGCGGACCTCATCCATGACCTCGCCGTTCTCCGCAAGCGCCTCCTTGGCTTCTGAGGTGAATTGAACGTTGGTGCTGGCCAAATGAACAAGGATGGCGGCTGGCCCTTTCGGGACGCCCCTTCCACCGGCTTGGTCCATGCCGTATTGGCGCCAATCGACGGATTCAATCGCCTTGGTTAGCAAGCACCCGCCCTGCTGGTACATCAGCGGGACCCGGTTCGCAAACCGAAGAATCTCAACGGGTTTGTCAGCCGCCATGCCGTCTCCAAAGATGAGGCCAACTTCCACTTGGTACGGGTTGCCTTGCGAGACCGTGGGCGATCGCGTCATCGTTGTCACAAAGCGTGAATCAATGGTTTTCGAAAGACCCTTCTTGATCAGCAATTCTTCGATGGGTGACAAACAATTCGTTGGAGGGTTGAGCAACTTGACCGCCTTGCCGTTGAGCAAGCGTTCACCTTGAAACGCTTCGATGAGCGCACGAATTTGATCCGGTTTCATCAACTTGGGTTTTGCCTTTTCAAGCACCCCTGCGGCTTCCAGCAGTTGCTTGGCCGCCCGTGAAGAAACGCCGCTGAAATTTTTGTACAGGAACGAAGTCATGCGACTGTCCGTCGATTCTGTGCACATACGTTGCAAGGTTCCGAGATGGATTCCATGCGGATGGGGCTTGATGCTCTCCACCTTTCGGGGGAGCCGTTCCGTGACCCTTGGCCAGTGGTGAACATCACCGTCAGGATCGACAAAGGTAATGTCGGCGTGGGGATTAACAATGCTGGTCATGCGTAGGTATTGGTAGACGCTTTGCCGTCCTCGCTGATACTTGGCCTTCATTCTGCAGGTGATTTCCAATCCGTGTTCCTTGAGCGTACCGTCGGGGCGTTCCCACAACTCACGTCCTTCGTTGGTCTTCGTGGCTTTGTTTTTCCGCGTGTCAAGTCCGATATCAACAATCGCCGCCGAGGTCTCGGTGGCAATCTTCGATCGCACGTGGGTCTTCTGGCCTGTTGTCAATTGACTGTACATGACCACCCCTGTTATTCCGATGCCTTGTTGTCCACGCGACTGGCGAATCGCGTGGAACCGAGAACCGAACAGGAGTTGGCCGAATACTTTCTCAATGCTCCGTTTTGGTATGCCAGGGCCGTTGTCTTCTGACTTCAGCTGGATGATGTTCTTTTTGTCATCGATCTTATCGATCTGCACCCGTATTTCAGGGAGGATACGGGCTTCTTCACAAGCGTCAAGGGAGTTGTCAACCGCTTCTTTAACGGCCGTGATGAGGGAGCGGGTGAGGGAGTCGAAACCGAGGAAATGCTTGTTTTTCTCAAAGAATTCTGAAATTGCAACCTGTTTCTGATTTTTTGCCATGCGTTCTGCTGTGCCTGCCATGGGCGTCCACCTCCCTCGGTCCTCCTCCGTCCATTGACGTCGGGCCGACAGATGATTATCCCGTCATTTGAGGGGTTATAACCTCCACAGGCGAACCGGGATGAACGAGGGCAAAAAGCGGACATAGAACGGAAATCCGTTAAGCAAACAATTCTGGATTCCAGATGCTGATGTGCCCGGTAAAGGCCGACGCAGCCACGGTTAATGGGCTGGCGAGGTAGAGTTTTCCAGGGCCGCTACGACCTTGGAAATTACGATTGATGGCTGACACGGTTACCTGCTCGGGCAGGATGGATACTCCTGGCCCGGCACCGATGCATGCTCCACAGCCCGGGTCAATGAGCTTCACACCGACCTCAAGAAACAAGTCGTGCCAACCCATGCGTTGTGCGAGTGCTTTGACAACTCCTGAGCCGTATTGGATGTAGAACTCTACGCCCTCTTTGACGGTCAATCCAGCGTCCTTTGCTGCTTGACACACCTCGGCATAGTAAGCGATGTCGTCTTCTTTTCCGGCCGTGCATGAGCCGCCGTAAGCGATGTCAACAGCCACGGTTCCGATGTCAGCGATGTTCGCTCCGTTGGTGGGGTCGCTTGGAATGCCCTCGTCTGGATTCCCAGGATGAGCGACCATGGGCACAATGGCTGAGAGGTCAATGATGTGGACGCCTCCGTCGTAGTGCGCTCCTTTGTCCGGCGCAACCATGCGACCGCGTTGCTCAGCCTCATCGAGGTGAGGCTGTGCTTTGAGCATCCACTCTATTAACGCATCATCGGCCTCACAGACACCGGTTCGCCCCGAGCATTCAGTGGCCATGTTACAAAGCGTTGCACGCTCGTCAATGGAGAGAGAAGCCAGGCCAGGGCCGCCGAATTCCATGCTTCGATTCAGCGTCAATTCTTCGCGTGCATGATCCGCCAAAATGGCAAGGATGACATCTTTTGCAGTGCATCCGTGGTGCAGGTGTCCAACGAGCTCAAACCGAATGGATTCTGGAACCTTGACAAACGTAAAGCCGGCACTGACCAGATTGGCATATTCGGTGGCTCCAACCCCCCAGGTCAGGGCGTTCGAAGCGCCACCCATGCAGGTGTGGGAATCGGTGGCTTGGATGAAATCTCCGATTTCAATGAACTCCTCTCGAGCTACTTGGTGGCAAATACCGGGTGAAACACCGTCGACGGCCGAATAATCTCGAACCCCTGTGTGTTGTTGGAAACCGACTTGCAAATCTCGAAGGGTCTGCACTTTGTGCATAAAGGGGACAAATTTTGGGTTGTGCTGGGCGTAGAGCAAGTGATCTTCGAACACTGCAAATTTACCTGGGTTGGGGAGTGTGTAATCCGCTCCGTACTCTTCCTGCAGGAACGTGTGAACCTGAGCGGTTGTGAACTCATGTGAATAGCCACCCTGTACCTGAGCAATAACGGGATCGCCCGGCTTGACGCATTGGCCGTCGGGTTGTCCAACCAGGTTTCGGCTGATGATGTGCTCAGCCATGGTCATTGGTTGCTGGGGGGTGTCGAGCGGCTCAAGATCAAGTTCGCCCGCCTTGAGCGCTTTAGCAAAGGGAAACAGGCCTCCGTATTCAACGATGAGTTGGGTGACCGGATCGTATTGGCCCGTGAATTCTTCGAGTGGAATGGAGTCTCCGTCTTGCAGCCGCTCAAGCATCGC
>DANX01000042.1:0-42016 GCA_002502295.1 Euryarchaeota archaeon UBA561 | reverse complement strand
AGGTTGATGTTGTTCCGTTCGTGGATGGGAGCGAAGGACGCAGCGATAACGATGCCAATGCCAGCCCATCGTTCGCATTGGGCGGCGGTTTCTCGGCTGGAACCGGTGCCTTTTCTTTGCCCTGAAACAATCACTTCAAAATTCCCGTCCTTGAGAGCATTTTCTCGAAACACCCGAAGGCCATTGTGCATGAGGCCAGCGTAGGCATTTTTCGCAATTTCAGCCGGGTCGTGGTCAAAACAGACCCATGCAGGTGTCATGACATCGGTGTTGATATCGTCAAGGAGGTCATCAACCTTCAAATCCTTCATCTGCAGGTTCAAGCCCTCGTAGAGTTGCTTCTTGATGAGTTCCAAATCTTTGGTGAGGAAGAGCACGCGCTTTCCTGGGGTGAGTGAGATGTGGTCCGACGGTTTCGTGTTTCCCATGTCCCCCCCTCAACTCCGTTCAGGGGTCAACCATTCATAATCGGTTCGGGAGTTGATTTTTTACTCCCGCACGGCCTTGATAGAAACGGGCGTCCATTCGAATCATCAAGTATAAATACCAATTCCAAAAGGGGTTAAATAGGTTCGCACATCGATGTGAACACGTGTGGGATTACTATGGATGAACAGCAAGTCGAAGATATTGTCAAATGCCCTGAATGCGCAAGCCGGTCGCTCTCAAGAGACGAGACCCGTGGAGAAGTCGTTTGTGACGACTGTGGGTTGGTGTTGGAAGACAACGTCATCGACCAAGGTGCAGAATGGCGTGTCTTTTCACCCGAACAAGGCGACCAGCGCGCCCGCACAGGCGCACCAATGACCGTGATGCTGCACGACAAAGGGTTGTCCACGGACATCGATTGGCAGAACAAGGATTACTCTGGGAAGACCATCAATTCCCGATACCGCTCCCAATTCTACCGAATGCGAAAGTGGCAGAAGCGGAGCCGCGTCAGCAACGCTACGGAGCGCAATCTCGCCATGGCTCTCGCTGAACTTGATCGAATGGCCAGCCGTTTGGAACTCCCGAAGTCGGTGCGCGAAGCAGCGGCTGTGAACTACAAGAAAGCCGTGGACAAGCGGTTGATCCGTGGACGGTCCATCGAAGGTGTCGCCGCTGCGTCCCTTTATGCTGCATGCCGTCAATGTGGCGTGCCGAGGACCCTTGACGAAATTGGGCAAGCCTCTCGTACGGGCCGCAAAGAAATTGGACGCACGTACCGATTTATGGTTCGTGAATTGAAAATGAAAATCATGCCAACAGGACCAGAAGACTACATCTCTCGGTTCTGCTCGGGCTTGGGCCTTGACGCTGATGTTGAAGCCAAAGCGTACGAACTCATCAAAGCCGCTCAGGAAAAAGAACTGACCAGCGGCCGGGGACCGACAGGTATTGCGGCTTCGATTATCTACATCGCCTCTGTGTTGTGTGGAAAGCGGCGAACACAGCGTGAAGTTGCTGAAGTTGCTGGTGTGACTGAAGTCACCATTCGAAACCGATACAAGGAACTGATTCAGAACCTCAACATCGAGCTCGACATTTGATTCCACCGTGCATTCGGCGGGAAACAGGAGGTCAACCGCGTGAGCAAGAGCCGAGCAAAAATCTCCGACGCAGCGTTTGAACGCGTAGCAACAGGACTAGTCGAGGCCCTTGAGCGGGGCACGAAAGCATGGCCGTTGCCAGAGCCACCCATGAGTGATCCAGATTTCCCCCCCATTCCCCCCACGTCTCCGCACCGTTTATTCGAAGAAGGACTTGGCATCCTTAGCATTGACCGCGGCATGTTTGACCGACACCTCAACACCGTCGTGGAGCTCCTTGTCCCGCACCGAATGAATTTGAGCGATGACCCGTTTGAAATCCATCAAAAGTGGCTGCGTCGACGGATGGATGATGTCGCTCATCGCTTGTTGTTCCACATTGCTACCGATTGGTTAGCGCAGGCTTTTGATCCCCACGCACCCAATACCGATCGGTGGTGGCTCAGCATCTCATTGTTGAACGGCTTAGCTACCGTGCCCTACGGGCAACCCGTCCACCAAGGCTACCATCTCGTGGAATCAATTGCCCTGGCTGAGCGACCCGGTACGTGGCACACGCAGCCCGATGCTGGGCCACAACACATGGATTGGAATCCTCACGCGGCCGTTCCACGCATGTCCAGCACGGTGGTTGCTCACGACCATGGCGTTACAGCGGCCCGTTGGCTCCTTGAACGGTTAGAAGACGGGGACTTGGACCGCCGGCTTTTGCTTCTCGAATGGGTGCGACTGCTTCTTGAGCGAAAGCCGCTCATCGAACCTCTTGGGCTCAAGGACATCCTTCTTCGGCGTGCCTCTGATCCTGTAGCGGAAGTTGCCAACAAAGTGACCCTTTGCTTGGCCAAAGCCATAGAAGCCGACCGGGATTTTGGCCACCAACTCGCTCAACGACTCCACGAGCGAGAGGACGTCTTGGTTCGTCGTGCCATGGCCGATGTCCTTACCCGCCTTTTTCGTCGACTCACATGGGATGCTCTTCCGTTTTTGGACGATATGTTGTCCTCTGAGGATGAAGGTGTCCTCGCTGCAGCAAGTGCGACAGTTGGAGATGTGAGGTACCTGGATAAGGAATTGTGGGCCGACCGCTTGAAACAACTCGTTGAACACCCCTTGGCGATTGTCCGGAGGAACATCGTATCCAACCTCAGGGAGTACATCCAATACGACCCAACGGATAGCCGGGGTATTTTTCACAACCTATGGAAAGACGGGGATGAAGTTGTGCGTAGTCGGCTGCGAGAACTCATGATACGGATGGAGGAAATTGCACCGGAACATTTTGCTACTCAGGTCAAAGCACTGCACGATGCGAAGGTGGATTTGAACCCTCTTTGGGAGCCACTTACACTTCGTCGCACCGAACGCAGCCATGCCTGGCAAGCGTGGTTGGTGGGGAAGGGTCCACAACCGGTCAGCGAACAACGGGCGGTCCACGTTTCAGAATTGGAGGCGCCCGAAAGCCTCCCCGATGTTGACGATGCCCTCCGTTCATTGGATGGCTGAACTTATTCTTCCTCGTTCAATGGACCGTTTGTGATAAGCCAAACATACAGACCGTTCATCAAGGCCAAAAAGCCGATCAGACCCAGCAAAAGTCCTCCCGGTTCTGGGACCACTCCACCCGTGTCCATCCATCGTATGATTCTCGTGAGAATGAGGCAAACGAGTCCAAACACCACCACGTTGAGCCAGGTTGTCTCCGGTGTTTTCCATCGATTCACCGTTGGCGCCACGCCCATCTTGCCGAAGGTGTGGTTGAACCATGCCAAATAGATGAGCACCAATCCTACCAGGCCGAAGGCCC
Organism: Euryarchaeota archaeon UBA561; assembly: GCA_002502295.1. Lineage (GTDB taxonomy): Archaea > Thermoplasmatota > Poseidoniia > Poseidoniales > Poseidoniaceae > Poseidonia. Next base: position 38,680 of record DANX01000042.1, on the reverse strand, counting down.
CGCGTGTGAAGGATGGGGAATCCCATGGTCCAGCAGGGGCCATGGTGGTGAAGGACTGGGCCACCAAAACCAGGCCAGCCACGAGGAGACCAGCGGTGCCTTTTCGCTCCATCATCCTTCGCTGGAACGCCACGCTTGAAAGCCTGTGCCTTGTGTGGGTGTTCATGGACACGGTTCGGGACGCTGTCTTGATCGCAGCGGGGCTCGGCACGCGTATGTTTCCAGCAAGTGCCTTTTCGTCAAAAGAATCGCTTCCGCTTGTCGATGTGCCTTTGCTCACCCATCTCGTGTTGGAGGCGAAAGAGGCAGGCGTGGACCGGATTCACATCGTCACGTCTCCATCAAAGTCGTTCGATGCGCTTCTTGAGGACCGTCGAGATCTTCACGCCTTGCGGCCTCATCTGGATGAATCACTGTTCAATGCTGTGGCCGACCTTGAGGTCCAGGTGCATCTCCAGCATCAGCCCATGGGGGTTGGAAACGCCATTGAGGCAGCGCTTCCAGCGGTGAGCGGTCCGTTTCTGGTCATGCTCGGTGACACACTTATGATGGATTTCCACGCTCCCGTTGACGCGTTCACACCATCTGGATGCTCGAAGCGACTCATTGAGGCTTACATGAGCACCGGTGAGGCCACGGTTGGGTTGATGGAAGTGGATGAAAACGCCGTTTCGCAATATGGAATCGTTGCGATGGACGGCCCACGCATCAACCAGATCGTTGAGAAGCCAACCGTTGGTGAAGCCCCTTCTCGATTGGCCTTGTGCGGCCGATATGTCTTTCCAGAAGAAACGGGGAAACTCCTTCAAGAATATTCCTACGAAGCCCATGGAGATTTGCAAAGCATCGCTTTGCTTCAACACTGGATGAATGACGGAACCCTTCATGGAGTCGTGTTTGATGAGGCCCAATGGTACGATTCGGGCGCTCCATTGTTGTGGTTGAAGGCCCAAGTGGACCATGCTCTGAGACGCCCCGATTATCGCGAAGAATTCACGCATTGGTTGCAGCGGCGACTTGATGGTTAACGCTGGCCAGGTTTCCAAAATGTCAGCGGCTCAGGAAGTTCGCCCATCGCGTGGCGGGAAGCCAAATGATCGGCACGCTCGTTCCAACGGTGGCCCCGATGAGCCTTGACATGAGACCATGATAGTGGACGAAGGGCAGCCACCTCTTTCCACAGCATCTGGACGTTCGCAACCAATTCCCGGTTCGCCTTGGCTTTCCAAACTCCACTGGCGAGGTTCCCAGCATAGGTCGAGTCCGCCCGAATCATGGCGGCGGAATCGTTTCCTTCGATGAGGAGCCATCGAAGTGCTGCTGCAAAACCGCTCAATTCCGCCGTATTGTTGGAGCCGACTTCAGCGCCAAGGAATCCCTCGGTCTCCGGTGAGGTCACAACGGAGCCTGCTTCCTCATGGTGCAGTTCACCCGATCCTTTACCGAGGCCGGAATCGCCGGTGACAATCACCAATCCCCAAGATGCTGGAGTTGAGGCGTTTACGTTTTGGTTGCCCAAGCACGACCCGTCAACGTACAGGGTCAGCGCAGGGGTTTCAACCATGAACTCACTCGCCAATTTCCGCTTTGTAGGCGGCGGCGTCCATCAAATTGGCGACGGCCCCGGGTTCATTCAATGTCATTTTGACAATCCATCCATCGCCATAAGGAGAGGAATTCATGAGTTCTGGAGTGTCTTCAAGGTCCAGGTTGACGGCGGTGATGGTGCCTGCGAGTGGGGCAAAGATTGGTGAAGCCGATTTGACCGACTCAACGACGGCAAATTCACCCATGTCGTCGACTTCATCCCCTTCTTCAGGGAGTTCAATGTACACGATATCGGTCAGCATGTCCTGAGCGTGGTCGGTGATGCCAATGGTTACGGTGTCGCCTTCAACTCGCATCCATTCGTGTTCTTTGGTGTAGTACAATCCTTCTGGGACATCGCTCATGGTCTCGCCTCTGCGCTCAACGACACGGTGAACACACATCAACCCTACGATGTGTTTTTTCAAGCCTCTTCGCCGAGGTCTTCTGTGAGTACCTTCGCTTCCATGGCCGCCCATTTGGCCGTGACATCCTCAGAACGGTGAACTTCTTCAATGTCAGAACGAACTCGTTTGGCCATGGCCTCTTCAGTTTCGTGAGAGAACCACCGGGCCAGAGGACCTGCTCCATTTCCGAGCATCCATCCAAGGACAAAACAAGCCACCGCCAAAGCGATGAAGAGTTCCACAGCAAGCGATGAGGAACCGAAGAGCCGACCTGACTCCAAACCAAAGCCAACACCAAGCAGCAGGCCGACCCCTGTTCCGTACAGGAGGCGCTCCACGGCGACGCTAGGGGGGTGCATGGGTTGTCCAAGCAAGGTGGCCACATCAAGGAACCGCTGCAAACATGGACGCTCAGTATGTTTCACGCATCAGCTTGTGAATCTTGTATGGTAGCAAGGCCCGGTTAACGGGGGTCACTTCGAGGATGCGCCCGTCATCGCGTCGGCGAATATCTTGAAGGAGCGGATGGCGGCTCTTTTTGTGCAGAGTAAGCAAGGTTGGCATGTCCACTTCCAATGCGCTCCGAACAGCTTGAACAAAAGCCTCCGACTCAACAGAGAATTTACCGATTTCGTCAATGACCAACACCTCGCAATTGTGTTGAGCATAATCGATGGCTGGCAAAGCCACCCGGTCGAGCTCTTCTACATCGATGCCGTATCCAAGAACCCGCAGACGTGAATCAATTTTCTTGTGAGCGATGGTACCCTCTTCTCCTGAAACAATGTCGATGACTTTGTAACCCATTCGCTCACCGTCTTCGAGCAAGGGTTCGGTTCGCAGCCCGCCGAGGATTGGATGTTCAGACGAGCCACCGCGCATGGAGATCTCGCGCTTTCGCTCGTCAAGCAGCATGTCGAGGACCTTTTCCATGACGGCTGATTTTCCACTGCGCGGCAAACCAGTGATTCCAATCTTTGGATGAACGCCCATTGTCAATTCATCTCCTGGAATGTTCGCTATTGGTGCTAGACAGGCAATTGGTATAAATTATCGTGTTCAAAACGCGGGAATTCGGAAATCAAACATGCGCATTTCACCGTTCAGCGGACGAGACCGCTGAATTGTGGAAACGAGTCTGGCAATTCCACCGGTAGCATTTCCAATTCGTAGTTGTTGACGTTGTTGTTGGCAGCCCAAGCTCGTGCCCACTCATCGAGATCGTTGTTGTTCAGGTGGCTGCAGAGCCACTCCAAACCGGATTCTATGTCTGAATGCTCCTCCACAAGGCGGGTTTGAATGTCATCATGAAGCTCAATGTGGTTTACGCTGTTTCCAAGAACACTTCCTTCGGGGATGACGGCCCAGCGCAAACGCCGTTCTTGATGGGCGTTGACGATGGCTTGACAGGCCAGCCTGGGCCCGTAGGAGGGGTGATTCTCACCGGCCCACATGGCAAGTTGGCGTTCACTGGCACGGGATGGAATATCGGTACGGAACGCAGGGTGGCGAATGAACACCTTTCCTTCTTCACTCTCTGAAAAATGCACGCCTCGGATGAAGGGGCGACTTCGTTTCCCCTTGACCCATGTTTCAATGCTCTTGGCGTGAGAGGTTTGGTCAATTTCACCCACGCGAACACGCACCTGGCGCTTGTTGGTGGTCAACGGGTGCTCTTCGTCGCTTAGGCGAGGAAGTTTCGCCAAGCGGTCAAGCACCGCAAGGGTGTAATTCCGTTCCACGCGATCTCGAGGGAGCCGAGGCACGGCCCATGTGTCTCTGGCCCAACCTTTCCATTGTGTTTCTTCGAGTTCAAACACAGGAACGCGGGATGACAATCCTACCCCTTCTCGACGCAAGTCAGCTCGCGTGATGGGTCCTTGGAGGTTGAGAGCGGAAGCCTCACCACCGGCGGTGATGCCGAGAACAACAACGCCTTGCGTCATTCCAGGGAACAGGAGGTTTGCTTCTTCAATTGCCCAGGCGTGAGTCCAGCCGTGGTGCCGCACAAGCAATTCACGGAGTGGGTGCGAAGATTGCTCTCGAAGGAGGCTATCTGGCGCAATGATGCGCAACCGCCCTCCATCGTTCAGAATCTGCAGGCTACGTTCAATGAACAGGCGGTAAAGGTTGACGTTTCCTCGCATGGTTGAGAAACGAGGTTTCCCGTCATCGGTTAGGCTTCGAAGTTGATCGCCCAATTCCTTGCGGAGCTGACTTCCGTCATCCATTCCTCGGAAGCGGTCCTTGATGCGCAACCACGGCGGATTGGTTAGGACCAATTCGGGGGCTTGTTGCCATGGCCATTCACCCTGCAACGCATCGCCTTGTCGGACGCCTTCGTCAAGCAGAGATTCCATTTCTTTCCGGGAGATTTTTCCGGGAGTTTCTGGGCCAAAACTCACCAACTCATGGCGAATGGATTCAAGGAGGAGTCTTGTTTTTGTGCTCTTGACCACCAAGGGGTTCACATCCAAGAGTTGAATGTTGGAAAACAAACGACGGCTGTCTTCCTTGCGCAATTCGAGATCGGCGTCCTCGTGAGCATCAGCGTGCCGGCGAATCAGGCGAGCGTGGAATAAACCGCCGCCTGCGGCCGTGTCGGCGACTGGCAAAGGTATGCCGCTGAGCGTGCGCTTGTCTTCATTCACCGCTTGCAGTTCAGCTTCGTCGTCAACTTCGTTGTCTTGGGTAGCCTTGGGTAGATTGAGTTGTTCAACATGCTGGCGGAATCCGGGAGGGAGGTTGCTGATCAGGAAATTTGATTGTTGAACGGGCTTCTTGGGATTGACCATGGTCTCTTTCATTTCCGAACAGATGACGGCGTCTGCCAGCCGGGGGGGTGTCGGGTGAGCACCACGCGGGGAGCGACCATCTGATTCTGCGTCATGCCGAGCGAGAAGATGGTCGAGAACGTGACCGGGGTCTGTCAAGAGGTTAGCAGGCAGCGTGGGCCAGTCTTCGGGGAGCAGGGCGGCAATGGGCTGGAAGGTCCTGAGAGATTTTTCCCAGGTTGTAAGCCAGATGTCAATTTGTAATTCGCGGTTGTCAAGGCATCGGTCCAATCGTGCATACCATCCACTAACCCCGTTTTGCAATGTCCCCACCAAACCGACGGGACGGCTTTCTCTCTTTGAAGATGTCTCTCAACGAACGGATGAAAAAGGCCCGTTACTTCCCCAGAAAATCGCTTACTTGCTCAAACCAATGCCAACCTTCAGTCACCCAATCGAGCAACTGCGAGAGTTGTTTGGGGTTAACATCAGCGGCTTTGGCAATCTTACGAAGGGCCGTCAATTCTTTTCGATCGTAATCGCCGTCAACGGCTGCTACCAGCGCAGCGTCTCTGAGAATGATTTGAGCAAGCGCTGGATCAAGGTCGGCCAGTGACTGCTCAAGCGGGATGGGTTGTTCGAATCCTCCGCGGACTTTGATCCTTGATTCAGGGTGGATCATCGCGCGCCCCATCATGGCTTCAATCATGGCAATTTCTTCGCGTACCAATGCCCCGTCTGCCGCTGCGATGAAGACTAAAATTTCGGCGTATCGGACGCGTTCTTGCGGGGAGCGATGGATCAAACCATCGGGGAACATACAGACTCATTCCTCAAGCGTGTCAAGAAGTTCGTATCCTTGTTTCATCCATTTGTAGCCCTCAACGGTCCAGTTGAGGAGTTCCTCAACCGCCTCTTCACGAAGCCCCAGATGCTCTGAGATGTCTTCCAGCGCATCGCGTTCATCTTCGTCGACGGTTCCGTCGGCTGCCGCCATCATCACGGCGTCCCGCAAAGCGAGGCGACCCGCTTCTCCGGACAATTCTGCTAGGCACTCCTCAAGACTTGGAGGGTTCTTCAAAGCAGCCCGGATGGATTCACGTTGCCCTGGTGAGAGCAGCGCTGTTCCGAGGCGTTGTTCAAACATGGCCATTTCGTCAACGGTGAGCTCGTTGTCAATTCGTGCCATGTAGGCCAGCAGTCGTGCATAGGCAAACCGTTCTTCTCGGGGGAGTTTGTGGACCGTGTCGGGTAGCATTAGGGGGGCTTTGCGCGCTTCTTCCCAATGAACCCAGCGGACAAAACCCCCCTGCGGACCCCAATCTTGAAACCCGATTCATCCCTCCGAAGTCCATGGTTCAAGGCGATGATTCATCGGTCATTGTTTGGACAAACCGAGGCTGCGGCGCTTGTGTTCAAGCCAAACGTCTGCTTGATTCAAAACGGGTCACATACAAGGAACGCCGATTGAAATCCACGCCAGACGTACAGCGCGCATTCGCTCGAGTGACGGGAGGGGCGCGGACCGTTCCACAGATCATCATCAACGGTCAAGCGGTGGGAGGATTTGATGACTTGGTCAATCTTGACCGATCGGGCGAACTTGATGTGTTACTCGGTCGAGCATCGCCGCCGGAACACACGGGTTTGTGGAACCGTTTTACGAACATCTTCCGCAGGTGAGGGCTTCGTGAACAAGCGTTCATAGGGCAACGTGTACTCCTTGCTGCATGGATCCCAGTGTGAACGTCCTAGGTACCGAACTTCAGTCGTGCTCACAAGAACCGCTGACGGGATGGTACCGAGATGGCTGTTGCAACACTGACGACAACGATCATGGCTCTCACACCGTTTGCTGTGTGCTCACCGAGGACTTTCTTCACTTTGCCCGGGATAGAGGCAACGACCTCATTACGCCGGCGCCTCAATTCAACTTCCCCGGTCTCAAGGCAGGAGATTCTTGGTGTGTCTGTGCACGTACATGGCTCCTCGCCGTAAACGCAGGAAAAGCCTGCCCCGTTGATTTGGAAGCGACCCATCGACGGGCATTGGACGTCATACCGTTTGATGTTCTTGAGACGCATGCTCTGTAGTTGAATATTGGAACACAAAGAGGCGCATTAACAACCACACAATCAGCCCCCAAGCAAGAAGATTCAGCAACCCCATGAGCCGAACATCGGTTGCATACGTGATGGAAAGCCAACCAATGCTAATGCTCGACCCAACCAGACTTGCGACGTACACTGGAACGGCGGTGGAGAGGGTCCATCTCACCGACTTTCTGTCGTCAAAGGTAAACCATCGGTGAACAAAATGAGCGAGAACTCCGGTGACTCCCCAGCAGATTCCCCATAGGATTCGGACATCGACACTGGTCAGCAGAGCAACGAGGGCTGCCCAAAACACATAGAAAACGAAACTGTTGAACCCTCCCGCTAGGCTAAATCGGACGATTGAACCACGAGGTACTCGGCTATCGAGCCAAGCCCACGTATCAGTCGTCATTGGTCACCACGTCACTGGGTTTTCCAGTTAACATCCCTCGGAGCGCTTGATTGTCGGTCTGCATGGCGTCCATGAAAGCATACTTCACGCCCAACTCCGCAGCGAGAACACCCAGTGCTGAACTGTCCTTTGGGAGGCACTTCCCTCCGAATCCTCGATGCAGTCCGAAAATGGGGTCCAGATGGGATGGGCCTATTGGTTGCGCCTGGTCGGCGGTAATGATGTCCCGAATCGCATACCAATCTTCGCCCATTCCCTCGCAGATGTCGTACATTTGATTGGCAAATATCACTTTAAGGGCGTAGAATGTGTTCTTGGTGTACTTCACCAATTCCGCTTGCGTGGGCGTGACTTGGAAGAGTTGTTCCTTCCGGAGGACACCGGCTTCCTTGTGTTGCTGAAACACCGTTTGTGCAACGGCGTTGTGATGGGTGCCAACGACCAAAATATCCTGATTGGCAAAATCTTCCAATCGGCGCCGTTCAACCAAAAATTCGGGTGAATACGCGATGTTGAGATGGGCATAGCGTTCGTGGTACTGTTGTGTCGTTCCTGGAACGACGGTGCTTTTGATGACGGCGGTAAACCCTTCTGGCAAGGCATCGAGCACTTCCTCAACGATGCGGGTATCACACGCACCCGTTTCGGGGTTTGGGGGTGTCGGAACGGCGATGTACGCCATGTCCACGTTATCGATGACGTGGCTCAATTCGGTTCCTCTTGCCGGATCGTGAACGAATAATTCGTGGGCGTCAGCAAAGCAGTGTTCAATCGCCCCTCCAACCATGCCCGCTCCGATGATTCCAATTTTCATGTCCTTCACTCCTATCTAACGGTGTGGCGTGGGATCCAATTTCCCATCCTTTGCCATCTGCGATGCCTGCAGAAGCGCATCAGGAGTTCCACAGTCGACCCATGTCTCTGCACCGACCGAGAGCACCTCTGCTTGACCCGCTTTGACATACCTTCGCGTGATGTCTGAAATCGAAAAGGCATCACCCTTCTGTTTGACCGCACTGTCAAGATGGTCCCAAAAATGTTCATCGAACATGTAAATGCCGCCGATGGCGAGATTTGAAGGAGGTGAGTCCGGTTTTTCGACGATGTCACATATGGTTCCCTCATCGTCAAAGACTGCCACCCCGAAGGCTTGGGGATTTGGCTCTTCGCGGGCGATAATGAGGCAACCCGGGGCTTTTTCAGCCTGCTCAAAAACCTCAACCTGCTTGCTGAATTCAAGGGTTGTGATGTTGTCAGAAAAGTACACCATCAGTCGAGCGTCTTCGTTGTAAGGACGCGCCAGATTCAAGGCGTGAGCGACGCCCAAAGGTTCCTCTTCAATAACGTAGTGAATCCGCTCATCTTGGAGACCTTGGCCAACGTGCTTGGCGATTTGGCCAACAAATTGATTTGAGATGATGGTGATGTCCTTGATGCCCGCACGACGGATGGTTCCTAGGGCGTAGTCAATGACAGGTCGCTCGTACAGGGGGAGGAGCGTTTTTTGTGTGTAATGGGTAAATGGATGAAGGCGAGAACCGTACCCTCCTGCAACGAGGATGGCTTTGACCGTCATGTGCCCAAGTGCCGGGAGGCGGCTTTAGAAGATGCTTATGGGGAGTCATCTCTCAGATGCGAATTCATCAGTTCTTCAACGGCTCCATCTTTGGCGTTTCGTTCAAACCAGCCTGTTGCCACCAAATCGCCCAATCGGTCAACGCCCGCTTCGACGTTGTCCATGTCCCGTGCTTCAGCGATGTCCCATTGACGCTGTGCTTCGTCGGCATACTGCTGATTGGCCTCTTCAACGAGTTGCTCAGCTACACCAAGTTCACCTTCCAAGCCCTCATAATCTCCCTCGTGCACTGAGGAATCCACGCGTTGACCGTTCGTTTCGATGTCCGCCTCTGGGTCTCCAAAGGCCGGCCCTTTTTCGTCAAATCCTCGTGTTCGGAGATAGGATTCATTGGTTGTGATGCGCCCAATGGCGGTCGTGCTGAAGGCGGTGTGCAGGTGGTCAGCTTCACCGTCATTGAGGTCCAATCCGTGCAATTCATCCCAACTGAATTCGATGGTGTTGAGTAACCGCCCCAGTCGGTCTTGCAGGGTTCTTTTGTTGTGCGATATCCACCAGAGCAGCATGAACGAACATCCAACCATGACCGTTAAGCCTATGGCGATGAAATTGAAATCAACCCCCACCAACCACGCGGCGATGGCCGCCATGTCTGCTACTCCGACCACTATCCAGAGAAGCACGATCGTGCGGCGGTGTTTTTTCCGCTCATGCTCGAAGAATTGTTTCACCAATTCTTTGTTTCTTGACACGGTCGCTCACCTATTTTTCCGCAATGGTTCTGATTTTCTTCAGGGTTTCTTCATCGAATTCGCCGGGGTGGTCCCACCCCATGTCCTTGAGTCCGTTGGCGACGCTTGCTTCGAGGAGCGTGTTCATTCGCTCAACGGCGTATTGCAACAATAGCCCACAGATCAAGACCGTTGCAAGGCCAAATTCCCATCGAGACAGGAAGGCAACAACGAGGCCGATGAGAAGAATTGCCCCAGCGACTGGCAGCACTCGCTTCTTTACCCGGTGCGAAGAAGCTTGAGCGTCAAGAATTCGCTGGGCGCCTTCCTTTTTGCTTCCCATACCCGACGCAGCACCGTTCTCATGGTGAAGATACCGCTTCACTTGCCAACCATTCGTTGACCGCGTCAAACGTTTCGGAGAGGCTGTGTTCGTTCGTGCCCCGTTCCTGAACGAGGACACTGTCACTCATCGTGAAATGACCACGGGGTTGTGAAATGAGGTGTTGAATGAGATCGCTCATCGCCCGTTGCATGTTAGCCGTTTGCTCAACCTGCATGTTCAACAAACGTTCCATGCTGTCAAACACCACGTCGTTTCGCTCATGCCTCGCCTCGAGCGCGTTGGAGGCGGTCGTCATGGCTTCCTCTTGGCGTTTTAGCAATTCTCGCGCAGCAGGACTTCCGACCGCATCACGCCGTTGGAGTTCTTCGATCGCATTGTTTAATTCCATGTGGCGACGGGTCAGGGCGCGTTGTAAATTTTCAACGTGCTCATTCGCTTGTCGTAGCTCCGAAGCAACGTCCCGCCCACTCCGTTCCATGCGATTTAATTCAGCACTGTGGTGAGCAGACTCCGACAAAAAGGCGACGACGACTGCCATACCCAACGCCATTTCCGGATGCACCATCATCGCTGTTGCGGTAAACCACGCCACGCTTCCCCAGAAAATTGATCTTACTATTCCCATACAAACTCATACGTTTCCGCACCATAAAGTCGGTCGCTGGGATTGCTCCGGGGCCCCGTTATTGAGGAAGCAAAATGAAGCAGTCATCATCCACTTCAATGACCATGCCCGTGGTCAAAAGGTGATCCAAGGCTTCGTCCGTTTCACAATCTTCAATGTTTGAGGCGCGAGTGTGGGCAAAAATAGCCTTCAGGGTGGCGACGGCCTCACCTTTTGCTACCTCGAGTTCGATGCCGATGATCACCGATTGACATGCAATCGCCAGCAAAGGGTCGTCGGTGTTGGCGTTGGGCAACAGGTCGAGGAAGATATTGGACGGATGTTGATCTTCCTCGGTGAGCGAGGCAGGGCCATCCGAGATGGTCGCACGCTCTCCCAGGCCGCGAAGGGCGTGGTCTTCGTTTAAATCGAAACAATCGAACAGGTTACGCTGATTTGGGTCTTCCTCACGTTGTTCGTTTTGTTCGTCGGTTTCAAGACGGCGTCCGAGGTCATCCAGACGCTGCAATCGCTGGTCGATCATGACCTTCTCACGAAGCAAATCGAGGGCGAGGAGGTCCATCGACATGTTCGCTTGCTCAATCAACCAATCATGAACGTTCCATTGCGGATTCACGCCAAGCATGGCGTCGGCGAGCTGGCGAACCTCAAGAGGCATCTCATCGGCCGAGACACGGCGTTCCTGCTCGTTTTTGTGCTCGTCTGCCATGGATATTCTTCCCACTTGACAGCCTATGAAACATCCCCTTGCTCTTTCACATTTGCAGGCAAATTTGTGGTGGAAAAATGCCCTATGCAGATGGTGTTTCCACCCGCCAATCCAAATCGGGTTTCTTCATTTTACGGGGGTCGTGTTCATGTAGAAGCGTCATGTGCGCCAGTGCATGAGTGACCATCGCATCACGGTTCTTCCAGGCGACGGGACAGGGCGAGAAGTTGCTCTGGAGGCGCAACGCATCTTGGACACCATTCAAGCCCACTCAAATCACGGGTTTGAGCAAACAGTGATTCCATGTGGAGGAGAGCACTATCGTGCCACGGGTGAAGAATGGGCTGAAGGGTCATTTGATTTCTGCAAGAACGAAACCGATGCCATTTTCCTTGGGGCGATTGGCTACCCCGGCGCCCGGCTTCCAAACGGGGATTTGGCAGGTGGATCGGTGATTCTTGGCCTTCGAAGTGGATTGGATTTGTACGCCAACGTTCGCCCGATAAAACTCTACGAAGGCGTGCCACACAAAATCCATGGCGGCTTCCGCCAAATTTGGGAGCCCGGCATGGTCGACATGACCATTCTGCGCGAAAACACCGAGGGATTGTACCATGCGCTTTTGCGTCGTTCTGCCGATCGTGCCCAAGGGCGTCCTGAATATGAGCCCGAACCGATGACCTTCCCTGGCCTTGATGGCGAGGTTGCCTACGATCCACGTCCAATTTCAAAAAGCGGTTCAGAACGGCTGATTCGCATGGGTTTTGAAATCGCTGAAACGCGCAATGGAGCACCCGTTGACGGCGTTCGACGTGTTTCATGCATTGACAAATCAAACGTCACTCGAGGTTGCCAATTGTTCCGTTCTACTTTTGATGAAGTCTCCGCTCACTACCCTGAAACAGAAGCAGATTACGGATACATCGATGCGTTCATGCAGTGGATAACACGTTCTCCCGAACATTACGACACGGTGGTCACCTCGAACATGTTTGGAGACATTTCCACCGATCTTGGAGCTGTCCTTCAAGGCGGGATGGGCATGGCTGCCTCTGGAAACGTTGGCGATGACCATGCCTTCTTTGAGCCAGTTCATGGTTCGGCACCCAAGCATGCAGGTCAAAACAAAGTCAACCCCATCGCTTCCATTAACTCAATCCAGATGATGATGGATTACCTCGGACGAAAGACCAACGATGACGACCTTGTTGCTATCGGCCGCTTGATTGACGAAAGCGTGGGAGACCACCTCAAAGACGGCACTTCCCTTACCTACGACATTGGCGGAACAGCGTCCTGTTCAGAGGTCGGGATAAGCATCGCAAATCGATTGGCTGACAAACTCAAGGAACGTTGAGTCACGAGTCCTTCATCGTGTTGAGCATCTCACTCAACCCTTCTCCGAGCACAGCTTCGTGGTCGTAATCAGGGTCAGCTTCAATTTCTCCTTCAACCTCAACAAGGGTGAGCATGCTATTCAGCGCCCGCGATAACTCGTCAACGATGGTGATGGTTGCTTGTTGGGCCGATCTGGAGAGGGGGTTGAGATCGATGACAATGACCTCTTTGCCCATGGCGACGAGGGCCTGGCATCGGTCGCCGTCCTCAAGGGGAACGAGAATGGTGTCGCTCTCGAGGATACCGTCGCTGTGACACGCAGCGCGTGGACCTTTCAACCCAGGAATTTGAGCATCTGGTGCGTGCCCAAGAACGGGTACATCAACACCCAACACGGTTTTGCGTTCGTTCATGTGAGCGAGAATCGCTTTCATTCGTTCTGGGGTACGGTAGAAAATATTCACTTCAACGGCACAGGATAATGCGTCGGCCAATCGCAACATTTCATCGCATGCCAAAGCAGCTACGTTTCCGTTGATGCTCAACACCGGCTTCTTGGCGGATTGCAGCGAAGCAAGCGCTTGACGAATGGCCCTTTGGGCGCTTGCAGTTGTTCGCTCACCGAGGAGATAATCGAACGCCTCTCCACGCCCGTGAGCGATCATCGCACTCGCCGCCAACATCCCTTTTTTTGCGGCAACCTCAAGCCGATGGCGCATCAACAACGAGGCATAACGTGGATGACTTGGGTCGGCCGCAATGTCGTCCATGGTATCGCCTCACATGCCGTTGACGAGCATGCTCATGTCGAGAGGGCGTACCCCTCGGTTCACCACGCTGGTGGACACGACGTCCAACCCGCACTCGTGCCATGATTTGAGTTCATCAAACACAATGCCACCGCTGGCCTCAAGGACAACGTGGTTCCGTATGCCTTGCTCCTCCATCTGTTCGCTCACTGTTTTGCACTGCTCAGGTGTAAAATTGTCCAGCATGACCACAAGACGGTCCATGTCCTGTTGCTCCCGTCGTTGAGACCAGACCATGGCCGCCATCATCGCTTCCTTTTCGGTTCGAGTTTCGACCTCAAGGAACGCTCCCACTTCGCTGGGATCAACGTCTTGCAGATAGGTCACGAGCCGTTCAACATGCGATTCGAGGTGGTCGTGCATGCTGGCAAGATCGTTTTCTTTGATCATCACAGCATCCTCTTTCGATAAACGGTGCGTTAGCCCACCACCCATGTGAACTGCCCATTTGTCCAGCAGCCCCCAAATCGTCTTGCGCGTGCAAGCAATTTGTTTCGGTGCGATGGAAGACCAGCGTTTGGTTTCGGTCGCAATGCCTGATAGTTGACCCAATGCATTGAGCGCTAAGCGCTCTACAGCGAGGACATCGTCCTTTGAACCGGTGAAGACGGCGATTTCATCCCCCGATGACACGCGTTTTCCATCCCCTGCAAACCATGAAACTCGAACGGAAGGCGCCCATATTTGCAGCAGGTAATCAACGACCGCACACCCAACCACTAACCCATCCTGACGAGCAAAGATCGTGGCTTCAATGGCCGGGCTACTCCCTGAGAGGGGCATGTCAATTCCATCATCACCAACCATGGCACTGACCCATCGGTCAATGCTTGCCATGAGTTTTCGGCTTGGCCCCTCTTCCATGGTCCACAATTCATGCCCACGGTCGTGTGGCAGCAGGGGAGCATCGGCCATGATGAATGGAGTGCAGGCTACCTCTTGAAAGCACCCCCTCCAACGACCTTTTGATGCCTAACCCATGGGAGTGACATGGTTCGTGTCACGGTGGTTGGAGCAGGCATTGCAGGCCTGACCGCTGCGCTGTACGCCGTAACGGCTGGCCATCACGTGGTGGTGCTTGATCGAACCGACCAAATTGGTGGGAGAGCGACCTCACAGACCGTTGATGGGGCTCCGTTTGGCTATGGGTTGCATTTGCTCCATCAACGCGGCCCACTGATGAACGTTGTTCGGAAAGTCAGCCGGCTTCGAGTGGCTCTCTCCAGTCCGCGCCTTGACCGACTTCATGTGGCAGGGGTAGGTGCGCTTCGTCCGCGAAACAACGTGCGCCTTGCCGCCCAACTGCGGCGAGCGCTGAAACAAGCAGACCCTTCATCTCCTGCTGTTTGCGCTGCGGCTCTTTTTGCCGGCTCGGGCGTTCAACGGTTTGATGAGCGGTACAAAGCCCTGCAAAAAGGGAAACTGGCCGTTGTGGGGGAGGGCTGGGCCGGTATCGTGGGACGAATGGCTGCTGCACTTGATGAGGTTGGGGTTCTCATCGAAGCGCATTGCCAAGTAGAGAGCATCAAAAGCGGTTCCGTGAGGTTGAAGGACGGACGTATGTTTGACAGCGATGTTATCGTTCTCGCTTGCGGCGTGAAACAAGCTGAACGCCTTCTTCGTTCGGTTGATTCGGCGGCTTTTTCCGAACTATCACCGGTTCGGGCAAGCACCTTGGATGCAACGCTCACCTCACGCCCGCTTGGTGAAAAACACGGCATCATTGACGCCGAAGAGGGAGCCTACATGCTCGATGTGGCCAACGTTCAACCCAAACTGGGATTGCAGGGGTCCTTCCTTTCAGCGGTCATGATTGAAAAGGAAAACGAATCTAAATCCGAACGCTTGCTTCGTTTCGATCGCTTCCTAAACCATCACGCCAAGGGGTGGCATCATCACGTTCTCAATGAACGCCGACAAGAGAGCATTGTCATCCAAACAGAAGGCAAGAAACCCGCTTACGATGCGTACGCATCCAACGGCATTCTCCTCGCTGGCGAATGGGTCGCCTCAGCTCATGAATTAGCGGACGCTGCGGCCGATACCGGGCGCCAATGCGGACAAAACATTGCTTGAACCCTTATTCACCTCCGCCGATGACCTCCAAGCATGCGCTTCGTTTCTTGGAATGTAAATGGTCTTCGTGCGGCGATTCGAAAAGGAATTGACGGTTATTTCGATGACTTGAAGGCTGACGTGATGATGCTTCAAGAGACCCGTACCCTCGAGGAACAACTTCCCAAAGACTGGGCTTGGCCTGCAGCGTGGGATGTCACGCTTCATCCGGCTGAAAAAAAGGGATATTCCGGCGTAGCAACGGCATCCATTCAACCGCACGCTGTGGTGGCAAAGGGGAAGGGAGGAACATTCGATCCGAACGACCTTGAAGGGCGCGTGTTGGTATGCGAGGTCAATGGCGTGGTCTGCGTGAACACCTACCTCCCAAGCGGGTCCAACAAAGACGAACGGCAGACATTCAAGGAAGGTTGGATGCAAGAGTGGCGGGAATTCATTCACCCCTATTTGAGCGACGCTCGTCCTGTTGTGGTTTGTGGCGACCTTAACATTGCCCACACAGAAGACGATATCTGGAATCCAAAAGGAAACGCCAAAAGTTCGGGGTTTCTTCCTCACGAACGCTCCTGGTTCTCGGATCTCCTATCTGATGGATGGGTGGATGCCTTCCGCCAGAAGGTCGGTCATGGCGCCAAAGTCTACTCGTGGTGGTCAAACCGTGGTCAAGCACGTGCGAAGGACCGTGGGTGGCGCATCGATTACTTTCTGCTCAACTCCGCTGCCGCCGAAGCCATGGTTGACTGCAGCATCGTTCGGCAAGGCGGCATTGATGTCTCCGACCATGCTCCAGTCGTTTTGGATCTTGACCTCTAAGCGCTAACACGGCCAAAGCGGTGCCTTATCTTTGAAACAACCCAGTATGCGCCGTCGCGAAGTGGGAGTGGGACCATCCATGCCAATGGGAACCACATGGCGTAGTACCAACGCATGCACAACAGCAAGCGAATGGCTCCCGCTGAACGAACATGTGGCTCTCCATTTCGAACGACATAAACCGTGTCCATGGCTTGCAGACGTTCTGGGAACGAAGCGATGATCGCTTGCCCTTCTTCAGACTCAATGCCATGAACGTCAAAATCCACCGATGGTTTCACTCGCTTACGAAGAAAACGAGCCATACCGTTACACATCACGCAATGTGCATCGATCAAAACGGTGGTTTTGGACATGGCTTCACCCTTGATGTGCCTCTTCGAGGGCGCTGAGGATGACCAGAAGGTCATCCACTCGGTCGCGAAGCGATTGCAGGTCCTCGTCCACGACCGTAATCACGAACTCCACTCCCGCCTCGGTCGCCTGTGATGACGGTTCGTGTCCGTGCTCTTTGGCCCCTGCAATCAGCGCCGCACCGAGGGCTGAATCGCCAGACCACTGCACCTCCATCTCGTGCTGTTCGGTCATGATGGTGCCTTGAGGTGGGCTGATATGAGACTAACCATCCCGGTGAGCATGGCTCAACCCCCTGACGACCCGTTTGTCGTCGCTGGAAGCGGCGGTGTGGTTTTGGGGGAGGCAAGAACCAGCCATCAAGGGCGGAAAGCACTCCTGCTTGTTCGTGGGGCAGACGACACCACAGAATTGAGGGCATTGGCCGAGACCATGGGAATCACCATCGTTGAAACCGTGTTGCAAGGCGGGCACGTAGATCCAAGAACGTATTTCGGAAAGGGGCGTCTTGAGGACATTGCAGATGAGCGGAGAAGCACGTTGTCTGGCCATCCGTGGGAAGGGGTTGACTTGGCCATTATTCACACAAATGCCACGCCTCGTCAACTCGTTGGTGTTGGCCAAGCCCTGGGCGTCGAGGTTTGGGACCGCGTCCGCCTTCTCCTCGCCCTGTTCACGGCTCACGCTTCCTCGGTTGAAGCGAGAACGCAGGTTCGAATCGCTCAGCTTCAATCAGACCGTACCATCCTGAGGGAACTTGCTCAACAACAAACAACCGGTGAGCGGGCAGGTTATGGTGGAGGTGGAGTGACCGCCCTCCAAAACGTCATTGCGAATCTCAATCGAGAGTTGACAAACCTTCGTCGCCGACAAAAGCGGCACGTCAATGCACAACGCGAACACCGACGACAACGCGTTCGCAGTGGAGCGATGACCGTTGGATTTGTTGGATACACCAACGCCGGTAAGTCATCTCTTTTCCAACATTTATCGGGAAAGCCAGTGTTGGTTGAAGACCAGCTGTTTTCCACGCTCGAGACCACGGTGGGCAGGATGGAGAAAAGCCCCCGCATTCTGTTGGCTGACACCATTGGTTTTATTGATAACATACCAAATGCCACACTAACAGCGTTTAAAGCAACTATTGCTGAAGCACTAGATGCCGATTTAACCCTCATTTTGGTTGACACCTCCGACCCAGTACCCGAGGTCGCCCGTAAGTTGGAGACCACCCGGCGCGAAGTGTTGGAGCGCCAAGAACACGAACCGGAACCGCTTGATGAAGGGCGCTCCCCCTACGTTGTCCTGACGAAAATGGACAAGGTCTCTCTAGACCAACTCGCCGTGGTTTCTGAGCTTGTCATTCAGCAAGGTTTCCCGCCACCAGTCGCCCTTTCATCCATAACCGGAGAAGGCGTTAGCGAACTCCAACATTTCATTCGAAAAAGGTTGTTCGGGTCACCGTTTCTCATTCACATTCACCCTCCAACTCGTGCCCTTCCCGATGCGAGTGAACGCATTGTATCGGCCATCTATGAACAAGGCATGGTCGAGGAGGATACACGAGAAACAGACGGGTCAATCACCGTGAGTGTTTGGATGAGCAAAACGTGTCGTTCCCAACTTGCGGCTCGGTGGGGCGCACGCATTGACATCAAGTAGGGCGCCCACTTCCCAAGAAGCATGTCGGGGGACGCTGAGGACGATGCGACCTATCTTGACGAAATGTCGGATGAGTCGCCCGTGTTGTTTGCCTCATCCGAGGCCGTCCTTACCATCGAAGACCCTACGCTGCATCCCATTGGAAAGGCAACGGCCGTTTTCCTCCTGTTCACCTGCATGATGGGCTTCCTCAATGGACTGGATTACGCCTCGCCCGACGATGGCCTCGTGCGACCGGATGAATTTGTCTACCGGCTGGGGCTCACGGCTCCAGACGATACAGCCACCTTTACGGGAACGGTGTCGGACGAGACCGGTCGGCCAATGGAGAACGCAACGGTCTTCCTGTCCTGGTTGGATGAAACCATGGGCATGTGGGTGTCGGAAGAAAACATAACCGATGAATCCGGGTATTTTTCTTTCGAACAATTGGACCCCGGTTTGATTCTTGTGGACATTCTCGTTTATCGCGATGGCCACCGCGATGTCTATTCCAACCGTGTTCTTCTGTCTCCACCAGCGTTGATCGAACCGATTGGTTTTACCTCGATCGATTTTGAATTCCCCTCGGAGGAGACCTTTGCCGAACAGCCCTGCAAGGGAGCCTCCGAGGATTGTGAAATTCGCACGGTGGACAGGACGCCTTCTCAACAAGATCATCCCTTGATGGACTCCAGCGCGGCGGCCGTGTACATCTTGGTTGGCTTTGCGTTCATGGGACTTGCCCTTATCGCCGCTGGATTTTCACTTTGGGCACTGAAATCGGGTTCAATTGTGTTGCTTAGAACTTCATCCGTCGTGGTGTTCTTTACCGTGGGGCACTATTGGTCGGCCTGCATTTTTGGTCTGCTTGCGTTTGTGTTAACGTTCGCCATCCCTCGGCGCCGAATCCCTTTGCTGTAAACCTGTTAGAGACTTATTCTTCGGAAGGTGCGGGCATTGATGAGTGGTGCAGATTAATGCGCAGTGCGCCGGTTTCGTCCAGCACGTAACCAAACGTGTATTCCACCTTGACCTCATTGCCTTCCAGGGGCGTGAAAAAGTAGTTTCCCATGGCCAATGCTGTGGTCTCGTGGAGGAGGATGTCTGCGTTTTCGAATCTCACCTTGGTCCACCCTTTAATGGCAAAGCCCGTGTCTTCCAGGCAAGCGTTGTTTGAGGCAACAAAGTAGGAAAGGGCCTGTTCAAACGTCGGCCGGAATTGTTCAATTGCGGCGAGGGTTGGCTTGAACAACACCGTGCTCATTCCGTAAGCATACAGGGTTTCGACGTGGTTTTGGGCGATGCTGACATAATCTCCTCCATGCAGATGAGCCGTTGCCATGGCAACAATCCCATCACCCCACGCCTGCTGTGCCTTGTGAATCCGTTCAAGCGTCATCATGGGCCTTCATCTCTAGCGCGTGTTGTTCGAGGTAGCCTTTCTTTTTTGCTCGCCTTCACCAAACGGTTCCCAATTCCGACGAACCTGACGCCGTGAGGCGACCTGCTTATGGCGGGGGAGGTCTTCCTCGTTGCATGGACCTGAACGGAGCGACATGGATGGTCCGGAGTTTAGACCAACCGGTTTCCATGGTTCATTTGACTTCTGAACAGGACGTGTTTGCCGGTGGATGGCATGGTCGCTTGACCCATTGGGCCGAAGATGGCCAGCATCGTTGGACTGCGAAAACGGCCGATCGCATCAGTTCCATTGCCCTGAGTGAACACCAGGTCGTTGTTGCCAGCGGCTTGCATGTTGTCTCTCTTGACCGAAACACCGGTGAAGAGCGTTGGTCATTGGCACTGGAGGGAAGCGCAGATGAACTTGTGTGGTGGCAAGGCGACATTGTTGCGCTCTCCTCCGTCTATGACATCGAGCACAACGATTTCATTGAATCCGCTGTGTGGCGTATTTCTCCTGACGGAACCTTGCTTTGGGTTGAACGGATGGACGAACGGCCATGGGCCCTTGTTCAAACCGGTGAGGCGTTGCTCGCTGGATTGGGCCGGCCACGATGCGGACATCTTGACATTTCAGACGCACCTCCTTTTGGCCACACCACGTCGCCAACGGACTCACCCACAACCAGTGGTTCAGATGGACGGACTCAAGGACTGTTTGGACAAACCGATGGAGTCGTCGTTTCGCACCTCGGAACGGTACTGTCTACTGAAAACAGCGCCATTGAACACATCACGTGCATGGTGAAGGGTTACGTGGCAACCAGCGATACTGGACTGGCGGTTGGGCGGACCGATGAAGGCGAGATGTGTTGGTCCTCGGATGGAGCACCGGTGTCGATGCAGGTGGAGGCCATGGAGCAGGACGGGGCTTCGCAATTGTGGCTGGCCCGAGACGATGGTGTGAACAGCATCGTCAACGTGTGGGCGACGAACCAAGGACACCGGAAAGCGACTGGTCAATTTTCACGGGTCCGCGCCATGCACGGCACATCTCAACGTGCCGCCATTGGCTGTGAAGACGGCAGCGTCATGGTATGGGACCGAGAGATGCTCGCGCGCCGTCTTGAGTCTGGTTCTTCACCCTCACAGGCGGTTGACGACCGCACGTCGGCCCTTCAAGCGAAGTTACGTGCCTTGAGAAAGTGAGGTTTCATCGTTCTAAACCGCTGAAAGCCATTGCACATTCCCTTGTAAAAAACGCGCGCTTATTAGTTCCATAGCGGGTTTAGCATCATGCAAAACCCTCCCCTTGCACAATGGTTCGACCAAGCCGACATGAACGACACTTCAACCGTGGGAGGAAAAGGGGCTTCCTTGGGCGAGATGTTTCAGAAACTGTCCACCATCGGTGTGAAGGTGCCAAACGGTTTCACCTTGACCACCGAAGCCTTTCAACGGTTCATCACCGCCGACATACCGGAGGCCACATGGAAGAACGTGGGGGCGCCAGAAGAAGTGGACGAGCTTCGTGAGGCTGCCATCAAAGCCCCAACGCTGAGTGAAGCCCTTGAGGTGTGTTTGCGGGACGCAGACTCCACCGACCACCTCAATCTCAACAGCCGTGCTGCTCTTGCTCGCTCGCTGGTAAGGGAGACTCCGGTTCCGGAAAGCATTCGATCCGTTATCGCATCAGAATACGGGAAACTTTGCGAAATGTACGCTCCCGGAGTTGACGTTGCCGTCCGCTCCTCAGCCACAACCGAAGATTCAGCAGAAGCCTCGTTTGCAGGACAGTATGAGTCCTATCTCAATGTAAGCGGTGAGCAGGACATCATCGAAAAATGGCGCAGATGCGTGGCGAGCATGTTCACCGAGCGCGCCATCGGTTACCATTTGGAGCACGACATGCATCCCCTCGACAGCGCCATCGCCGTTGTGGTGATGAAAATGGCAAGATCGGACAAAGGCAGTTCTGGTGTCATGTTCACCATCGATCCTGACTCGGGACACGAGGGCGTTATCCACGTTGGTTCGTCATACGGACTTGGTGAGTTGGTGGTCCAGGGCGTGGTTTCCCCTGACACCTTCACCGTTTGGAAAGAGGGTCTGCGGGAGGGAAAATTTCCGATTGTCCATCGCACCCTCGGTTCAAAAGATCAAATGATGGTGTACCACGAAGAAGCTGCCAATGAAGTCCAATCCATCGCCGTGCCCTTTGAAGACCGCCGTCGCTGGTCGTTGACGAAGGAGGAATGCGTTGAACTGGCCCACATGGCGCTCAAAATAGAGGACTACTTCCAGCGACCTATGGACATTGAATGGGCGAAAGACGGCATCAATGGGGAGTTGTACATCGTACAAGCCCGACCTGAAACGATTCACTCCAGAGCCCGTAGTAACATGATGACCGTTTACAAAATCGATGAAATCATGGCCCAACAACTCAAGGACGAAGGACGAGTTATGGCCACAGGACAAGCCGTTGGAAAGCGTATTGGGACTGGAAAAGTCCGCCTCTATCGCACGTATGCCGAAGTGTTGGAAGGGAAGCGAGAACTTCGGAAAATGTTGGACAGCGGAATGTCCCGCGAAGAAATTTCACCCGAACTTTCAGTGTTTGATGATGGGGACGTCCTCGTCACAGAAATGACCACACCAGATTGGGAGCCGTTGATGAAGCAAGCTTCCCTCATCATCACCCGGAAGGGTGGGCGCACGTCTCATGCGGCGATTATCGCCCGTGAATTCGGCATTCCAGCCATTGTTGGTTGTTCCGACGCCATGGATCTCCCCAATTACGGTGAGGTCACTGGCAGCTGTGCTGAAGGAGACGTTGGGTATGTTTACTCCGGGGAAGTACCGTTTGAAATCGAAGAGGTTTTCTTTGACGAATCGCTTGAATTAAAGACCAAAATAAAGCTGAACGTCGGATTTCCAACCAAATCGCTCGCCGATTCGCGCCTTCCCGTGGATGGAGTCGGCCTCGCGAGAATCGAATTCATTCTCTCTTCTGAACTCGGCATTCATCCTCTTGCCTTTGTCCACCACGCCGCCATGAAAGCGTACGTCGAATCCGGGGACCTCCCCGATGAACTGAAACCCTATCAGGAGTCCTTCGAGGCCGTCGACATCAACGAGGTCCGAACCTTGGTTGAGTCCTTGGACAGTCGGGCATGGGCCTATGAGAGGAAGGCTGATTTGTTCGTCGATAAGCTCCGAGAAGGTGTGGGATTGATCTGTGCGGCGTTTTATCCTCGCCCCGTGCTCGTTCGTCTTTCAGATTTCAAATCAAACGAGTACAGAGAACTGCTCGGCGGATCAATTTTTGAGCCCGTAGAGGAGAACCCAATGATTGCCTGGCGAGGTGCGTCGCGCTACCTGGATGAAAAGTTCCGTCCAGCATTTGAGATGGAAATTGAAGCGATGAAGTCCGTCAAATACGACTTCGGGTTGGACAATTTGCAACTGATGATCCCGTTTTGCAGAACGCCAGAGGAAGGCGAGATGGTGAAGAATCTCTTGGAAGAAAACAGAATTGGTCCAACATCCGGAACGGACTTGTTTGTGATGGTTGAACTCCCTTCAAACGCCATTGAAGCCGACCGCTTCATGGAGATGATGGAGCTGACAGGCGGTTCTATTGGATCAAATGACCTCGTACAGACGGTGTACGCAGTTTCCAGAGACGATTTGGAAGGCTATCAAAACCCGGTCGATGCTCGATCTCCTGCCGTGAAATCCATGATCAGGGACATCGTCTCCAAATTCAACGCCAAGGGCCTAGAGATCGGTATTTGTGGCCAAGCCCCGTCCGATTTTCCCGATGAGTACCCTCCTTTCCTGATCGATTGTGGCATCACCAGCATTTCGGTCACACCCGACACCGCCCTCGCCGTGAAAAGAACCGTTGCTCAAGCGGAACGGAACGCTGGCATGTGAAGGCACTGTCAAGGGCTGCCTCTGGTGATGAGGAACCCACCGCCTGGATTCACGACTTCCATGTTCCATCCAGTAATCTCATTCTCTTCGTGCTCAAATCGAAGCCTCAACTTACGGGCAAAGAATCTTGCTCGATCTCGGGCCTTCTCTTCATCGTGGTATCCAAACCACTGCAGATTTAGCACGACGTAGCTTTCCAGTTCGCTCTGGGGGTCCCATAAGCACACACGCCGGTCGCCGCTCGTCATTCCGCCTTCACTTGGGGTGTCGTATAAAATCGCAATCTCATCACCGTCTTTGAGATAAATTCCATACGACAATTCAGGGTAGTATTCTTGGCCAGTTTCTGCATCAGAAGTGTGTTCAATGCCTGCAAGGAATCGGTGCCTTGAATCATACCACAGCATCTCGACAACATCTTCGGGGGGATCGGGATTGGTTAGATTTTGAAACGCTGGCCCTGCCAGTCGAGAACCAAACCAAAAGAATGGGATACCGACTACACCGATACAGGGGATGATGAAGGGTGCCCCTCCAAACACCGACACAATCATCAGACCAATCGGCAACAAGAAGAACATCGAACCAAAAACTGCGCCAACCAGGGAAGCCCCAATCTGCCTTCCTCCTCGCTTGTAGGCGTTTTCAGTCAGGAGAATGACGTTGTCGGGCACGCCATGTTCCTCGATTGAATCCAAGAGACGCTGCCCTCTTCCCTCGTCCTCTTTTCGTTGTTTCATTGGTTGACTGGAACGGGTTAAGTTTGCGTCGTTGTTGAGCTTGTCCATGAGTCCCATCTTCATCCCTCTTTTGGTTAATTTTTCAGTCGAATGCCCATGACATCGCTGATTGTTTTGCCGAGTTCATCCGCCTTGAGTCGTTGGCCATACGCGAATGTAATTGTGTGTGCACTATGGTAATCGGTAATCTTGGTCATTGCATAAATGGCTACAATCTCGCGGCCTGGGTCAACGTGGTCTGCTCCACCGTGTGGATGTTGAGTCCCCACGGAAACATAGCTGTTTTCCCCAAGGAAAAATGCAGTAACAATTTCGGGTTTGTATTCGATGCCGCTCTCATCATCTGTTGCATGAAGATAGACTGCAACAAAACGATTACCAGGATCGAGCCAGGTACGTTCAACCACGTGTTCTACGGGGTCAGGGTCGGTAAGGTTCCGAACGGGTTCACTGACGATGTCCTTGCCCATTGAGGCGAAAGCAAATGCCCCCACTCCTAACAGAGGCAGGCAAATCAATCCCAGAGGTGTGATTCCTGATGGATTCGAGAGAAAAGCCAGCAACATCATGGCAATCATTCCCACAGGAACGCCAATGAACATGAGGCCTAACAATCCCCAAAAGCCGGATTCAACAATGTTCCTTCCCCCACGCTGGTACTCCAACTCGTACGCAAGATGGACCCCCGAAGGAGCTCCTTCCGCTTCGATCGCAGCCATCAGGGACTCTGCTCGGTCAAGAATGTCATCGAGGTGCTTCTCCTCTGAGTGGTTTGGTGAACTCTGATCGACTGAATTCAGTTTGTCCATGAGTCCCATCTTCATCGTCCTCCTGTGATCTGTTCCTCAAATCTCATTGCGCCTTTGCTTGGCGACTGCTTGCTTTAGCAGGAATTCGATTTGTGCATTGATGGATCGGAAATCGTCTTCTGCCCACATTCGCAAATCGTTGTGAAGTGCAGGGTCAATTCTCAAGAGTATACGTTTCTTTTCCATCTTTTTTCGCCCCCCTGGCATGCCATCTTTGTTTTGGTTTCGTCCCGAACTTTCTCCCATGGATTCACCCCTCCTTCTTGTCTCACTGGTACAACGTGCCCGTGTTTACCACAGGAGTCGTGTCTGTTTCTGAACACAAAACGACGAGGAGGTTACTCACCATCGTCGCCTTCTTTTCTTCGTCCAAGTCAATGATCTGCTTTGCACTGAGTTGTTCCAGCGCCAACTCCACCATGCCGACAGCCCCATCAACGATTTCGCGTCGCGCAGCGACAACAGCACTTGCCTGTTGACGGCGGAGCATGGCTTGAGCAATTTCGGTCGAGTATGCAAGATAACTGATTCTCGCTTCAAGAACGGCGATGCCTGCCTGCGACAAGCGCGCTTCAACCGATGCTTGGAGTTGTTTGGCAATGATGTCTTGGTGACCGGAAAGCGTGATGCCGCCGATGTCCTTTTCCTCAATGGCGTCGTAAGGGTACTTTGTTGCCATCTCGCGCAGGGCGGCCTCGCTCTGGATTTGCACGTAATGCCTGTATTGCTCAACCTCAAACATTGCTTCAGCGGCATCGTAAACACGCCAAACAACCACTGCAGCAATGTTGATCGGGTTTGCATTGACGTCATTGACCTTCAATTTACTCGATTCAAAATTGTTAATCCGCAGCGAGATACGGGACTTCCCGTAGAGCGGGTTGATGAAAAATCGGAACCCTTCTTGCTTGAGGGTGCCAACATACTTTCCAAAGAATTGGGTTACGACCGCCTCGTTTGGGTTGATGATGACATAACTGTTCCACATGAGAAACCAAAGAATACCTCCACCCACGTTCAGGAGGATCGCGATGGGCCATGCAAAGGCCCAGAGAATCTGGCCGAACAGGAGAACGATGCTGAGGGCGGCATGGATTCCCAGTCCGATGAATCCATTGATCGACGGGATAGGCGTGTCTTTGAATCGCTGACGCGGCTGATTGGCTTGAACTGGAACGATGGACTGCATATGTACCCGTGCTAAAGCCTCGACATAAAGATATTGCCGTGATATCACTTTGAAATCACTTACGGCGCTTGATGCCGTTCAACGTATCGTTTCTAACTTTCTGAGCGAAACCGTGCCCGTTCAAGAGGGTCCAATCATGTCCTCCGGTTTGACCCAATCGTTGAACTCGTCGTTGGTCAAATAGCCAAGCTCCAGAGCTGATTCCCGCAACGTCGTGCCTTTTTCGTGCGCATTTTTGGCGATCTTCGCCGCCTTATCATAGCCGATGTGGTTGTTGAGGGCCGTGACCAACATGAGGGAATTTTCCAGATGGGATTGAATGTTGTCTTCAACGGCTACGAGGCCTTCGACACAGCGGGTTCGGAACGTTCGGCAAGCATCCGTGAGCAAATCCACAGAATGCATGAAATTGTGAATCATCATCGGCTTGAACACGTTCAATTCGAAGTTGCCTTGGCTCCCGCCGATGGTGATGGCGGTATGGTTGCCCATGACTTGGCAGCACACCATGGTCATGGCCTCGGATTGAGTCGGATTGACCTTCCCTGGCATGATGGAGGAACCGGGCTCATTCGCTGGGAGCGATAATTCACCCAATCCACAACGTGGACCAGAGCCCAACCAGCGTATGTCGTTGGCGATCTTCATCAACGATGCAGCGAGGGTGTTGAGGGCCCCTGAGGCCGCCACGATGGCATCGTGGGCCGCCAATTGAGCAAACTTGTTTTCGGCTGAACAAAAGGTAAGTCCCGTGATGTTGGCAATCTCGTCCGCCACCATCTGAGCAAAGAGCGGGTGAGCGTTGAGTCCGGTACCAACGGCCGTGCCGCCGAGAGCCAATTCGAACAAATCATCCAGAGCAAAGTCGAGCCTTCGAAGATCGGCGTCGAGTTGAGCGACCCAACCCGAAGCCTCCTGACCCAACGTCAGCGGCACGGCGTCCATGAGGTGCGTTCTTCCAATCTTCACGATGCCTTGCCACTGATTCGCTTTGGCGTGCAGGGCGTCTCGAAGCGCCCGAACGCTGGGCAACAAGCGATGAGTGAAGGCTTCGGCAGCGGCGATGTGCATGGCCGTTGGAAAGGTGTCGTTGGACGACTGGGCTCGGTTTACGTGATCGTTGGGATGAACGGGCGATTTGGAACCCAAGGTTCCACCAGCGATTTCAATGGCCCGGTTGGCGATGACTTCGTTGGTGTTCATGTTCGATTGAGTACCGCTTCCAGTCTGCCAAACCCGGAGCGGAAAGTGGTCGTTCAGATGCCCGTCAAGCACTTCTTGTGATGCAGCAACAATGAGGTCGCCGATTTCTGGGTCAAGCTGCTTGAGCGCGACATTTGTTTTTGCGGCAGCCTGCTTCAACACCCCAAAGGCTCGGATAACGCCCAGTGGCATCGTGTCGTTGGCTATGTCAAAGTTGAGAAGGGAGCGTGCAGTTTGGCAGCCGAAGTATCGGTCGGAGGGGACCTCAAGTTCACCCATGGTGTCGGATTCAATACGCACCTCTCCCACGGGAGCCTCGGCTTGCAAGGATGTTGAAGGCGGTGCAGCGGCTGCTGGGACGTTCGTTTCAAGCCCCTGCTGAATCAACCGAGCGATGGTGGCGGAACGGCCGTTCGCACGACCTTTGCCGACCTTTCGATCCAATTTCTTTGCCAGGTCTTCTGGGATGCTGATGCTCATAATTCGACGGTCGCCCGCCCGGTGTTTTGCCATGAAAAAAACCCTTCATCGGCGTTTAATAAATAAATCGGAGCCGTTGAACGAGGAGCCTCGGCGATGAAGGTCGGAGCTCAACCCCTGATGACCGATTTCAGAACACGAAGGGTGGTGCTCTCTCCACCAGTCATGTTGCCCATAGCGCGCATGTCGTCAAATTCAGCCCATTTTTCGGACAGCCGTCCTTCGATGTAGGCATCCAAGAACCAAGGATGAATGTAGGATGAACGGCAAACGGCCCTCGTGTTTCCAAGGTTTGCAGCGACGGTATCGATCACCGCGAGCATGGCCTTGTTCTTGCCCGCATCGCTTGTCGGAGGGGTCCAATCCCCTTTGTTCCACAGTTTGTCCATCGAGTCAACCTTGGGCATGGATTTCATCCACTTCTTCATGTCGTGCGCTGTTCGAGGTAAGGTAAGAAAAGCCAGCCGTTCCGCACAGCGGTATGTTGCGGCCCATGTTCGGAAATTTTTGGCTGTAAATCCCATGCCGCTTGCTTCACGAATGTATTGATTGATGTGCTCTGCTTTGAGGTCGACTTCGTTTCCAGCCTCTGAAATGTACATGAACAAATCAGCGTTTTTGGCCCCTAGGCGATTGGTTTTCAGAATGAGGTCAACGAGGTAATCGTCCTTGATGGTGATGTCCCAATCTTTGCCGGATTTTCCAGTGAATGAGAACACTGCATCATGACGGCCTTCGGCCTCGTCTCCTTTGATGTGTTTAACGTGCATGGATTTCAGGGTGGTTAGCCCGTAGGATTCGTTGGCTTTGGCATATTCATCCGAACCAACGCGAATGTTGTAGAGGTCAATCAACCGAACAACCAGCGCAGCAACCGTGTTGAGGTTCATGCTTCCTGCTTCGAGGTCTCGGGCAACCTGGCGTCGAAGTCGTGGGAGTTGTGAGGCAAAATACACCACATCGTCGTACTTCATTTCGGTCGTGATTTCGGTCCAATCCGCATGGTATCGGTATTGCAGACGGCCTTTGATGTCCCTTCCAGTCGCTTGGATGTGCCCTCTCGGATTCGGACAGATCCAGACGTCCTCCCACGCGGGTGGTAGGCCCATCTTGTTCCAGCGTTCAACGATGTCATCTTCCAAAACGAGTTCACCGTCAGGTGCGCGGTACTCCCACTGAATTTCATCACCGTCGTTGGCTGCGTTGCGACGAGTAACGCCCTTGAGCGATGGGTCGCTACGAATCAGCGTTGCCCTGCGCAAAGCTTCTTCTGCATCCACGGGCACAAGCATCCCGTTTGCTCAACGGGTCATGAACTTAGGGGCGTTTATGATTGAATGAACTCAGGTCCAATACCAACCTGAGTTTCACCACCTTGATACACGCCCCGATACATCAGCATCGTCTGAAACGGCATCACTACCTCTCCTTGGGCGTTAAGCGCGATCAGTCCCCCGCGCCCCTCAAACGGTTTCACGTCCTCCAACACACGTTCCGCTGCCTGAATCAAGGAGAGCGTTTGATGGTGAACGGCCATCGAATGGGCCGCTGCTGTTCGAATGAAGGCCTCGCCAACACCGGTACAAGAGACGGCGATGGTGTTGTCGGCCCACGTGCCCGCTCCGATGATGCCTGTATCGCCGACACGGCCGACCGGTTTTCCAGTCATGCCCCCGGTTGACGTGGCCGCTGCAAGGTTTCCATCGGTGTCCATAGCGACCGCCCCAACCGTGCCCCAGCCGTCATCGTCCCCGTCGTGGTCAAGCAGCGCATCTTCCTCGTCGGTTGCTCCAGGACGGAGTCGGTGATTCTTCCACTTGGACCACTGCGCAAGGCGCAAGTCCGTTTTGAGCCACGGCAAATCCACCTGTTCAAGACCTTCTTGCTTTGCGAATCGGTCGGCTGCTGAACCGGTTAACATTACGGGCCAACCTCTTACCAAGAGACGATTCGCCGCCCGTACTGGGTGCCGTGTTGATTTCATACCAATCACTGCTCCAGCCGCTTGATCGCTACCTCGCATGATACTGGCATCCATGCTCACCTCACAATGTTCGTCCAACACCGAACCCTTTCCAGCGTTGAACAGCGGCTCGTCTTCCATGGTTTCGACCGCCAAGGTGACGGCTTCTGTAGCCGTGAGTTCACCTGAAGCGAGTTGAGCCCCGAGATCGGTCAGGAGCGTTTGCATGCAGGCGATGCGCTGAGGGTCGGCATCGGTCATGCCACGCCATGGGCCATCGCCACCTGCACCTCCGTGCACGGCGAGGACAACCAAACCTTCACCCTCCGACGAAGGATCACTCAAGAACGGTGCAGCGGATGATTTGCTGGGGCTGAGCGGGGCGGTCACCTGGTAGTTTCTGGCAGAGTTCAATCGCTTGAACAACGTCCATGCCTTCGCTTACGGCGCCGAAGACTGCATGGTTGCCGTTGAGCCAAGGCGTGGCGACGGTGGTAAGGAAAAATTGCGAGCCGCCGGTGTTTCGGCCAGCGTTGGCCATCGAAAGAACGCCTGGCTTGTCGTGCTTGAGAGCAAGGGCAGACGGTTCGCAAGGGATTTGCCAACCTGGTCCACCGGTGCCGGCTCGTCGAGACATGGGGTCCTTGGAGTGCGGACATCCGCCTTGAATCATGAAATTTTCAATCACACGGTGGAAATGCAACCCATTGTAGTGCCCCATCTCGACGAGTTTAACGAAATTGGCGACGGTGTCGGGGGCACTGCCGTGAAAGAGGTCGATGGTGATGTTGCCTGCGCTGGTTTCCATGAGAACTTGCATGGTCCAACCACCGAGCGGCACTTCAAGAGGATTTGCCTGCGGTGAGAAGAACCACACCTTGATAATTAATGGGTGTCAAAAATAAACCATGGGCAATCCACTTGACATCCCTTTTGCAACCATGGACGGCGAACAAACCACACTTCGAGCCCTCGGCGGCAGCCGTTGGTTGGTCGTGAACGTGGCGAGTGCATGCGGTGCTACGCCCCAGTATGCTGGTCTTCAAGCTCTTCACGAGGAACACGAGGATCTGACGGTTGTCGGCTTTCCTTGCAACCAATTTGGCCGGCAAGAACCGGGAACGCACGATGAAATCTGTGAATTTACTTCCTCAACCTACAACGTGACCTTCCCCCTTATGGCAAAAGGAGATGTAAACGGAGAAAACCGCCTTCCACTCTACGCAACCCTCTGTCAAACAGCCGATGCGAGTGGCCATGACGGTGATATTCGTTGGAACTTCGAAAAATTCATTGTTGCCGAGGACGGGTCTGTTCAACGCTTCTCCTCTGGGGTCAAACCCGCTGCGCTCAACCTTTGATCAGGGTGCTTTGTAGCGCCGCTCTTTCAAATCGTTTTGATAGCGTTTGCCAAATGAGGCCCCGTGCTCGGCAATCCACTCCGAATACAAGCGCGTTCCCACAGGTGGAGCCGACGAAGCCATCAACCCTTGGCGTAAGCCCTTTATCTCGGCGCGCGTGATAACATCGTCTTGCAAAAACACACCCAAGGCCCTTCCAAACAACCATCCTGCTAGAGGGGGGATGGGAAGGATGAGCCGCCTCAATCCCATGGCTTTCACCATATGACGAATGTAATCCTTGTAGCGAAATGTTTCGGGGCCGGTCACGTCCACCACGGTGTTTTCTCTGGACTTTCCCTGAGCGATGGCCACCTCAGCAACGTCTTCGACATGAACCGGTTGAATGGGATAATTGCCAAAACCAAACACACCGAATACAGGGAACCGGCGGAGCATCCAAGCGATGTTGTTGATGAGAACATTTCGATGCCCACCGAAGAGAACCGTTGGGCGCAGAATGGCGTATGAGAGGCCGGATTCTTTCAACAACCGTTCAACTTCGACCTTGCCCTCAAAGTACGTCCAATTCGGGGCCTTGGTCGGATTGGCGACCGAAAATTGGACGATTCGCTTCACTCCTGCCAAGGCCGCTGCCTCAAACAACCGTTGCGTATTTTCCACGGCCGTGTTATGGGCAAACCGTTTGTTCTGTTTGTTGTAGCGAACCCAATAGGTGTTGTACAGCACCTCAGCACCACGCAATGAATCCACCAACCGCTCCGTGTCGTTGAAATCCAACCCGTGAACCTCAACACGACCGTCAAACGGATCGTCTCTTCCAACGGCGTTGGTCAAGGTGCGAACGTGCACGTCGTCTTTGAGCAGGTGATGTGCGATCCATCGTCCCGAATACCCGAACGCACCGGTCACAACATGCAGCGGCCGGTCCATGGCCCCACACATGTATTCGGGACAAGAAACCCACGGGTCGGTTCGAATGGGTTTCGTTGCGAACGCTGCGATGACCCCAACCTCCACCCTTGGGGTTCATAGGGAGTGGGCCGGAGGCCGGGGTGGAACGGTTGGTCCGAAGGCTACGGTCGCGGGGTGTTCGTCCTTGAGGCATCGGCATGTCAACCTTCAGCGATCTAGGACTTGATGAACGGATTTTAGAGGCCCTGCATTCCGAAGGGTATCGGACTCCCACGCCGGTCCAGGCTGAAACAATTCCAGCCCTTATGTCGGGCCGTGATGTCATGGGGATAGCCCAGACGGGTACGGGGAAAACCGCAGCATTTGCCCTTCCCATTCTTCACCATCTTGCCATGAAACAACCCGCCTCAGGCCGTCCCATTCGGGCACTTATGCTCACGCCCACCCGTGAACTGGCCGCTCAAATTGCCGAACGCCTTCGTGTTTACGGACGCCATCTTCCGATTTACTCCACCGTTATCTTTGGAGGTGTTGGGCAATCGCCGCAGGTGAAAGCTCTTCGTCGGGGTGTGGATGTGTTGGTGGCCACTCCAGGCCGCCTGTTGGATTTGCACAATCAAGGCCACGTGGATTTGAGCGAGGTGCAACATTTCGTGTTGGATGAGGCTGACCGCATGCTGGACATGGGATTCAGCAAAGACGTTGAACGCATTCTTGCGCTTGTGCCTCGAAAACGACAGAACCTCATGTTCAGTGCAACCATGCCCAAAGCCATCGGTACATTGGCTGGTCAGATGCTTCATCGTCCAGTCGAAGTGGACATCAGTCCTGAAGCACCGACCACCGACCGGATTGAGCAATACATTGCGTTTGTTCAAAAGGGTGACAAACGCCAACTGCTCATCGATCTCATCGAGGGGCAAATGGTGTCGTGCGGCATTGTCTTCACGCGAACAAAACACGCCGCTAACCGACTGGCAAAACAACTCGTCAAGGTTGGTATTCCATCCGATTCCATCCACGGTGATAAGAGTCAAACCGCTCGAACGCGGGCCCTTGCCTCGTTCAAAAAAGGCGATGTGTTTGTGTTGGTGGCGACCGATATTGCGAGCCGAGGCATCGATGTTGAAGACATCACCCACGTGTTCAATTTCGACCTTCCCAACGAGCCAGAAGTCTACATCCATCGCATCGGGCGAACGGCTCGCGCAGGGCGTGAAGGTCTGGCGTACTCGTTTTGTGATGAAACCGAATCTGGGTACTTGGTGGGCATTCAACAGCTGCTTGGCGAAGAGATCGAAGTGTTGGAAGATCAGCCCTACCATTTCGAAAAAGCACGGCCAAAGCCCGGTCAAAGACCCGGACGGGTCAAGGGGTCACCCGTTGGCGGGCGATCTCGTCGTGGTACTGGCCGTGGCAGCGGGATGCGTCGCTACAACCGCGGTGGTCAGAAACGCAGCGACGGTGGCAACCGCTCAGGTGGTCAGCGCGGTGGTGACCGACGAAACGACGACCGCAAGGCCAACAACCGTACGAGCCGGCCCGGTCAGAAGAGCGATCGACCCAATCGCCCCTCGGGAAGACGCCCCCCGCAACACAACGATCGTCGCAGTAAGCAACAAGGTCGTTCCAATGCCTCGAACCGCCAGAAGTCCCGCCGTCAAAAT
Organism: Euryarchaeota archaeon UBA561; assembly: GCA_002502295.1. GTDB lineage: Archaea > Thermoplasmatota > Poseidoniia > Poseidoniales > Poseidoniaceae > Poseidonia. The sequence goes on along the minus strand of DANX01000042.1, from coordinate 4,713 downwards.
CAGCGGCGAGACGACCGACCTTGAGCCGCGTCTGTGGAGATTGCGGGATGGTTCTGTTCACGCCAACGGGGCGGGGGCAGCAGCGTTGACTTCCGAGGAAACACCGGTTTCGTAGCGTTTGAAATTCTCATTGAACATCGAGGCCAATTTGTCAGCCGCGGCGTCGTAAGCCTCTCCATTGGACCATGTCAACTTGGGCTGCAACACATCGGCGGGTACGCCGGGGCACGAGGTAGGAATCTCAAAACCAAAGCGCTGGTCGGTGACGAATTCGACTTTGTCAAGTTCGCCGTCAAGCGCAGCGTTGAGCATGGCGCGGGTGTACTTGATTTTCATCCGATTTCCTTCGCCATACGCTCCCCCAGACCATCCCGTGTTGATGAGCCAAGCGTTTGAGCCGTGCTGAGCCATCTTCTCGGAGAGTAAATCGGCATAGACACCAGGATGCATGGGCATGAACGGTTCGCCAAAGCACGCCGAGAAGGTTGCCTGGGGCTCTTTCACACCCACTTCGGTTCCGGCCACTTTGGCGGTGTATCCGGAGATGAAGTGGTAGGCTGCCTGCGACGGAGTGAGGCGAGAGATTGGCGGCAGCACCCCAAAGGCGTCGCAGGTAAGGAAGATCACGTTTTGTGGGTGTCCGCCCTTTGAATCAGCGGTGCGATTGTCGATGAATTCAATCGGGTACGAACCGCGAGTGTTCTGGGTTTTGCTTGTGTCGTGGAAATCCGGCACGCCTTCGTCGTCCAAGACGATGTTTTCCAGCACGGTACCGTGTTTCCGGGTGGTTCCAAAGATCGCGGGTTCGTCCTCCTCGGAAAGGTCGATGAGTTTGGCGTAGCAACCGCCTTCAAAGTTGAACACGCCGTTGGCGCCCCAGCCGTGTTCGTCATCACCGATGAGCGCTCGCTTTGGGTCAGCGGAAAGCGTGGTTTTCCCGGTGCCTGAGAGTCCAAAGAAAATAGCGGTGTTTTCCCCGGTTGTGTTGGCCGAACAATGCATTGGGAGAATACCTTTTTTTGGCAGAATCAGGTTCATCACAGAGAAGATCGACTTCTTGATTTCACCTGCATAGCGGGTGCCGCCAATGATGACCTCTTTGGCTGCATAATTGACGATGACAAAGCATTCGGAGTTCAATCCATCAGCTTCAGGATCGGCTTCGAGATGAGGTGCATGAAGGACGGTGAATTCCGGTTCGTGCCGTTCCAACTGCTGGGCGTCAGGACGAATGAACATGTTTCGAGCGAACGTGTTGTGCCATGCGTTGTGGTTCACGACTCGAATGGGGAGCGCTTCAGAGAAATCAGCGCCGCAGTAAAGGTCTTGCACGAAGAGGGCTTCTTGGTTTGAGAGAAAGTCAACGACCTTTGCTCGCATTCTCGTGAAGGTGTCAAGGTTTGTCGATACGTTCACTTCGCCCCAATTGATATCGCTTGACACCGAGGCTTCGTCCACAATGAACTTGTCGTTGGGCGAACGACCGGTGCGTTCGCCAGTTTCGGTGACCAAGGCTCCATGAGCACTCAGCATGCCTTCACCACGGTCAACGGCGAGAGCGATCAACTCCGTGGCATCAAGGTTCCAGTACACGGTTCCAGTGGGAGAAAGTCCGTGTTGTTTGAGGCTTCCAGATGGAGTGCCCAATGTCCCGCCCATGCGGACCGTTTCTGCCGCCCCTCTTTGTCCCTTTTGGCGCTCCAACAAGCCGAAGCCGGCGTTCCTCCGCTGGCGATGTGCACCATTGGCCATCGATGTGGAGGGCCAAAATGGGGACCTCTTCGCCGGGTTGAGCGGTCAAGTTCAAGTTGAAAGAGAATGACTGGGCTTCATGGATGGGGACGGTTCAGGCGACGAAAGCCGTTCACCCAAGGAGGATGATGTTCTCCGGGAACAGTCGTTCAAGCGCCCTCAGGGTCTGAACATTGGCTCGTTCATGGTTGACCGGACATCTCCAACCGAACCGGATGCAGAAACGATGGACCTGAGCAACGACGAATCCGGACAAACCGACGCCGCGGTCGGTGAAATCCCGGACCTTTTCTCCATGGAGGATGCTCCAGAAACAACCGTTGACCCAACCACTCAGGTGGCTGTTTATGGCGAGCAAACCATTGGCAAAGGCTTGGCCGTTGCCATGGTGGTGGTTTGGACGGCCATTGGTGCCTTGGTGGGGACGGTTCTTCCTCCGATACTCGGTGGTTTTGGCTTGCTGTTGATGGCCACGTTCGGCCTTTACCTCGGAGAACGGTGGATACAGCGGGATGCGATGCACCTCCTCGGCATTACTTGGGTCATCATTTCAATGAAACTCCTTTACGGATTGGCCCTTGATTTATGGCGTTGGGGATGGCTCGACATTCTTGGCGTTCCTGAAAGCCAAGCGCTAGGAGGGCTGATGTTGGCCCTTGTTGGATTGAACGTCGGTTTGGCGTTCCGTCATGATGAAGACGCCATTGCAGCACAATCCGCGTTGGTTTTGTTTGCCATTGGCAGTTCAGCTGGAGCCGTATATGGCGAGGTGGGCATTGCTGTTCTGATCGTGATGGCGATGGCGCTTATGCACGGTTTAGCGTTGATTCGATCTTCCGGAAACCTTGCCAGCCTCGGCATTTCAATGTCGTATCTTTGGGTTGGTGTTCATGCTCTCTCAAACGATTGGAGCGTCCTTTCGTTAACGTTGTTGACCATCGAGAACGACTTGACTCTGTTCTTGCTGCTCAGCGTCGTCACGGCCGCCAACGCTTCAATGGCTGCCGCCTTTGTCCACCACGACAATTGGCTAAGCCAGGCGGTGAACGCCGTAGGGTTGGGCAAACCCGGCCTTTGGGCCGTTTCGGTTTCTCTTGGCATGGTGGGGGCGCTCATGACCATCGCTGCTCATCGCGCTGAAACCGGGTACGCTTTGGCTCAATTGATGCTGTTGACGTTGGCCTTCTGTTCCTCGTACTTGGTGGTCAGAGGTGTTGCGTGGACGCGACTTATGCCCTTTGTTTTGGCTCCCATGCCCTTCTTCATCGCTGGTCTTGCGTTGCTCAATGCCGGCATTGTTGATCTTTCATTCCCGTTCGCTTTGGGCGAATATTCCGTCTTCGCTCTCGCCACGTCCGGTTTGTGCATCGGTGTGCTGTTGACCCACCAGGCCAGCGTGTCCGACCACGTTCTTTGGATGGGCGGGTTGGTGATTGTCATTCTGCTCACCCTGCTGATTCCGGCCGACGATGGCGGGCATCACGCCCGCTTGTTGTTGACCACGCAAGGGGCCGTTTGGCTCGGACTTGGAACAATCGCTGTGCTGCGCGGCTCGCCGAGCATTGCCGGCGTAGCTGTTCTTGCACCTTACCTCTGGTTGCTTGTGTTTGCCACCAACGTCGAACAGCGTCTTGTCAACGCTGACCTTGTACCAATCGTGCTTTCAGAGGTCGATCTCGGTGTGTGGATGGCGCTGTTGGTGGCCCAACAAATCGGTGTGAATTACAGGTTGGGCGAGGCAAACCTCAACCTTGCAGGTGGCTTTGTTGGGCGTTCAGAAATGAGTTCACGCCTTCGAGATTCGGAGATGCTCAACCTCTGGAACCTTGGGTTTCTTTCGGCTTGCCTCGCCTTTGTCGCTATCGCCCGGCCGGACGGCTTGACCGCCTTCGGCGTCCTTGGCGGCATGACGGCGCTGTTGCTTGCGCACGCTACCATGACCTGGCTCGGCTTGCACAAGGGGCGCCCTCAAACCCTCGTCATCGCTTGGTCCGTCAGCGCCCTAGCGATTGCCTGGAGGTACGGCATGGAAGCCGGGTGGGGTGCAGGGCTTACCGTTGGAAGTTTGCTGCTGATTCTCGCCTCATCCAAGCAAGCAGCGAACAACGAAGAGGAACCGAGGGACCTGTCCGCAAGGAGTCTTCCGGGACGGTTACTCACGGTGCATTTGGGAACGATGACGGCGTTGTTCATCATCGTGGCTTTGGGTCCACAACGTACGAGCGACCTTACCGGGCAAACGGACCTCCTTGCCCTTCTTCGCCCACAACTTCTCACCCTCATCGGCGCTGTTTCACTCCTTCTTTACATGCAACGTTTGGCTTCAGTTGACGCCTTGCTCCCTCCGACGGTGGCGGCCCTTGGTTTGCTCGTCAGCATGGCCTTAGCAGGGCAATCCACCGACGATTCGTTCATGCAGGTGGCAGCGCTTGTTATGTTTGTCATCGTCGGTGCCTATTTGGCGTTTCAAGGAGACGTTCGCTCGGGGCTTCGTGCCATTGCGGCCAAGGAAGAGCGGCAAGCGGCCTTTGCCGCCAAACGCGACCGCATGCACTCGTTGGTTTCAACAGCGAGCAGCGATGGCTCAACCAGCGTAGCGCTCAAGCAGCTCGATGCTGAGTTGCTGCAGCTTTCCCAACAGCAAAAAAAACGGTCAAAGCGAACGAACGTCACCGCAAAAGACGATCTGCTTGTTGGTGATATTCACTACCGCCCTGTTGTTTTGTTGTTGTTCTTGGTCGTGGCGTTCATTGGTGCCACATGGATTGCCTATGCAACGCCGTTCGGGTTGCTCGCTCTTGGATTCAGCGCAGGCTTCGCTCTCGTGTTGGTAGGGTTGACGCGTCTTCGGGCCAATTCCATCGGATTACGTCTTCCTGATGTTGCCGGGGTTGAACTTCCCATCATGGTTGCCATGGCCGGCATGGTACTGGTGCACGTGGCAGGCCGAATGACGACAGG
>DANX01000020.1:17188-17330 GCA_002502295.1 Euryarchaeota archaeon UBA561 | reverse complement strand
TCACACGCCGCCAATGTAGATGCATTCCTACGAAAGCACCTCACTTCCGATGCCCGTGCTCGCCTCGCCCGCATTGCGATGGTTGAACCCAAGCGGGTCAACGCGATTAAGAATGACCTTGCTGCCATGCTTGACCAAGGCA
>DANX01000020.1:16652-16780 GCA_002502295.1 Euryarchaeota archaeon UBA561 | reverse complement strand
CTGAGAAGGTGCTCGATATGTCAAGTAACAAGCCAGCAGCAAAGAAAATTCGCCTCTTGAAGGCAGGAAAACAGAATCGGCGTGTCCCTGTTTGGGTCATGCTTAAGACCGACCGAAACACGGTGTCG
>DANX01000020.1:690-16517 GCA_002502295.1 Euryarchaeota archaeon UBA561 | reverse complement strand
TAGCATCACAATCCAAGAGCCGCAGTAATGCGTCAATTAGAAGAATCTGAGAGGGTGCTCGATATGTCAAGAAATAAACCAGCAGCAAAAAAAATACGCCTCATGAAGGCTACCAAGCAAAACCGCCGTGTCCCTGTATGGGTCATGCTAAAGACCGACCGAAACACGGTGTCGCATCCGAAGCGGCATCAATGGCGACGTAGCAAGTTGCAGCGATGAGGTGGTATGAATGGTACGACCAAATGAATCCGAACTTGTTGTTCCTCTGCGCAATGCATGGAACATCACTCGCTACAAGCGTGCTCCACGAGCCATGCAAATCATCCGTGAACAGGTCATCCGACACCTGAAGGTTCGAGAAGATGAAGAACTTTACATCGACCCTGAGGTCAATGAGCACATATGGAAACGGGGCATCGAGAATCCTCCCCGCAAGGTCCGTTTGCTCTGCATTCGGCACGATGAACCTGATATCCCGGTTGAAGTCAAATTGATGAAGGAGTGAAATGCATGGGAAATATTCGTCCAAGTTTTATCAAAATTCGAGCCATCCGTTTGTGCGAAGAACACGGTGAAAAGTTCACCGATGATTTTGATCACAACAAACTCATGGTCTCTCAGTTGACAGATGTTGATTCAAAGAAGCTCCGCAATTGGATTGCGGGCTACGTGACTCGATACCGCCAACGCCGCACCGATTGATGGTGTTTGCATTGCCGGTATGGGTTGACTGGGATCGTCAACCGGTTAGTGTCCACGGTGATACACTAGAGCAACTGGAAGAGCTCGTTCTTCATTTGAAACAGCAACACAACTTGAGAAAAAGGTCGCTCGTGATGCCTGACAGGGAAAACGGGGGCTTCGTGTTTTTTCTGTACCAAACCTGCGACCCGCGTTGGATTGCAGAATTCACGCAAAGAGGCTGATGTGAATGGGTGAACGTCAGGACATTCCGCTGCCCAGTGGGGTGTTCGATGTCACCGTTGTGTTGGTTGGTGTCAGCCATCCTGGTAACCTTGGAGCGATTTGTCGCGTCATGCTAAATTATGGGTTTGATGATTTACGAATCGTACGGCCAAAGTGTTCGGTCGATGATGGAGAAACCAAAGCCCGAGCCAAACATGCCTCCAGACTCTTGGATGAATTGACCGTTCATCCAGATATCCCCTCGGCCACCTCTGATTGCTCCGTCGTTGTGGGCACTTCTGGGAAGCGTGAGCTTGGGGAGAAGACACTGTTCCGCCATTACCTCTACCCGTGGGATATGGTGGATCGTTTTACCCAAACCAGAGGGCGGGCAGCCATTGTTTTCGGTGAAGAAGGCAAAGGATTGTCCTCTGAAGAACTCGGGCAATGCGATTATTTCGTGACCTTGCCAACATGGGAAGGCTATCCCATCGCCAACCTGAGTCACGCCGTGAACGCCGTCCTTTATGAGATTCAGCGCAGGCGTGTGATGGACCGACAAGGAATGGATCCTGGCCTACCCGATATTGTCCCACTCAAACCTCCACTGGAACCGGCCGTCCGAGATGCGTTGGTAAGGGCGATTGAACAATTCGCGGGTGTGGGTCCAGGGTCTGCCGAGCGAAAGGAATCGATTGAACAAACGCTCAAACGAACCTTGCTCAAAGGTTCGCCATCAACAGAAGAGTCCACACGGATGATCGGTGCCTTTGTTGAGGCCACAAGCGCTCTTGAGTTCGCTCAAGATGACGACGGTTGGAAAAAAGAGCACCGACGAAAATTACGATAATGCAGGCCGCCATGTTGCAACGGACTTCGGAGTTTCTCGGCAGTGCATGGCCACCAAACGGAGTCTGTTTCCATACGTTGAACTGATGTGTGGCGCCACCTCTTCAAAGGCCCATTTGGCGAGGTTCTCAGCCGTTGGAATGAACGGCACGACAACGGTGCGATGACCATCGCCCATGGCTTCACATGCCTTTCTTCCTTCGATATCGCCTTCAAAGACAACAAAAGCGTGGTCAATGACATCGTGGACATGTTCCATAAGGACGGTGCTGATGTCTGAGAAATCCATCACCATTCCTTCATCCGACACACCTTCAACGGTGACAACATCGCCCTCAATTTCGGCTTCAAAACGATAGCGATGTCCGTGCAGGTGCTGGCATTTAGATTTGTGATTCGGTACGCGGTGTCCAGTATCTGTTTCCACGTATCTTCGGATTGTTGTTGTCATGATTCATCACCTGTTTCTTCTTCAAAATCGAGGGATGCAGAATTGATGCAGTACCGTTCTCCCCCATAGGCTGCGGGACCATCGTTGAACACGTGACCAAGGTGAGCATCACACGTGCTGCACCGGACTTCTATTCGATGCATGCCGTGAGAGAGATCTTCAATACGAACGATGTTCGCTTCCTTGTGTTCGGTGTGGAAGGACGGCCATCCACATCCAGAGTCAAATTTCATGGTTGAGGTAAACAACAATTCGGAACAGCAAATGCAACGGTAAGTCCCCGGGCGCTTTTCGTTCCAGTACGCACCGGTAAACGCACGTTCTGTGCCTGCTTCCCTCGTCACGTGGTATTGCAGCTCCGTCAGTTGCTCTTTGTATTGATTCTCACGATGTTTTCGTTCAATCTGAAGGGCGTTTTCGAGGACGTCTTCCCACGGTAAAATGTATTCAATGGGGTCCTTTCTACCGATGGCATTGAACGCCAATATTCGTTCAACATCCGACCCGGTTGTTCCTTCGGAGCGGCCCATTTCATCGGGTTGGTATGATGTGATGGTCCGCTTGAACACACTGTCAAAATCAAGACCGAGTGCTTGAACGGATTGTTGAGCATCGTTGAGGATTCCAATTTTATCTTTATCGAGGTAAGGGAGCGTGAACGAGACATGCTCGCTGTCCCAGTTTCCTAACGCAAAGGCGTGTTCCAATGCTCGGTAAAATTCTGGCCGACAATCTGGATAAATGGCATGGTCGCCGCTGTGAACGCCTAAGACAACCTCAACACTTGTCTCATGAGTGGTGGCAATTGAGAGGGCTGTTCCGTAAAGGAGCGATGCGAACATTGCATTTCTGTTTGGGACAACCGTTGCTTTCATGTTCGCCTCTTCGTAATGCCCCTTGGGAACATCAGCACCTTGCTGCAAAAGATGGCTCGAGAACAACGCCGTGGCCGATGTGAGATCTGCGGTGTGGTGTATGACGTTGAGGTTGTACTCCCGAAGGTACTCGATGAGCGATGCCGCTCGCTCGAGCTCTATGATGTGCTTTTGTCCGTAATTGAACGAAATCGCCGTGACCGTGTACCCTTCCCGAAGCAAGTGCAGCAAGAGGGCGGATGAGTCCATGCCTCCGCTTAAGGCCATAACCGCTGTTTTCATTGGAGTGCCACCTTACAAAATTCCCATCCACTTGTGTGTTTGAAGGGAAAGACGCCATTCAGGGTTGCGCTTGACCACATCTTCAGTGAGAGCAAACGTACGGCCGTTCTGTTCAACCGTATCGTGTTCATCGTAGCACGGCTGCAGGAAAAGATGGTCAAAGCCATCCTTCAGTCCATCGTACATCGAAAGGGATTGACCAACATAAACACACTTCAATTCGTTTCCCGTTCGTTGACGTACGGAAACCTGAGGATACATCTGATCTTTTGGTGAAATGCAAATCCAGTCCAGTAAACCCTCGGGGATGGCAATCGTGCCGTTCGATTCAACAGACAGGTGATACCCATGCTGTTTCAAGACCCTTGCAATCGGCCACAAATCGTTCATCATGGGTTCCCCACCAGTGAAAATGATGTTCCTGCACGGGTATTCCAACACGACGTCAAGGATGTCCGATACCCTCATTTCTTCATATTCGTCAAAGTTCGTGTCGCACCATTCACAACGCAGGTTACAATTTCCGAACCGTATGAACACGTGTGGAATTCCGCTTCTGTAACCTTCACCTTGGACGGAGTGGAAAATTTCGACGACGTTGTAAGTCGCGTCCATATCGTGCTGGTCCCCTTCGTTTGCTTCGTCGGAATGATGGATGACGACTGATTCCATTCCATCCCCTCAGAGCTTTGGTTGTTGGATCAACTGCATCAATTCTGTTCGTGCCTCAAGTCGGTCAAAGAACACCCCGCGCATGGCAGAAGTGGTCATGATCGCTTGCTGTTTGGCGACACCACGGCATTGCATGCAACCGTGGGATGCTTCAATGATGACTGCGGAGCCCAACGGTTGGAGTTCCCGTTCAAGGTCATCAGCGATGCCTTTGGTGATTCTCTCCTGATTCTGTAGGCGGCGGGCATGAAGTTCAAGAATTCGTGCGAGTTTACTGATGCCAACGATTCGTTTTATTGGTATGTAGGCGATGTGTGCCCGACCTCGAAACGGTTGGAGATGGTGTTCACAAGTTGAGGTAAATTCAATGTCGCGCAGCAGCACAATACCATCGTAACCTTCTGCGTTGAACGTCGCATCGAGCAGTTCTGAGGCGTCCATGCTGTAGCCGGCAAAAATCTCTGACCATGAATCAATGACTCGCTTGGGCGTATCTTCAAGGCCCTCTCTGGTAACAGCATCATCGCCTTCGATGTAAGCGAGGAGCGTTCGCACGGCATCGTGTGCTTCTTCGGTTGTTGTCATTGTTGTCCACCTCGTCCGTGCCTCGTGTCAATGGCATCCAATTGGTCAAGCATTTTACGGCATGCGGTCCTGATGGCGTCAGCCAAACTCACAAACTTCTTGTTGTCACCAACATGGACTTTGATGTCATCCACCAACTCTTGGGGGATATCCAACGATACTTTGGGCACATCCTTCCGTCGCAACATCCCTGTATAAGTATTCGTATACGAATACCGGGGTATTATCGGCCGTCGAACCATGCATAAGCGAGCTCCAATCGTGCCAATGTTCAAAGGATACCTCGGAGGAATCAACACCATGCAGACCAGTGTACGTGCTGAACCTGTTGCTTTACTCAAAGAAATTCGTACCAACGTGGGATTGATTGATACCCACGGTTTGAACGAGGATGAGGTGCTTCGATTTTTGGAAACTGACCCTTACTTGTCGAAGGCCATCACTGAAGCACACCAGCGGCACATGGCCATGCTAGTGGAATACCCGGACCTTTACCCCGGCTCTGATGAAACAACACTAATCACCCAACTTCAAGATGGGTTTGTGAATTTTTACAATCCAGCCACCGTGAATCCCTACGTCGCCTTGGCTGCCAGAGGACCGTGGATCGTCACCTCGCATGGCGCCGTAATTCACGACAACGGAGGCTACGGAATGTTGGGCGCCGGACATGGCCCCGAGAATGTGATTCAATCCATGTCGGACAACTGGGTAATGGCCAACGTCATGACGGCTTCGTTTTCCCAAAAACGACTTGATGAACGGTTGCGCCGAGAACTCGGCCATACACGGGGCTGGTGTCCGTTTGACAAGTTCATATGCATGAACAGTGGTTCGGAATCGGTCACTGTAAGTTTGAGAATTGCGGACGTCAATGCCAACAAAATGACACAACACGGTGGCAAGCACGCTGGCAAGACAATCAAGATGATGGCGGTTGAACAAGGATTTCATGGCCGCACTGACCGGCCTGCCCAAATGTCACACTCCTGCAAAGGCAAATACGACCAGTACCTTGCGAGTTTCCAAAACAGAGACAATCTGATTCTTGTTCCCGCTAACGATGTCAAAGCACTTGAACAAGCCTTTGAAGAAGCCGCTCAACAGAATGTCTTCATCGAATTGTTCGCCATTGAACCTGTACAAGGTGAAGGAAATCCCGGCCAATGTGTCTCACGAGAGTTCTACGATGCGGCTCGACGATTGACGCTTGAGCACGATAGCATGCTTCTTGTGGATTCAATTCAGGCAGGCATTCGAGGCCAGGGTACGCTCTCAGTTGTTGACTACCAAGGTTTTGAGGATTGCGAGGCACCCGATTTAGAAACTTGGTCCAAGGCAATGAATGCAGGACAATACCCACTTTCTGTTCTTGGCATGAACAAGCGAGCTTCGGATCTTTACGTCACTGGAATCTATGGAAACACAATGACCACCAACCCACGTGCCCTCGAAACAGCCGTTGCCGTCCTTGATGGAATCACCGATGAACTGCGCACGAACATCCGAGAGCGCGGTTTGGAGTTTGTTGAGAAATTCAGTGCCTTGCAAGATGAATTCCCTCATGTTATCACCAAGGTGCAAGGGACTGGTCTGCTGTGCAGTGCAGAACTTGAGCCAAGCCAATTCCCTGTTGTGGGAATGGATGCGGTTGAACCTTGGTGCCGACGCCGTGGCTTGGGTGTTATTCACGGTGGCAAAAACGCCTTGCGCTTCACGCCCCACTTCAACATCACTTCAAAAGAAATTGATTTGATCGTCGACATTGTAAGGGAATCTCTCATCGCCTTCGGGGCTTAAGACAGACTTGTCACAATGTCTTCCCGTTTGAACTGACGAGCAGCGTAATACGCAGCCGCCAGAGCATAGAGCGTTGAAGACAGCAACCATACTAAGACATGCGTGTAAACGATCCGGTTCATCAGCAATTCTCGTAATGCCAACAAGACGTTAACAACGGGAATGGCGAACCAAAATGTCTCAATTCCATCAAGATTGATGACTTGTGTAAACAACGCCGGAAAGAGGATGATCAAGACGGCCGGACCAAGAATCGAACCAGCTTCTTTCACGCTGTGAGACCGCATGGCCAGTGCCAGTTCAAACGCTACGACCATGACGGCAAACAAGAGTACAGCAAGGCAAAGGAAGATCAAGGCCGTATAGGAAACACTTGGTGTTGAAATGAAGTCCGATGTGGCCAAGTAGCCTATGGCGAACAGAAGGCCAGCCACCTGAAGAAGAACACCCGTTCCCGTGATGGTCGCCACGGCCAACCATTTTCCCATCAACAATTCCATCCGAGTACACGGCAGACCGAGCAAGGCTTCGAGTGTGCCACGTTCGCGTTCTCCGGCCGTCATATCGATGGATGGTTGGATGGCCGAAGAAAACGTCCAAACGGACAATACCAGCGGGATGAAGAGTGAAAGCGCCATTCCAGCCTGTTCGCCTTGTGTTGCAACATCGCTTTGGCCAATGTCTCCGTCCCAACGCAACGGGTCCAGCGTTTGGTTTGCGTCGAGACCTGCTGCGTCAATTCTTCGGACGGTTTCGTTTTGTTCCCAAGCGCCAAGCACATCGAAGGTTCGGCTACGTGCCTCAAGGCTTTGTTCTGAAGTCGAGAGATACAGCACGGCGTATTCCAAAATCGTCTCGTTCATTTGCAGCCGTAAAATGGCATCAACAGAGCCATTTCTAAGCCGTTCTTGGCCGTCTTGCGGCGATGAAAGAGATTCCAATTCGGGCAGAGGTTCAAAGATCAAACGTAAGCTTGAGTTTTCCAATAGTGCAGTCAACTCATCAGGCATGGATTCAGACTGGACCACCACGTCAACCTCAATGGCCTCGAGTTCCGCAGCTTCCGAAGCGAGCAGGAGTGGAAACAAAATGAAGAGCAACGGAAACATCAGCAAAGGTATGATCAGGATGGCAAGGATGGTCCTCCAATCCCGAACAAACTCTACCAGTTCTTTTTTGGCAATTGTTCGCACCCTCATGAACGAATTACTCACTTTCATCGCCTCCCGGGGTTTTTGGAGTAAAGATGCCGCGCCACCAAGACGACCATCTGGACAGTGGTTTGGCATCTTCTTGCCTCGTTCGTGCGACATCTTTTGTCAAGGCCACATAAGCCTCTTCCAAGTTGGACGTTCTTGTCGCTTCTAACAATGAATCAGGCGTCCCATCGGCACGAACTTCGCCGTTGTGGATGATCACGATTCGGTTACATACCCGTTGTGCTTCAGACAATTGGTGTGTTGAATAGATGACGGTCCCCCCCTCTTCACCCAGTTGGCGAACAAGTTCTCGAACGACCCGAGCACTCGTCACATCCAATCCAGCCGTCGGCTCATCCAGAAGAAGAACAGATGGTGCATGCACCAACGCCCTGAGCAGTGCGGTTTTTTGTCGCATTCCTCGTGAGAACCCTTTGGTATGGCGGCCTAAGACCTCCACCATGTCAAGGTGCTTTGCAAAATACATCGTACGGTTCCATGCTTCATCATCCGAGATGCCGTGAATACGCGAATGGTACCGGATGTTTTCCCAAGCGGTTAATCGCGAATACAGACCTGTGTTTTCCGGAACAACACCCAGTTTACTTCTGGCACGCTCAACGTCAGCGTCCCCCGAAAGAACAACCCGTCCGGTTGTTGGTCGGTAAACGCCCGACAATAATCGAAGTAGTGTAGTTTTGCCTGCCCCGTTTGAACCGACCAGGCCAACAATCTCTCCCTCATGGATGTCCAAATCAATTGATTCTAACGCAATAACGTCGCCGAAACGCTTTGTTGCGCTCCGGACGGAGAGCAAGGATGGATTCATGATGTTGTCAACTCGCACGACCGGATTCCACTGCCCAGTTCAAACCAGGATGCTTGGTTTCAATGCGGTTGGCTCGGTGAAGGGTTGAGCGTAGATGCTCCTGAATTTCATTTTGGGACACGCCCATGTCAATCATGTTTGCAACCAATTCGATGGCTCCTTGAATTGCTCCAGCGTCCAAGTATGCCTCATTTGAGATGGTGCGTTGCATCCGAAGTTGCTCCAAACGCCCGGCTAGATAGTGAACTTCACCTTTGAGTCTTGGTGCATCTATGTGAGGCAGGGCAAGCAATTGGTCAATGCAGGTTCTCATCGACTGGAAAATGTCCGAGGACGATTATAGGTGTTCGCATCAGTTCGGATTGATGGATTGCGTCAATTCAACCAAGACACCACCGGTTGCAGCGGGATGGACAAAGGCGATCATCTTACCACCTGCTCCCAATCGAGGCACTTCATCGATCAGCCGAATGCCGTTTTCGAGCAAGTAAGCGAGCAACCCTTCTAAATTACCAACAGAGAAACAAACCTGCTGGACACCAGGTCCCCTTTTTGCAAGAAAGCGACCGATGGGTGTCTTCTCTCCCGTGGGTTCAAGCAATTCGATTTTTGCGGTAGGCGTCTTGGATGAGGCGGAGGATGTTGAGAAAAACCGAGTTTTGACGCCTTGGTCGGCAACGGTTTCATCTTCTTCTCCTTGAACAAGTCCAATTAGGTTCCAGAAGGATGTGTGGTCATCAAGGTGATGCGCAGCTATTCCAATGTGGTCTATGTGAATCGGTCCAAAATCCATGGTTTCACCTCAAAATCCACTTGGGGCTGTGTAGGTCCCAAATTCATCTTTCAGAACGTTCATGATTTCACCGAGTGTAGCCCTTGCCCTTACAGCGTGAATCACGTGTGAAAAGAGGTTCCGGCCGTCCTTCGCGGCTAAGGCGACCTCTGAAAGTGCATGTTCAACGATTTCACCATCACGTGTTTCTCGTAGATGGGCGAGTCGTTCTGCCTGTCGATCTCCGAGCGTTGAATCCGTTTTTAGGACCGGGATGCCTTCAATTTCATCCATTGTGCCGTAATTAACACCCACAATGTTTCGTTTTTGTTGCTCAACTTCGTTGAGGTATTGATAGGCAGAAAGGTGGATTTCCTGTTGCTGCCATCCTTGTTCGATGGCCGACAGTGCGCCGCCTTTTTCCTCGATTTCTTCAATCAATCTTAATGCCTCATCGTAGATGGTTTTGGTAAGACGTTCCACATGCCAAGAGCCTGCAATTGGGTCAACAACATCGGCGACTCCAGATTCTTCAGCAATGATTTGTTGTGTTCGTAGTGCAACCGTTGCAGAGGCTTCGGTGGGAAGACCAAGGGCTTCATCGTACGAATTTGTATGGAGGCTTTGTGTGCCACCAATCACCGCTGCCAATGCTTGAATGGTGACGCGAGCAACGTTGTTCAGAGGTTGTTGCGCAGTGAGACTTACACCAGCAACCTGTGTGTGAAATCGTAACATACAGGATTTTGGATTTGATGGTTGATACCTCTTTGTCATCAAATCATGCCAGAGGGTTCGAGCGGCCCTAAACTTGCCAATTTCTTCAAAGAAATCATTGTGGCAATTGAAGAAAAATGAGAGCCTGGGTGCAAAAGTGTCAATGTCCATTCCTTTTTCCACCGCAGCCTCGACGTAGGCCAGTGCATTGGCGAGGGTAAAAGCAAGTTCTTGGACGGCGGTTGAACCTGCCTCACGAATATGGTAGCCTGAAATCGAAATCGTGTTCCATTTTGGGACCTCGCTTGCACAAAATTCGAATATGTCCGTGATAAGACGCATGCTTTGCTTTGGAGGGAATACATAGGTCCCCCGAGCGATGTATTCTTTCAGGATGTCGTTCTGTATCGTTCCTTTCAGGTCCGACTTGTTTGCTCCTTGTTCCTCTGCCGCTACAATGTACATGGCCAAGAGAACCATGGCTGGGGCATTGATGGTCATGGAAGTACTGACCTGGTCAAGGGGAATCCCTTCAAACAGGACTTTCATGTCTTCAACAGATGAAATCGAAACACCGACCTTGCCCACTTCCCCGTACGACAGCTCATCGTCAGCATCGAGGCCGAGTTGCGTGGGGAGATCAAAGGCAACTGAAAGCCCCATCTGTCCCCGCTTTAACAAAAGTTTGAATCGCTCATTCGTGGCTTCTGCACTTGAAAAGCCAGCATATTGTCGCATGGTCCAGAGCCGCGAACGATACATGGAGGAGTGTATTCCGCGCGTATAGGGTGCTTCTCCAGCGGGTGTTAACGGGATGAACTCATCCTCTGGCGATGCAGTCTGGGGAATTGGCAACCCACTCAACGTGTGCCAATCCGACTTGCGCTCTTTGGCCATGTTCATGACACGCCAAGGCACTTCAATAAGACTCGCCTTGGTCAGTGCTCTACGCCACCGGGACCGTGGGCGTGTCCATGGTTGATTTCTTCATCTGTTGCTGGCCGAACATCCACCACTTCTACTGAAAACTTCAGTGTCTTTCCTGCCATGGCGTGATTAAAGTCCGCTGTGATTGTTTCTTCCTCAACCGCCGTGATGATGAACGGTGCAGGGCCTTGGAATGTTTGGGCGACCAAGGTCATCCCGACCTCGATGTCCACACCACTTTCTTCCAACTGAGCGAACTGGTCTTTTGGCAGTTCGCTGATCAGCTCTTGGATTGGGTGCCCGTACGCACGTTCAGGTTCGAGTGTAAATTCTCGTCGCTCTCCTTGTGTTGCCCCCATCATCTCTTCCTCGAATCCTGGAATCATCTGCCCATGACCCACGAGGTATGTTAGTGGGTCTCGGCCTTCACTTGTGTCAAAAACTTCACCGGTTTCAGGCAAGGTTCCTGTATAATGGACTCGTGCTACAGCGTTTTGTTCAATCTTCGTATCAGACATATGCTCATCTCTTGGTTGTCATTCTCTTGACGAGGTCCCGCAATTTGTCACCAACGTCTTCAGGCAGAATCAACTCGGCTTCTTTTTCTTCTATGAAGTCAAGGCATTGGTCAATTCCTTGGCGCTCACCTTTGGCCCACACCTGACCGAGGACATTTGAGCGGTGCTCTTCGGGAACATTGGGGTTATCTAGAATATCTTTGGCAGCGTACTTGTACTCCAAGTATTTCTGCCGATTCAACTTCTTTTCTTGTTTCTGCCGGCCGCCACCTTTCTTATCGAACCGCCTCCGACCGCGTCGGCGGTCTTTTTTCGGGGTGATATTGGTCTCAATTGTAGCAAAGACGTTTTTCACCGATGTGCCATTGGGGGTTTTCGCATCGCTTTGGGCATCATCCGATGCGGACTTAAGATCGGTTTCGGGTGCCTCGATTGGAGTCGGAACAGTTACTTCGGTTGAAAATTCAGGACTGGATTCAATGCGGGAAGCATTTTTCTTTGTGGCTTCAGATTTTCGCCGCAATTCTGCAATCCTGTCTTCATGGGATTGAATAGAAGGATTGTCCTCTTGTTTCTTGCGAGTTGGTTCAACAGGCACAGGGGCTGGTGCCACCTCGGGGGCAGATACATCTCCCTTTTGAACGAGCTTTTCGATGGCTTCTCTTTGCTTACGCTCGAGGTCAGCTTTGATGTCAGGTTTCTGTTGTTGTGGAGCAGTGGGTTCCGTAGGGGCGGTAGGCCGACGTCCATGTTGTCGCTCGCGCTCATCACGCCGGCGGCGGTGCTGTTGGGACGCATCCTTCGCGAAAGGATTGAATTCATCCTTCTTTCTACCTCCACGTCGGCTGTTGATTGGTAATGCCCCCATAGAAAGGCGTACGACCACCCGTTAAAACCGTATGCCCCGTTCCCGGTCAAGACCAAACAATTGGAGTCTGGTCGGTTCGCAGGTACTGGTCGATGGCGCTTTGTTCCAGCGTGGTCGTTCTTTTCTTCAATTCCAGCCAACCGAGCAGTGCAATCATGGTGCCATTGTCGATGCAATACATTCGTGGCGGTGCATGAGAAGATCCTTCACGGTCCGCTGACATTTCCATGCACATGGTACGAATGCGTTGGTTGCAGGCAACCCCACCGCCAAGGAGGAGTTCCGTTTTTCCCGTGTGCGCCATCGCTCGTTCGGCAACTTCCACGCATGAAGCGAACGCGTGTTCTTGCAACGACCAACATACAGCATCAAGCGAGGCTCCGTTGTCGATAAGTCGCTGAGCAGCGGTCAACAATCCCGAGAAAGCAAGGTCCATACCACGAACGGCGTACGGGAGCTGCAATCCTTCCATGTCTGGATGTGGTTCACGCTCAAGGTATTGCGCTGCAAGTTTCTCAATTTTTGGCCCTCCCGGGAACGGAATACCCTGATTTCGAGCGAATTTATCTAGCATGTTTCCAATACCGATGTCGAGCGTTTCCCCGAGGACACGGTACCTGCCGTTTAAACGGGCGATGACTTGTGTGTTTCCTCCTGAGACGTACAGTAGGACCGGGTCGTCACATCCACACTGCTGCCGTCCAATTTCAATGTGGGCGACGCAGTGGTTCACTCCGATCAACGGCACGTCCATCCGGGAAGCCAACCCGCGTGCGACGGCAGCTCCAACACGTAGGCAGGGGCCGAGTCCAGGGCCTTGTGAATATGCAATGGCGCCAATGTCATCAGGCGTTAAGTTGTGCGTCTCCAAAGCGGATCGAAACAGCGTCGCTGCGACGTCTTTGTGATGATCTGCCGCCTCTCTCGGATGGATGCCTCCTTGGTCTGGACGGAGAATGTCGCTGGCTGAAGGATAGGGAATACCTTGCTCATCAACCAATCCGAATGAGAATGTGTGAGCTGTTGTTTCGATGCCCAAAGTCCAACCAGACATGAAACCCCGTCGAACCGATTGTTCTTCAACCCTCTTGCCTTCATAGGGGTCATGCGCACCATCTACCTCAACGCAGGAGCGATGGTTCATTTTTCCAGCGCAATGGCCGAGCATGAACAATCAATTTATGCTGCGGGAAAAGGAATTGTCGTAGAAGATGGAGTAATAACGTCAATTGTAGATTCAGAAGACGTGCGACAAGAATATTCCCTTCCAGTGGATGTGGCGTTATTCCAAGATGCCGATGTGCACATACACGACCTTCACGGCCAGGCAATTGTACCCGGACTCATCGATGGACATGCGCATCTGCTTTGGGCTGGTGATCGTTCCAGGGAAGTAGCGTGGAGACAAGAAGGGAAATCGTATGCACAGATTTCTGAAATGGGAGGGGGTATCGGGCATACCGTGAGCCAAACCCGCGCAGCGTCTACCGAACATCTTCTCGAACTGGGCTACATGCGGCTGCGGGATGCACTTCGGACTGGAACGACCCATCTAGAAGCGAAAACCGGCTATGGATTGACAACAGAATCTGAGCTCCGCCTCCTGGAAATTGCCGCCCAACTCAACGGTATTGAACACACGCCAAGCATTGAATCAACGTGGATGGGGGCACACGATGTCCCAAAGGGCATGGATCGAGCCGACTACATTGATTCGCTCCACGCCGAACAACTTCCGGCTGTTTTGGAGCAGGGTATCGCTCGCTCCGTTGATGTATTCTGTGAGCCGGGATGGTTCTCGACAGAAGAGTCAGAAGACATCCTTCGGGCTGGTCACCAAGGTGGTCTGGCCATGCGAATGCATATTGACGAATTTGCCGATGGCGGTGGGGGTGAGTTGGCCGCAGATTTGGGCGTGGAAACGGCCGATCATGCGCATCACACACCGATTGAAGCACGCATGCAGATGAAAGAGGCTGGCGTGAACACCGGCTTCTTGCCTGGAACACCCTACGCAATGGGAGATTCATGGCCCGAATTGGGGCCGTTGTTGGAGCATGACATTCCGTTTACGTTTGCAAGCGATTTCAATCCAAATTGCTACACGCTCAGTTTACCCTTTGTGTGTTCGCTTATGGTGCAGAGGTGTGGTTTGCATCCCTTGGCGGCACTGGCTTCTGTCACGGTAAATGCTGCCCGAGCAACACAGCATCCCTCGGGTTTGATGCACGGGCAACTGACAGAAGGGGCAGTTGCAAATTTCAACATCATTGATGGACCTCATTGGGAGTCAATGATGCTTCGTCCGTCTTCCTCACCGTTTTCAGGAACGGTTCTCAATGGAAAGTACATTTCTCAATGAAGGGCGTTGATTTATAATTCAAAAGCAGTCAACATTAGTATCGATTTGAATAAAAATTAGGTGATGTTCATGGCATGGGTTGAGACAATTGTGTGTTCAAGCAAGAAGGGATCCGACGCGCGTCTTCGTCGTATGCTCAATGCTCGCCAAGAGTACAAACGCAGGCAAGACGGTTGCATCGGTGCCTGGGTTGGACGTGGTGCTGAAAACACCGACATGTTACTGGTTCAATCCGCCTTCAAATCAGCCGAAGACTGGAGAAAAATATCTGAGACCATTCAGGCTACGTTGGATGTCGAGGACGGTGGAATTGAGGGGCTCTTGTTAGGCCCCCCACTGGTCGGAATCTTTGAAATTCCAGATGATCAGCTTCACGTGATGGGTAGTCCAGATAATTCCTGAAAATAAGTGGTGCATAACGTCGCATAATGTGAGTTATGCGACAAGGTCGAGCAGAAGCTACCAATGAACTGGGTAAATTTCGAAGAAAATGATTCGCAGTGTAGCGTTTGGCGAATCTTCTCTTGTATCCTTTGCTAAAAAAACGGATAATTTAGGCTCCGAACCCCCCCTAAGAGGTCCGAAAATACAATTTTTGGACAATATACAACAGAAGCGTTCAATATCCGAACAGAATCCGAGTTTTGAGAACCATGACTGAGATTAACGGCTATTGCCTGAAGTGCAAAAACTACGTCCCCATTCTAAACGGAAAAAAAATCGTCATGTCGAATGGTCGAACGCGGATGGCCGGTTCTTGCTCACGAGATGGTTGCACGGGTAAAATCTCAAAGATCATTGCATGAATCATCCACGGGTTAGCACCGAATTGATTTAATAGAAATGTTAGGTGGCTCTCTTTACCTAGGGCTCGTGGTCTAGGGGTTTATGACGTTGCCTTGACATGGCAAAGATCGAGAGTTCGATTCTCTCCGAGCCCACTATTGAAGAATCTATCATTGTGAATGAATTCTTCTTTACAATAATTATTTTTCTAAAGGAACTTAATTAATCTTCATCGTCTGAAAGGGTTTCGGCCTTTGGCAGATTGAGCTTTGCTACCGGGATTTCGTCGGCATCATCGAACGTAAAGTCAGTCGACCCACCATCCCAGGAACGTACATCGTCCGATTCGTCAAATGTTTCTTCTGGGATGGAGGCGTTGGGCCCGACGGAATAGACCGATGGGTCCAGAACGGTCTGGGATTCAATTTG
>DANX01000020.1:0-320 GCA_002502295.1 Euryarchaeota archaeon UBA561 | reverse complement strand
GCATGAAACGTACCGCACTCCGAACAACGGTACATTCCCTTTCGGTCAAAACACCCACAAACAGGGCAGACGGCAAGCCCGGTTAGTTGTTGCAGCGGGTCTTGTTTTTTCATGGACTCACTCTACGAACATGTCTTCTTGGTAGCCAGTCACGTGATCGCCGGTTCCATCCTCTTCAATGGTTACAGTGCCTTCGTCGTCATCAAATTCAATGATTTTCCCAAACACTTCTTCATCATCGAAGACCAGGCCGATGTGCGATCCAATGTCAATTCCATCGTCGTCGTCGTCATCGTCGTCGTCATCGTCGTCGTTATCGT
>DANX01000080.1 GCA_002502295.1 Euryarchaeota archaeon UBA561 | reverse complement strand
ACATCACCTTTGGGGGTTCACTTGAAGCGACGACCAACGGACAAGCCATCCAATTCCTACAACCCACGACCAGCGGCGAATATGTGCTGAGTTTCGATGGAGATTCAGTGTCAGGAAATGTCTCTGTGTACGCTGTCGCCCGCCAATACCCGGACGCGAGCATAGAATGCGATTTTGTCGCCAATGCCTTTGACAACCTTGGGCGAATTGCTTTATCGGAAACGGTCGCCACGTGTGTTCTGAAAGCTGGAATGACCGAAGAATTGCGGGCAGTCATGACGCTGGTCACCTCGGAAGGAGAGCGAATTGAGCTTGATGATGACGTGGTTGTCGTGGGCCCGGGTGGAATGGAAACCGTCAACGTCACGTCAAAGAATTGGGACCCTAAGCCCGGAATCTTTGATGTGATGCTCAGAGGTTATGACCAATTTGGACGCACCCTCGCAGACGATTCAACATCGGTCGTCGCACGAGAAAGCGGTTGGAACGTGGGCATCAGTTCCCTCACGACAGATGGAGACATCACCATCGGAATCAAACGAACGGGATATGAACTGCTCACAGAGGCCGTATGTGAGCTGGCGGTCTCTGCCCAGGGCGGATGGGAAACAACGTACATCGTGGACATTGCCTACGCCGAATACGCTCCTGTGATCTTCATTGAAAATCCAGAGAGCATTGATCGAGATGAAAAAATCACCGCAACACTTCAGTGCAGCGTTCCCTTTGATATGGATGACGACCCAGACGATGACACCATGAGTTCGTACTACAAGGCTGAGAGCATCCTAGCCGTATCATCAAATGAAATCGGATGGATTGTCGGGATCGCAGCGATTGTACTGGCGGTGTCATGGCTTCTTGGAATCATTCGACCATCGGGAACCTCCTCACGACCAACGACAAAAACCAAGGCCGAGTCACCCACTCCAACCGAAGACAAGAGAGTCGAATCAACATCAGAGGTTACTTCTGAGCATGAGGAACCGTTTGATGACCTTAGCCTACAAATCGAAGAAATGGATGAGCATGAACACCAAGACTCACCTGAAGAAGTGGTCGATGAACGCACGACCGATTCCACCATTGAGGTGATTGAATCCATTGAAGTGTTCGAGGAAGAAGACACCACGGCGAGCGGACGATTAGCCAGCCTGAGGGATGAGCTGGGTGAAGTTGATGCACCGGCAAAGGAAGGTTCCATTGAAGACCGATTGAAGAAATTCTTCGGCGACGGCTCGTGAATGCAAGTCCTTATTTCACCCAAGGGTTGGCCAAAACCATGGACGAGTTGGCGCAAGCCTCCACCACGGCGTTTTTCACCCTCGATGCGTTTAACGGCGTACGAGCTTCCAGCGTCGTGTTGGCCATAGAACAAGCTATGGAAGGAGACACCACCGCTTGGGGTCAACTGATCGACCAGGAATCCGAATTAAACCAACGCCTGGTTGAACAAGGAATCAAAGAGCCGGGAATTTACACCAACATCCAATGGGACCCAGCCATGATTCTCTTCACAACCTGCGTTGAGCTAACCAACGATGGCCGACCCTTGCAACTCGGAGAAACCATGACAAGGGAGCGTTTTGGTCGTTTCCCATTCGGAGACGGCTCGGCCCTTGGCTACCTCATGGAGTACATTCGACCGAATCGGAGCATCACCGACAATGACGGTCAAAGCAGCTATGACGAACTCATCAACCTCCTTCAGCAAATCACCCATGGATGCGAAGAACAGCACCGAGGACATAGGCGTTTCGAGGATGGATTTGGCGGCATGCAGATCCACGGATTTCTAAGCGCTGAAGACGTCAAAAAACTCCGGCAAAATTTCGCAACCCGAGTCTGGACAGCGTCCTACGACGAACCGTTGGACGGTGGTGTCGCCGATGTTGCAAAACACTTCACGACGTTGTTGAAGGCCGCTGAGCGTCGAGCCGTCGGCCTTGCGCTTCGAACGCATCGTTGATTCAGAAGTCTTGCGAGGTCAACCGCTCGTACATGGAAGCGTAAAGCGCAGCCGTTTCATCAATCACCGACTGAGGCAACGCAGGGATTGGTGGCTCATCGGTTCCTGCATCACGGGCAGCTTTCAGTTCGGCTTGATGCCCAGTACCAATGTAATGCGTACGAACGAATTCCTTGGACAGCTCAATGCACTCGCCGTTGGCGTAGGCTTCTGCGTCCCACCATCGATCCTCGTCAAGGGTTCCAAAGGTGTCAACCAAGACAACTTCTCGGTTTGAACCCAGGGCAAATTCCTTTTTCCCGTCAACGTGGATGAGGCCGTTTCGTGCGGCTTCCCGTTCAATAATCTCATCCACAGCGAGTGCAGCAGCGACGATCGATTCATATTCTTCTTCGGTGATGTTGGAAATTTCCAGAGCCTCTGCTCGACCGATGTTTCGGTCGAACTTCTCAAACTTCGTCGTGACTTCAACGAACGGCTGTGCGAGTTTCACGCCGTATTCACAATCCTCAGCAACCCCGAGCGCTTCTGCTGAGAGTTCGCCACGCTGGAAGCGGCGCCAAGCAGAACCTGACAGGTAATGGCGAACGATCACTTCGAGTGGAACGAAGACCCACTCCATGTCCCGGGGAATGGCGCCGGGTTCCTTGATGACCTTGACCTTTCGGACAAGGCATCGGTCTGCAGCGTTGACTTCAATGAGATGGGTTTTGCAGATACCCGCTTCTTCAATGAGCCTGAACCAATGCGCAGTGGTTCGGTTGAGGGATTCTCCTTTGCGGGGAATGAGTGAGGGAATAATCTGGTCAAAGACCGAGATCTGATTTGTGAACCGAAACTCGTAGACGTCGTCGTCATCGGTTGACCAAACTTGCTTCACTTTCCCTTGATAGAGCATTTCTCCCATGGTTTTCAATCACAGAATTCAGCCTTTGAACATTTCACACGCCAAAGATGGAACGCCTCAGAGGAAACCCAAGGCGTCTTCAATCCGATTCAACTCAGGCCCGGTGGTTTGGGTACCACTGATGGCCCCTGTGTTGGATGCACAGACACCCGCTCCAACGTACGGTGAGCCAAAAGAGACGGTGCCGACCATGGGTTTGACCCCAAGAACTTCTTCGATGAGCAAGGCTTCATCCGGTGTTACATCTGGGTGGAGCAAGACGCCCTGGTCGTTGGCAACTGCAAGGCTACCGACCACGTCTTGGCCAGCAACCGTTGTTGCTGCCACGTCAACTCCGAGAACTTCGGCAAGAATTTCGAGACCGTCGTGAGGAATGCTGGGAGAGGCAATGGCCCCTTCCTCGTTGGCAACAAGAAGGTTCCCTGCGGTGTTTACCCCACCTTCCATGACGACAACATCACCAAAGGCGGTCAACTGGTCAATGTCGCTTTCGTTGGCAATGTCGGCAACAGCGATCCCTCGACTGTTTCCACAAACCAACGCTCCAACCAAACTTGAGCCACCGATGGTTATCGGATGAAGCTCAAGGCCAAGGGCCGATTCAAAGGCTTCAACCGTTGGTTTGGGGAGTTCAGGTGGGTGAAACAACACCTTTGCAACGCTTGCCAAGTGGATCCCCACTTGGTCGCTTCCAAAAATGTCAACGGTATCAATTGGCATGTGTTCAACCCGACCTCGGACTTGGAGTTCTAAAACGTGGTGTTTGTGTGGTTGCTAGAACGCAAAAAAGGCCGGCCTCCAAAGGAGGACCGGCCTTAAGCGCCCTTGCGGGTCGAGGAACCCGAGGTGAAAAGAGAGGGGCACAGTGACTTCCTTTCCCGTGGACTCTCGTACCACAGTAATGGGATAGACGCAGAAGGGCTTGACTTCTGGGTTCGGAATGGGACCAGGTAAACACCTTCGCTGTGACCGTGCACCCATCTCTTTTCGAATCGGATAGGTTGCGACGGACGTCGCAAAATGAATTGGCATGAACTTTTAGACGAAGGGCACTCATGGTGCGGTTACGATACAACACGAAAAAAAGATGCTCGAACATTAGTGCTGCTGGACTGAATACGTCGCCGAAGCTTCGTACTTACATCCGCTGTCTATCATCTCGTCTTTTACGAG
>DANX01000053.1:1525-4347 GCA_002502295.1 Euryarchaeota archaeon UBA561 | reverse complement strand
AGACCGCCAAACCAAATGGCTGCTCGCAGCAAAAAGATGACCAATGAGTTGCTGCCTGAAACAGTGACGGTGGAGGGATTGGAGAATTTGTCAATGATCACTGGAATCATGACCTTCACGGCCACGCTGGCCAAGGAGGTCGTGAGCAAGATGTAAGAGGCGCTAAACAGCGGGTCAAGGGCCACGTTGAGGTCCTCTTCCTCGCCGCGAATCCACAGCAGCGTGAGTTGAATACCAACGAGGAGAATGAAGAGGTAGAGGCGTTGGGTGACAGGACGGTACAGGTGGTCGTCCCAGGTAAACGTCGTCGCCTTTACGAAGTCAAGAATGACTTTCTTCATCAAAAAGCGGACGATGCCGAGCGCCAGAATGGTGAGGCCTGTCCCAAGAGCGTATTGAGCCCACACGTCAAGCCCGTTTGCTTGCTCGATGATGTCGTCAACAACTGTCAGAGCGTACCCTCCTCGACCCAGCGTCCGTGCACCCGTTCATAACAGGTTCGCTGATACTCCTCAACACGAATCAAACCTCAAATGGATGTTCAGACGCCCTAGACTTGAGGAGTTGCCTCATTCCTCTTCGCTGAGAAGAACGATGTCGTACGCTCCATTGCCACGCTGAAAGGTGAAGTTATACTTCATTTCGTTGAGATAGTGGGCGGCCTTCATCGGCATCGGTCGCTTTGGATTGACGCCAAAGGCACGTTCAAAAGCCTTCCAAGAGTGATTTGTTTTCCTGCGTTCTTCAACGACCATTTCCCAAAACGATCGAAGTTCAACCGAGCCTTGGCCTGCATCAAATGCCGCATCGAGTGCATCTCGCCAACGACCGTAAATCTCCGCAACATTCAGATTTTGGACATAAAATCTTCCATCCTCAATATCAGAAGAGGGGGGCGTGTTTGGCTCGTTTACCTTGTCAGGAGAGTAATCGAACAACCGATCAAAAAAACCTCTGGCGACCTTCCGCAACACCGTACCCCAAGCCACAAGTTCGTTTGACGGCGATTGACGATGGAGCCGTGCTGAAAGTTTTGATTGAGGGTCGTTGCCGCCACCCAATGCATCAGGAAGATTGCACGAAAAATTCGGGACATCTCCCGCCTCCCATGTCGAGAATCGTCCAAAAGCGCGCTGAACTCTTTGATTTAGCATGGGCTCGTCCGCAAAACGGGCTTCAAGGAAATATGCGTGGGCCTCAGGAACCAAGGCACCTGCTGCTAACCCCTCATCAGCGGTCAACTCTGACCACAATGAGTAGCCTTCAACCATGGGCCAAGAGGAAGGTCGATACTTGCTATCGGGATAGGGAAGCATGCGTTGCATCACCTTGTTCTTCGCATTGTTGCAAGGGATGCAGATGGCGACCCGGTTGTGATCACATGACTTGTCTCCGCCGAGACACTTGCTCTGAATGTGTTCAGTGTTGAAACTCCCATTTTGAAACGGGTCACCACACATTGGGCATTCCGCCTTAGCATCGATTAACGCTTGCTTTCGAATGTCTGAAATGGTGCCGCCTGAACGAGGCTTTCTCTTCTTGCTGAGGTAGTTCTTGGCTTGTTCGAGCACCGGCGAATACCTCTCTGCCAGACGTTGATACGTCTTGACATCCATGCATGGGTGATGGCCTTCCCTGACGCTGCTGACTTGGAAATTCATGCTGATTCCTCCTCAACCGATTCGCACTGCTTGATGATCGCCATCGTCTTGCCAATGGACGTGTGGCGATGCCGATGTTCATCGCAAAACGCCCGTTCACCACGCTTGACGTGAACGCGTTCACCACACTTCTTTCCAGTGCTGTAATCAAGATGAGAACAGAACCCCCAGTTTCGATTTCTCGAGCTGCTGCCTCGGCTACCGACCAATGTTCCGTCTGACCGACGGTTCTTGTGGCGCTTGCCCTTACGGCGCTTCGCCAACTCAAGCACCTCCCTGCTGAAGAGACAAGACCGAGGGAGCGTGTACACGCAATCTGCACAAATGTGCAGCGGTTCGGTCATTGGTTCTCTTTCGTTGTTCTACATCATGCTCCTTGTTAAATTCGTGAATATTGTATTCCATGTTTTTTCCTCCGGCAGGATATGTTCCTCCGTTGTGGGGTGCGCATGGTCTTCAGAAGAGAACGCAAGCGACGGGAAATACCTCCCACCATGCGCATGCTTGCGTTCTGGGTTGTCAGATTCCGACGGTCCGTCTTGTTGGTCCGTCGTTTGCGGTGTCTCAGCGAAACTCATGGTTTCGCTCTTTGATAGCAACCGATGTGCAAGGTGCACAAGGTTGTCCTTCGGTCTCATGAGTTGTCCTTCAAGGCAAGGCACAACAGGTACTAGCGTCAAATTGCTCTCAGCGAAACGGCGTAGAGTGTCCGAGGTTCGCATTTGGCTCTTGTCAAAAGAATTGCACTCGCAGGGCGGCGATGCCGACCACAATGAGAGCGGCGCAGTGTTCCGGTTTATCCTTGATTCCGTATACATTGGCTTGCTCTCCGAGTTTCGTATGGTTTCCATTTTTTTTGTTCGTGTTTTTTCGTTGGCTGCTTCGCAGCAAGGTTCCTCAACGGCCAACCGTACATAAAGAACGCGGACAGGGAAAGCATTGAAACTGGAAAGAAAAGGATGTGAAAACATTCCTTCAAAAGGCGAGAGTTCGGGCTGAACACATGAGCCGACGCTACGACCGTATCGCAGCGTGGCTTCTCCCACGAAAGCGGGGCGCTCACATCGCTGTGCTGCTGCTCACGCTGTTGATGATTCCCGGGGCCATGACGGCCCTCCAACCCATCGACATGGAATCCTACGAAATGGAATCCCCAGAATT
>DANX01000053.1:0-1151 GCA_002502295.1 Euryarchaeota archaeon UBA561 | reverse complement strand
GGGTTCCTCGTCTCGGCCCGCGACCCCGCCCTTGTCCCGGCCGTTGAGGATTGGCAGCCCGTGCCGAGGATGGCCGATGGCTCTCCAGATTATGCCTCACTGGTCCACCCTTCAGAAATGATACCATCCGGTGAACCGTGGGCCGGCATTGACGACCCGACAGGAGGCATCCTGAACCTGACCGTCTTGCGGGAATTGGACACCAAACTTAACCTGGTCCTCGAGCATCCGCTTGCCCCCGCCCTCAAACCGCTGGTGAACGACGTCACCGGGCACCAGTCCAACGGCGCCATCTCCTTGTCCGACCACTTCCGTGGCTTCATGAACAACACCTCGATCCTCACCCAACCGGGGCTCACAACGCTTGGTGTGGTCACCGAGCCACCAACGAATTGGACGGATTGCTTTCCGCTGGATTGCTTGACCTTTGACGACGCCAACATCACGCAGGCACACGTCGACATGGCGGCGGCTCGCATGGCTGAAGCGTCGGACAATAACTTCCTGCGCTGGATTTCCCTCGACCGCGGGTTCAAGGCCGACTACACCGCCTTCCAAGAAGGCCCGATCTATGGACAGTTGCTGTCCAACGGAACATGGGAAGGTGCCTTGTGGGGCAAGGGTCGCTGGACAGGTTCGTCCACGTGGCTGCTGGTTCAACTCGACAGCACCAAACTCAAAGAAATGGGATGGGAAGTTGTGTGGAAGGACGCCCATCAGGAAAAGAAGGTCCGCTTCAGCGACGAAGGGTTCCGAGTTGGAGGCTACCGTTTGGCCGATGGCGAACTTGTCCTTCATCCACCGCAATACACCGAAGAGGGTTGCTTGGAACTCAAAGGCGATGGTGCCGGTTGCGCCACGGAATGGACCTACATGGACCTTGAAGGGCATCTGCGCTCCCACGACCGAACCACGGTGACCCTTCTGCTCGGCCAGGGTGTGAACGTTGAGGTGAACCGGGAACTTCAGTCAAGTGCTGGACTCATCGTGATGATGGGATTGGCCATCGTGGTCCTGTTGTATTTCAGCCTCCGCCGCTGGTCGGATGTTGCCATTGTCATGTTCGCCCTTGGCGCAGCCCTGCTTTGGATGCAAGGGCTCATCGGGCATTTTGCCAACATGACCGGATGGCTTGGATTGAGCCTCATCGC
>DANX01000018.1:22927-48173 GCA_002502295.1 Euryarchaeota archaeon UBA561 | reverse complement strand
AGGCCATGATTCAGCACATGTGAGTGCGTTGTACAACGGTACAGAATGCTCACCCGTCTTATGAGTGGGATCCCTTTGCTACTACAACAATCAAAAGTCCAGAGTACTATTCTGCAACCTCGTGATAATAGGTTACTTCATCCAAGTATGTGTTTCCGTAAGGCTCCTCACCATATTCCATGACTTTGATGGAAACCGAATACGTCCCCTCATTGTCTGTGTAGAGTCTAACGTTCTGGTCCACAGACCAAATGTCATCGTAAGAATCGGATTTATCCCAGCAGTTTGCTTCTTCACCTTGGCCACACATAGATAACTCAACATCACTGACATATATTCTGACAACTGAATATGATATATCTTCACCGTTAACCATGTTGAGAATAATCTCACCGTCATCAACACCATCTCCACAATATGCAGGAGTATCAATACAGATTGGTTCTCGGGCATCAAATTCCCACAAGACTAGGCCTCCATCCTCATTTACCGGAGCCAAATCTCCACCTAAACACCCAGATAATGGTAGTAAGGCGGCCAAACTGAATACAAAGATGATGTTTCCTTTCATAAAAACCCTAAGCCAAGTTAGTAGATTAACTCTTTCATAAAAATACCGTATTGAATAATTGACAAAGGCCTATTGAATTCTCATTGCCTGGTTATTGACAAATCAAAGACCTTGCAGTAGGTCTTTCCAGTGCCTGGCGAATGAACATCAGTTCGTTTGACGCTTTAGCCAAGGCTTGAGTGAACGGTGATTTTTGGCGATACTAAAGCCAAACCGTTCTTCGATGGCGCGGTCTACAAGGGTGAAATCACCGTCCATGGTGGCCACCATGACCGCTCCGATGTTGGGAAGTGGAAGCGAGGCCAGGTGGGTAGCAAGGCGATAAATGTCCAAATCGGTGGCTTCAGGGTAAATGGCCCGGCCTTTCAGTTCAGTTCGGTACGTGACGCCGCGATACCCCTTCAGTTCAGTCAACTCTTCGAACACATCGGTGTGGCGAAGCAAAAACGCATCGAGATGGTCCGATGATTTCGGGACACCTTCGAGCATATCGGTACTTGGCACCCATGTGCTGTACTCTGAGAGCACACTGTCAACCAACCGCATCATAACCGATTCACTGAGCGTATCCTCCAACTTTTCTGCGTTGACCATGGCGCTCTTGAACCGAGGCATAAGCCGACGACCTTTGGCGAATTGTTTGAGTTCACCGCGCACATCATCGGGAATCATCATGACCAAATGCTTGGCTTTCGCGTGATGGAGAAGAATCTGATGGAACCGGTTTGAGCCGATGGTATTGAGGTTGGTTTCGAAGACCAAATCCATGTGCTGATACATCTTTTCAACAAGGGCATCCACCAAGACATTTGTATCAATGATGACCAGTGGGGTCAGTGAAAGATTGTGCAAGAAGCGCCGTTTTGAGGTAGGGATTTCATCCTTGTATTGTGAGAAAAGCGCTTGCTCAACACCGGCCAAGCGGTTTCGAGCGGTGATGGGGAACTTCGTTGAGTTTTGAGCTCGCTCAAGGTACATCAAGCCTTCAAACGCGCCCTCTTCGGCAGCGTTCTTGGCGATGTCGTAAATTTCCTCCATGGAAGGGGAGGATCCCTGCATGGCTTGACGGAATTGATGTTCGAATTGGGTACGGGAACGGCGAAGGTCTCGGCTGATGTGCGTTGACGCTGCGGTGACACGTCCGAGGAACGGTTCGGGAGGGAGGAGGTGGGCCTGTTCAAACGGATAATTTCTGAGAAGGTCAAGTTCTTCCTCGTTGTAGCTCGTTCGGGTCTTTTCAATCATGTTGCCCTCAACGTCTTCCTCAACGACGGTCTTGCGCTGTTGGACGTGTTGACGAATCATGCGTGCGGCAGCGTTGGTGTCGGTTCCTGAGAGGTGGCAAACTTTGAGGTAAAGTTTGAACCGCTCAGTGATGGCCGTTTTGAGGGTCGGAACACGCTCCAAAAGGTCTACGGCTTCGGACCACGATTTGGCGTGGGCATAATGAATCAGCGATTTACGATACAGCGTCAACGGGAGTGATAACACGAAATCGTTGTCCTCAGCATCGCCCTCGGTTGCCGCCGTGCTCGCTTTGCGCTGTTTCGTGAACAATTCAGCCGCCCGTGAGTATTCACGAGCAGAGTTCAACTCATCGCCATTTGAAGCAAACAGCGCTGCTCTGGACAACGGGGCCCATGGAGACAGAGGGTCATTCTTTTGATACCACGCCGCGAGATTTGACAAGCCCAAGTCGTGTTCGACCATGAGGACGGAATAGGATTGTATCAGGCGAAGCGGGAGCGCTGGATTGTTCAACAGCTTGTCAAGTTCTTCGGCATCACCGGGCTTGGCCATTCCAATGTTGTACGCCTGCAAATAACGGTTCACCGTCAAGGAAAGCAGCATGACGTCAAACAATCGACGTTCGAGCATTGTCAAATCAAGGTCATCCAGGCTGTTGCCCATGTTGCGGATGTGGGTGGCGCTGACAACGCCATCGCCTGCGAGCGCTCGACTGATTGGAGAGAACGCTTTCAAGGCCGCAGCATTGAGCACTTCTCCAACCGCGGGCGTGTCTTTGTAGGTGCCTTCCATCAACAAAAGGAGGTGTTCAGCCAGCGGCGAAATGTAATCGGGAAGTTCAGTCCCTTGGATTGAATGGAGGGCTTGATCACGGCTGACGAAGATGTGCTTGCGGAGCGCCGAGTCGAAATTAGCAGGGGCCAAATGGCTCACAAGAAGAGCGGTATAGGGATGCGTGAGAGGGAGCATTTGGTCGGAGGCAAACACCTTGGCCAACCGGTGAAGATCGAGTTTTTGCAGCAGCAGCATGAGCGCAAGCGAACGTCCTTCTTCCCACATGGGACCTTGTTCGTCGGACAAGCGTTGTGCCGCCTTGATGCGGAGTTCGTTGCCAAGGCCCTCCTCCATCATGATGTGAAGCAACGCCTGCTGGTCGACGTCGTCCATGAATTGCATCAGCCAGTCAGTGGCTCGTTCATTCGACAGGGAAGTGAGCAGCGGGAGAAGTTCTTTGACGTCTGATGAGGCATCGAGCCGTCGTCTCTCGAGAACATCCATCGCCTCGTCTTCGTTTCCTTCACGAAGCAAGGCGTTCAAACGCCACCATGTCAAACGGTCTCGCCCTTCATGGACATTGGCGTCGTTGAGCAGAGCCAAGCCTTGTTCAAGCTGTTCGGAAGTGCATTCCTCCGCTGCAGGCGGTGCGTGTTGCCAAGCGAGTGAACGGCGTGCGTGCGATAGCGAATCTTCGCGCTGCAGCGAAAGAATGGCCGCCCAGTCGTTTACAGTGCCTTGGACGAGTTGCTCAAAGTCTTCCAGCGCCTCAGCTAGGTCGGCATCGGCTTTCTTGCCTGCTTTTCGAGCCTCCTCAGGAATTTTCTTTCCTGCGTTGAGAGCCAAAACGATGGTGATGAACGCCATCGAGTCCGTCAAGGTGCCCAGCGGTCCTTCCAAGTCAACGGATCGTCCACCTGAGATTTGATGCGTAGCTTTCTGCAAAGCGACTTTGATATCGGGGTCGTTTACGCCAGCACTGGCAAGTTTGAGCACGGTAATGACGTCATCTCTTTCCCGAGGGTCTATCCAAAAGAAATCCGTTCCCATTTTGGTCGTTTTCTTGACGGCTTTGGCTTTGGCTTTTGGAAACGCCAAAAACTGCCCGAGCAGCGGAGTCTTTTCACCAATCGTGTGCCACACAGGGTGAACGCCTTCGACCATGCATGTTTCACGTAAAAGATTCTCATGAGCGTTCCACGCCTCGTCCCAGTTGTCGTTGTCCATCTGCTTATGGACCAAAAGTGTCGCCAATTGGTAAGCCGTGGTGTACGGTGATTCATCAATGACCGCCTGCGGTGCGTGAAGCCATGACATGTGGGCGGGTCCGGTTTGACGTCCTGAACGGCGCATGCGACCTCTCGGGCGGTTCATGGCGGGACGGCGTGGTGCGTTGTCGTCGTCCTCGTCGTCTGACGCCGGTGGCTCTTGCTCATGTGCAGCAATGACCAAGTGAGCGCGCAGGGGTTTTTCCAACATCTTCCAGGCAGATTCACGGTTCATGATGGAGACGCGTACAGCACCCGACTTGGGTTTTGAAAACGCTGCCTTCAGGCAGGTTTCCATGTACGATTCGTCCACTCTTTCATCCCCTCATTTCTCCCCACGAACGGAGCCACTTCAATCCACCGATGGGCTGTGCTGCTCAATTTGAGAAGCAAAAGCATACTTCCTTGAACCAAAGCCACCTCCCCGTCGGTGAGACTGCATGGACTTGATTCCGACCGTTGCTCTGTTAATCCACCCCCTCCTAGCGAGCGGGTTGGTGGTTTGGGTTTGGTGGCAATATGCATGGCGAAAGAAGTCCTACGTGCTCAAAGGCGAAGAACGAGCTATGCATTTGGCCCGCCACCAAACCAACGGTGAACGTCTCCTTTGGGCCACAGGGGGTGTTATCCTCGTGGCCTTCATGGCTCGAGGGTTCACGGGCTGGTACGAACATGGCGACCCATGGTCGGCAATGATCCCTCAGTCTCTCCATGGTTTCATGGGCCCAGTGGGGTTTGGACTGATGGTGTTCATGACCCGTTTGGGTAAGCGAGCCAGAGACCAACGCGAGGCTGGAGAATCGTTCACTACTGCGAAACTCAAGC
The DNA here is from genome assembly GCA_002502295.1 of Euryarchaeota archaeon UBA561. Lineage (GTDB taxonomy): Archaea > Thermoplasmatota > Poseidoniia > Poseidoniales > Poseidoniaceae > Poseidonia. The sequence goes on along the minus strand of DANX01000018.1, from coordinate 43,487 downwards.
ACGGCCGTGCCGCTGACCTGATCATCTACATGGTGTTCATTCACGCTTTCCTAGGCTTCATTTACACCTTCGATGTACTGGTCTGAACCAGCCTCCAGCCTATCGAAGAGGGCTCGACATTCTCAACACATTCGGGAAATCCGTTATGCCCCGAATATGCTGTTTGAGGTCCGTTCGGTGAAGTCATTGAGCCAGTCATTGAAGGCGTCCATCCGGCATTGCCCAAGCAGACTTTTGTTAGCCCCGGGACGCTTGTTCAAATACACCGAATTTTTCGCTCAAAACATGGAAGGCGCGACAGACCCTGAAATGCTAAAGAACAGGGCATTTTTCAAAATGGGCCTGTTTATTCACGACCATCGTAAGATGATGATGGCGTTCGGACTTATTTCCTGCATCTTGATGGGTAGCCTCATCACGATTGGACCCGACTGGGCCGAAGGCTTCGGTGAGGACGATGTCGAGTCGGTCAATGCAGGACGATTGATCAATCAGCGCTTCGCCTCCGATAGCGAGGAAGGAGGGCCTTCCTTCCGTTTCATCGTGTTCCATCCAACCCTCAACGACACGTCCCCTGAGTGGAGGGAGGCCGTCATGGAAGCACTCGATGGCATTGAGAAGCATGCCGATGCTCGAGTCGAATATTCGTGGGACGTTGATGATGTCGACCGTGAAGATGTCATCGCCACCGATGAGGAAGGAACGTATGCGATCAACACGATTGTCTTCAGCACGAACCGAAAAGAAGCCAAACTTCTGCTCACAGATTTGGAACCCACCGTGGAGATCGACGGGGCTTTTTCTGGATGGATGACAGACGGTATCTTCGTTGATTGGACCTTTGACGACCGCATCAAGAAGGACCTCATCAAGGCCGAAGTGGTCGCTATCCCGTTGACCCTCATCATCCTCGGGCTAATCTTTGGTTCACTTATCGCTGCGGTATTGCCAATGGGCGTTGGAGGAGGAACGTTGGTCGCTGCCGTTGGAATGACCATTTGGTTGTCAAACGTGACCGACGTAACGGTTTACGCTACGAACATTGTTTCGCTCATCGGCATTGGCGTATCGATTGATTATTCGCTCTTCTTGGTCAACCGTTTCCGAGAAGAAATGGAACGGGGCCACGACATACGGACGGCCACGGCCATGAGTTGTGCTACGGCCGGAAAAGCGGTCTTTTACTCTGGAATAACGGTGGCCATCGGCCTTATGGGTATGCTCTTTTTCGCTAACACTTCGCTCCCATCGCTGGGCATTGGTGGCACGATTGCCGTAACCATTGCCATGATTTACTCAACCGTGGTGCTTCCAGCGGTGATGGCTGCCCTCGGCCCACGCATCAACAAGCTGAAAATTCCCTACGCCTTTGACATGCGGGCCAAGGACGATGGCGTGTGGGCCCGCATCGCCAAACGCGTCATGGACCGCCCATGGGCCGTCTTGATTCCAACCCTCATACTCCTGGTCGGCGCAGGACTTCCGTTTGCTTACGCAGAATTTTCCCTCTCCTCTTGGCAAGCCCTCCCACCGGATGACGAATCCCGTCAGGGCATGGAACTGATCGACGAATTATGGCCTGATCAGGCAGCAAACTCCATTTTCATCGTCATTGATACCGACGGAGCGGACCCGCTCAGCGACGTCAACCTGAGGGCGCAGCATGCCTACATAACAGCCCTGCTCGAGGACGAGCGCGTGGCCGGTGGCATTGGCGTTGGCTTGCCATCGCCATCAATGAGTGCGGACGATGTGGTGCAGTATTGGAACGCGCCCGATGAAGGTCTGCCAACGGAACAAGTCGCCGTTCGTGATAGTCTGCGCGCCGCCTTTGTGGGGGAAGAGGCCACCATGATGTCCGTTCAGCTGGTGGGCGACCAAACCAACGTGGATTCACGCAAAGTGGTCGAAGAAATTCGGGACGACCGGGGTGCCTTCCTGAGCGAGTTAACGGGAGAGAACGACCGTCTTCTTGTCGCTGGTTTTGCCGCCTACAACGCCGACAACCTCGATGCAATTGCGGACAATTTGCCAAGAGCCCTAGCGTTCATTCTCATCGCCACCACCGTTTTGATTTTCATGCAAGTCAAATCCGTCATCATCCCTATCAAGGCCATCGCGATGAACATCCTCTCCATTTCGGCTTCGTTCGGTATGCTTGTGTGGGTGTTCCAGTGGGGGTACGGGGCTGACCTCCTCAACTTTACCGCCCAACCGATTGACTCGGGCAACCCTGTGATCATGTTCTGCATCGTGTTTGGGCTATCGATGGATTATGAGGTGTTGATGCTCTCGCGCATTCACGAAGAATGGGAACGCACCGGTGACAACACCCTCGCTGTAGCCAATGGTTTGCAAAAGACTGGAGGACTCATCACAGGAGCAGCCGCTATCATGGTTGTCGTGTTCAGTGCATTTGGCCTCTCGTCGGTGATCATCCTCAAGCAAATCGGTCTCGGTTTGGCGCTGGCGATCTTCATTGATGCAACGCTTGTTCGGGCTTTGGTTGTCCCCTCAACCATGCGGTTGATGGGCAAGTGGAACTGGTGGGCGCCCTCGTTCTTGCGACCGTCAACATCGCACCCTGCACCAAGCCCGACACCACTTTCTGAGCAAGAATAACCCCTTCTTCCAGTGGAGAACCTTCAAAACAGAACGGGAGGACGGCGTGGCATGGCTCGGGAAGACCGCACCCTCAGAAAAGTCAACAAAGTGTTGGCCCGTGTTGAAAAGCACATCGAGGGCACCAAAGAGGCCCTCGAGGATCTTGAAATTGAGTTTGAAGTACTCAAAGCAACCGTCAAGCGTTTGAAGAACGCTCCCGTTCAAGTTGAAGAGCCCATTGAGGAACCTGAAGAAGAGGTTGACCTTGAAAACTCCACCAGCATCACAATGCGCAAGTTCTGAATCAGAGCCTCAGCACATTGTCCCGATTGGCCCACATTAACATCCAGTGCTCCATATTGGCGTCAAGCCCTGGGGGCTGAATTCGGCATCCACAAGCGTTGGCGTGCCCTCCTCCGGTCGGGTCGAGCGAGGTGGCCATTCGTGAAAGGTCGTAACGACCCTGTCCATCTTTGAGGAAGGAATTGGCATAGAAACTGGCCGAAAGTGGAGGACGATCGGGATTTGTCAGATCCCCATCAGCGTATCCGTGGACGACGCAACAAGCGTCCGCTGCATCGCCGACCCAAGCCGTGACGAGGTATCCGTTGCTGCGTAATCCACTTTCATCCATGCGGCAAACAGCAAGCCGGTCATGAACGGTCGTGTTTGATTCAACATGGCGCTGCGCCACCGTTCGTTCTTCCTTGGCTTGGCGGCATCGAACCCTGACGATGGGGTCGGCAAGTAACGTTTCAAAATCTGCACCGTTGGCGAGCAAATCGACCAAATGCAGCATGTAACCGGGGTCCTTTGACGTGCAAGTACGGGACAGCTGGAGCAACGGCCCGTCCTCAAGAAAGGCTTCTTTGGTGATGCCTCCCGAATCCAAAGCGTCCACCACAGGCATCATCGGGGTGAGGTGGTCCATGTCCGTGATGTTGGCGAGCAACTCATAGGCGAGCCGAGCCGCCGAAGGCGTGGCTTCCCAATGCTGTGTGCCTCCTTGTGCTTCAAAGGAGGACGCCTCGGAAGCATTCGGGCGATTGGTCAGGTGGTGGTCAACGTACCATCCACATTCGGAATGAAACGGCAGGTCCACAAGCACGGTTGAACGATCGACATGCATGTCGACCAATCCCCCGCGTAGCGCTGCAGCGTGAGAGAACATCACCTCTGCTTCAGGTCGAAACGCCTTGAGTACGGCAGCTCCGAACAAACCATCCATGTCGGAATCGGCAACAATGCGCGTGTAAGCCGGGACCTCCTCCCTGCGCAACGGTACGATGCCCATGGCTCCTCATCGGGGCCTCATGTCCATCAAGGTTGGGTGGTGAACACCCGTTATGACCATCAATGAGAAGAGGTAGGCACCCTGCATGGAGACATCGTGCGGGGTGGTGCTGGTCAATTATGGAACGGTTCTCCTGTTGCAGTATCCTCAAGGGCACTGGGACCTGCCAAAAGGGCACGTCGAAGACGACGATGATGCCCGAACCTCCACCATGTTGCGGGAACTGGCAGAGGAAACCGGCATTCACAACGTTTCAATCCTAAACGGGTTTGAAGAACGGACGGAATACTCGTTCCGGCACAAAGGCAAACGGCAGAGCAAAGAGGTGTACTGGTACATCGCTGAAACCGATGAAATGGAGGTCAAACTCTCACATGAACATCGGGGTTACCTTTGGCTGGATTGGGAGCAAGCCTTGGACACCATCACGCACGATGAAACAAGAAGCGTTGTGCAGTTGGCCCAACGTTTTGTTGACCTTTACGGCACCCAGTGATCACAACGCCTCGAAGTCGTCGTCGTTGGCTTGCATCTGTTCGACCCGATGAGCGATGCCTTTCTCGGCGGGTCGCTTACCGAGAGGAACCCAAAGAGCTTCTTCTTCGTTCAGCATCATGCCAACCCAACGCCCCATAACGAAAAGCCAGTCGGAAAGTCGGTTAACGTACACCAAAGCGAGCGGACGTACGGCGTCTTCACCTTCGTGGTCAATGAGGCTGACCATTGTCCGTTCCAGGCGACGAACGACGGTTCGAGTGACGTGCATGCACGCGATTGGAGGAGAACCTGCCGGAAGAATGAAGCTGGTAAGCGGGGGCAAGGCCGTCAGCCAAGCGTCCATTTCCTGCATCAAAACATCGGTTTGACCTTCAGAGATCAACACCATGTATTCCGGCAAGGTCTCTGGAGGACAAGCAAGTTCGGCACCAAGGTCAAACAACTCGTTCTGGACTCGGACCAGTGTCTCATTAAGAACGGTCTGCACGCGTTGAACGTTGGTTCGTTCCCCTCCATCTTCATGGTCAGGAAGACGCTGAAGTTCAGCAAGAATCATGCCAAGCCAACTGTTCACTTCATCGCAAGCACCGACAACGGCAAAGCGTGGGTCGGATTTTTTCCTTCGTGAACCATCAACAAGCGATGATTCGCCGCCGTCTCCCCCACCGGTGTAGACACGATTGATCTTGACCATGTTGCGCCCCTCGGTCCTGCGAGGTCATGCCTCTATGAGGGGTTTGCGGGAGGGGAACCCTTCTTCCATTCGATAATACCATTCAATGTCGACCTCGCCAACGGCCCAAGAAAACAGGGCCATCCGTCGGTCGACGACTCCGTACCACTCAAGACGCCCGGGGTCCATGGACACAATCCGTGCTCCGATGCTCTCCAACCGGGCAACGCTCGCTTGCCATTGAGCGACCATTTGACCAAGATGTTCAGCCACTTCCATCACGTGCGGATGCGTCATGGTGAACTGGTCCAGTAAAAGTTCGAGTTCGTTGGTCAAATCGTGGGCTTCATCGCTCAAGGCCTGCAACACCATCAGTACGTTCCGAGCTTCTGGAAGTGTCGCTCTTGCCTGCTCGATGGTCACCACAACGGCCCCGTCCGGGAGCGGGTAGGGAAGCACTGCTTCCGGAGAAAGTTCGTCCAACTCCATCGGTAATCCCGAATAGAGAGGTTCGTCGGCGGGTGTAGACACGGCTATTCCTTGTCTTGACGCTTCTTGTAGTCACCGGAGCGTGGCGATGAAGAATCGCTGTTTTTTGACCAAAATCAAGCATCCGACACATTAGGCTCCGACCGCATGGACCGGCCCAGCCTGACGAGCGCGGCGAGCGCGAGCGAATTTGGTGTAGCCCATCATCAACAATCCGCCCCAAATAGCAAGCTCGAGCGCAAGCACCAGGTAGTAAAAGGGACCAAGCGACTCCAACATGGTGACGGCGTCATAGGGCAATCCATGGATGGCGATGTAGGCAGATTGCGAGAGCAGGCTAGAGGAAAACCACACCAAAACCGCAAACCAAAGGATGTTACCAAGAGGCCAGTCATCGGGCGCCTCGCTTAGTTTATTCATATGGGTAAATCATCCTTGAACCATATAATTGCTCGTTTGTCTTGATTCATATTTCGTCGGAAAACCGCAGATTCATGCTTCTTCCACGATGGGCGTCAACGGGAATATGGCTTCATCTGCACCCATCGCAACAAGGGCCTGGTGAACAGCACCGATCCATTCAGGAGCCACCGATGCGCCACCGCCTGCGTCCTCAAACGATTCCAACCACCGCTGGGCTTCATCGTGCTGCTCAAGGTAGATGTGAATGCGATTCAAGGCCACGTAGGCCATGGGGTTGAGATGCTCTTCATCAGCATCCCATCCTCGCTCAAAGCACGATATCGCACCGTGTGGACCGTGCAGTTGACGTCGTTGAAGAGCCACCATGCCGGCCTGACTCCACGCCAACGGTAGCCGTCCGATGAGCAGACCACGAAACACCATCCATGTTTGACCGCCACCCAAAAGGACCAGCAACAAGAACCCAGACCATTGTTCCAGTGTGTTGAGTTCAGGCCACGTCAAGACCATCAGGCCACCAGCACCGACGCAAAAAACAAACCCAGACATGGGCGCAATAAACACGTCCCGGCGCGTGCGAACCATGTGATGGACGCCAACAAGCACACCGTAGCTTCCAAGGGCGAGCAGCACGATGAGCATCATCGTAAGGGACATGGGGCGGGGGGCCGTTTCTCCAAGCGCCAACAAGCCAGTGAGGCTGGCCAGGGTCCAACCAAATTTGCCGGAGATTTCTGGAAAGGGTTGATGTCGGCTCCCAACGATGAGGGAGGTAGAAACCACGGTTAGAACGGCCAAAGCAATCAATTTCCCCGAAGACTCATCGAGAAACATCGTGGCCATTGATTTCCCCTCGGCGGCGCCCTGCTATCATGCTTTGTGATACCCTGAACCTCGCAAAACCTCTGTGGCTCGGTAGATTTGCTCAACCAGCATAACGGTCGCAAGTTCATGGGGAAAAGTCATCGCAGAAAGGGACATTCGCTGAAAACGATGGAGGCCCTCGTGCCGAGGCCAGCCTTCGGCGGGGCCAATGGCCACATGGACGCCCTCCGAAGCCAACTGCCATTGTTCAAACTGCTTAGCGAAGCCAAGAGAATCAGTTTCTTCCCCGCCCTCGTCCATGAGAATGAGACGGCCACGCTTGCTTAAGAGACGGTCCACATAAGCGTCTGCGTCAAGCTTTGCTGAGTGATGCTCAACGGTAACGCCCCTCCCCGTCATGCGGTTCGCATACATATCGATGAGCGCTTTCATGGCCTTTTCCTTCGGAACGCCGTGGGTGTGCACGAACAAGCGGCCCATGCCGTGCACTCCGGAATGTGCTTCTTCAATTCGTTGGCGGATGGACAAGACCATGAACCAGTCCTTTCAAGCCATTGGTATGGGATGGTGGCCGTTTGGAAAGAAGACGAAAGCCACGTCCAACAGCAACGACCCCATCCTCAAAGACACGCGAACCTGGCTTTCGGAATTAAGAGACGCTTGTGAGATGAACTTCGATCAGCCCGAAGAAGCTCGAAGGCAAATTCGCTACATGCAGGTCGAATGGAAAGAAGCCATGGACGTCGGCGATATGACACCTTCACTTCGTGAAGGATTGGAAGGGCGCGCCTTCAGATTGCTCAACTGCACGGACAAAGAGTGGCTTGGATGGTTGGACGACCTCGAATTCTGGAAAGCAGGATGGAAACCCGGGATGGGACAAGAGAACGAGCCTTGAAGAGGGCTGCCAATCTCGGGAAACCATGGGTCAAACGCCGACGCTTCACCTCCTCTATTCCTGCCCCTTTTGTTGGAAAGTCCGAGGTCTGCTGGAACACCTGAACGTTGATGTCAATTATGTCGGCGTCAACGGCATGAAGATCAAGAAAGACGTGGCGTTTGCCGGTGATTGGGGTAAAGTCCCGGTCTTTACGGACGAACAAGGTGGTTACCACGTCGATTCCACCCCCCTCTTACGCCTCATTGACGAAACGTACAACGGCGGAAAAATGGCGGCGCAAGGCGATACTGCTCGCCAAGAAGAGTGGTTGACATGGGCGGACACACACATGTCCAAAGCGACCGTTCCCATTCTCTACGGGACCCTCGGTTCGGCGCTTAAGACAACAACTCGAATCTCCAAAATTGAGAAGTTTGGATTCATCTCTAAGCGACTCTACGCTTGGGCTGGGTTCCCCATCATGTGGGGCATCATCGCACGCAAACGTGTAAAAAACGACGGGCGGAAACCCAAGCAACTCTGGCATGACCTGTTGACCGAATTCACAGCCGCTCACAACGGAGAACCGTTTTTTGGCGGTGCATCGCCCGACCTTGTTGACTTTGCCGCTTTCGGATACGTCCGATCGATCTCCCCCTATCCGCAATTTGAACAGCTCACTGACCACGTTGACGGCATGGCGTGGTACCATCGAATGGAAGCTACGCTGAACTGAGGGATGGTCGTGAACATCGCTCTGGGTGGCCTCGTCTTTCATCCAGTTGAGGAAGCCACCATCACGATTGGAACCACCAAAGGTGGATGGGTGTACGCTGGACAACGACCGTGCTATGAAGCCAAAACTCCAGCGTTCTACACGATGGCCGCTCCCTTGACCAAACACGACGTGCTTCAGGTGATGGGCGGTCCACAGGAGGAAACCACCGAAGGTCCTATGGAAGCGCTTACGTCCCTCGATCTCAAGGAATTATCGCAGGCTCTCATGGACAGCGATCTCTTCTCAAAGGCAACCGATGGCCTTCCCGGAACATGGGAGGTACGGACGCTCACCCATGCGGAATGGTTGGTGGCCCGTGAGCAGAACAAAATCAACCTCAATACAGGATGGACCGAGCGCCTGGCAGACGCACCGTCCTCAAACCATCGTGGAGCAATGATGGACGGCCGTCCCCGGCCCAGCGAACTCCTCGGACCCGCTGCGTCCCAGATGGCAGCCATCGCCGTCCATCCCCGAAATCCACAGGTCACGGCGATAACCAGCGTGCCTCACGACCGCCCACTGCCTAAGGTCGTGGCTCGGTTGGCGTTAACGCCGCTCAGAACGAATGCGCCAAAGCGCGTCCCGAACAACACCGACGTATGGAAAAACGTTCGAACGGAACTGCTGTGGACCACGGTCTTGGGGATCATACCGTCGTTTCTGATTCCTATTCTCAGAGGCATGGGGAGTTACGCAACTGAAGGATGGGTGAACCTCCTGTTCGGTGGCCTCTGTGCTGGATTCTTCACGGGTGCTATTTGGCGACCTCGCCGACCTGTGTTGCGCTACGATGATGTCGGTTCGTCGTCGACGAGGGTTTCCCAGTAGTTGTCCTTGCGAATGGCGTCAGCCGTGCAAATGGTGGCCATGTTCACAATGTGGCGAACACCGTCTTGACGAGCAACGAGTTGAACCGGGTGCGCCATGCCTTCGAGGATTGGCCCTGTCATTTCAGCGTCTCCCAATTCTTCGAGCAGTTTGTAAGCGATGTTGGCCGAGGCGAGGTTTGGCAAGATCAAGACGTTCGCAGGACCGACCAACTTCATGAACGGATAAGCCTCCTGAACCGCTGGATTCAGCGCAGTATCGCTTTGCATCGGCCCATCAATCATCAACGTCGGGTCCAAGGTACGCGCCATAACAACCGCTTCTTCAATGCGCTCTGAGCGGTGCGCTCGGGTGGATCCAAAGTTGGAAAATGAAAGCATAGCCACCCTCGGCACCACACCAAATCGGCGAGCGACCTTGGCCGTTTGAACTGCAATTTCTGCAAGCGTTCGGCTGTCAGGATAGACGTTAACCGTGGCGTCGGCCAAGAAAATCGTGCGCCCTTTCACGTTCATCATGTAGCAACCAATGACGCAATGAGCGTCTTTGGACTTGCCAATCAATTCAAGGGTTGGACGAAGAACGTCCGCATAATTTCGACTCACGCCGCCAACAAATCCGTCGGCATCTCCGGCATGGACCATTTGAGCAGCGAAGTAGGGCCGACTCTTGAGCAAACGTGCCGCATCTGGCCACGTTGTTCCTTTTCGTTGCCGTCGCTTGAAGAAGGCATTGGCATAGACGGTTTTTCGTCGCTCATCGTACCGTGGGTCATAGGCTTCGTAATCAAAATTCAACCCAAGTTCTTCCACCATGCGGCCAATGCGGTCGACGGGACCGAGCAAAATTGGATGACAGATGTTCTGGTCAACAAGTTGCGCTGCGGCACGAAGGACCGGTTCTTTGTCACCCTCTGGGAACACGATTCTCTTGCCCCTTCCTTTCACTTGATTGATCATTTGCCGCATCACGGAATACGACTCGCCGAGTCGGGCTTCGAGTTCCTCGCGGTACCGATTGACGTCGAATTCCTCCGCCGAGACGCCGGCGATACCCTCGTCGATGGCGGCTTGCGCAACGGCAGCGGCTTCCCAAATCAGGACGCGCCGATCAAAGGGTTTGGGAATGATGTAGTCTGGACCATACTGCATCACGACGCCGTCGTAAGCAGCTGAAATGTAGTCTGGAACGGGCTCTTTCGCAAGGGCCGCAAGTGCCCGTGTCGCTGCCATCTTCATGTTCTGGGTAATGTCTCGCGCACGAACATCAAGCGCTCCTCGGAAGATGTAAGGGAACCCGAGCACGTTGTTGACTTGGTTGGCATAATCCGAGCGGCCCGTCGCAATGATGGCGTCTGTTCGAACCGAAAGCACCTCCTCGGGGAGGATTTCTGGCGTTGGATTGGCCAGAGCGAAAATGATCGGTTTTTCCGCCATGCTCGCCACCATTTCCGTAGTGACCAAACCACCTCGGGAGAGGCCGAGCATAACATCTGCTCCCTTGAGAGCGTCTGCCAACTCACCGGCAGGGCGGTCTTGTGCAAAGGGTGCCTTGTATTCGTTCAACTCACCGTTGTCAAGCCGTGCCTTGGTCACGATGCCTTGGCTGTCAACGAGGGTGATGTTGGCTTGCTCCACACCGATAGCGACGTAGTGATTTGCGCAGGCAATGGCCGAGGCTCCAGCTCCAATCACCACGACGTTGAGGTCTCCAAGTGCCTTTCCTTGAAGTTCGGCGGCGTTGAGAAGGGCAGCAGCCGAAATAATGGCCGTACCGTGTTGGTCATCGTGCATGACGGGTATGTCAGTCGCTTCTGCGATTCGGCGTTCAATTTCGAAGCATTCGGGCGCCTTGATATCCTCAAGATTGATGCCGCCAAACGTCTTTGAAATGTTGACGACCGTGCTGATGAATTCCTCTGGGTCTTCGGTGTCGATCTCGATGTCGAACACATCAATGCCAGCGAAGGTTTTCAGAAGCAACCCCTTTCCTTCCATCACGGGTTTGCTGGCCAAAGCACCGATATTACCCAGTCCAAGCACCGCCGTGCCGTTCGAAATCACGGCAACGAGGTTGCCCTTTGAGGTGTATCGATACGCGTCTTCTGGACGCTGCTCTATCTCCAAACAAGGGTAAGCCACGCCGGGTGAATACGCCAGACTGAGTTCGTGCGCTGTGGAATGCGGTTTGGTTGGTACGACCTTGATCTTTCCACGGGGTTCAGCCTCGTGGTATTCAAGCGCCTCCTTGCGCAACCTCTTCTCCTTCTTGCTGTTGGACATGGATATCCCAACCGAATGGGCGGGTAGGCAGGGTTTGATTGTTGTGCGGAGTTGAGGGCGTGCTGGTGAACTTTCAGCACGTCAACACTTTGCGAAAAGGGATGCTTGTGTTCATTGAAGATGATCAAGGCACTCCTTGATTCGTTTTGCAAAATGATGTGTGTTCTCAGCGTCCTTCGAGGAGGCAACGAGGGTGCCGTCTTTTCGCTTGACCACCAACCAAAATTCTCGGTTGGAAAAAATGTCATACCAATCGGCTCCCTTGATGATGGCATCGCTCTCAATGGTGATTTCATCCCCTGGCTTGGACGTGTAGGCAAACATCAGCCAGCGTTCATCGCTGGCTCGGGCCCCTTGATACACCTCAACATGGCGTTGTTCTTGGTCCCATGAAACAATCACCGTTTTCATGTATTCGAAGAAGCCGAAGAGGGGCGTAGTGAGCGCCACGATGGTGAACCACCAACTCCAATCCCTTTCGCCCGAGCCACCCGAAACAAGTGAAAGAATCATGATCGAAAAAAGAGCGAGGCCGACAATCAACCAGATTGGTGAACCGTGGATGACATACTCTTCTTCCTTAGAGGATGGGGGAGATGACGCTGATGTGATGTCGGGACCGCTGTTGAGACTGTCTTCTTCCTCCAAACTCAAAAACACCTCCTCCATGGTGAAAAACCCAACCGACATCAGCAAAAGATTTTCCCCGTAATCAACCTGCTTTTTTGATACGTACATCGGAGCATTGTACAGTCAGCGAAGGCTTCCTTTCAAATAAGTGGAAAAAACACCTCAAGATATGAAACACGGCCCTCAAGCGAGCGAAGTTGGCGTTCGACGTCAACGGGCGCTTTCGATGGTCGTCCTGATGGTGCTCATGTCCATGGGTCCATTGCTCACGACACCCGTCGTCTCCGCTCACGCTGAACCGAGTGGTGTAACATGGCCACTGGAAGGAAGCAACGACACGGGCTGGGTCACACTTGACGCCGTGGGTGCCGTCCCCGAAAGCGGTCAGCGAGCAACCGCAGAGTGGGACCTCTCATTCGCTCCCGGTGCTGAATTGTCAAACGTGACGCTCGAGATTCGAGCAAGCGGTCAAGACGGGATGGTCATCCAAGAACCTCAACTCATCGTCGATGGAATGGGGACTTCGCTCTTCGACTGGCGTGGACTAGGGGCCCTTGGCGAAACGAACGGTTTTACCACCGGTTCAACCTACGCTGGCCGGCTCAATCCAAACAGCAACTCTGGGGCAGGATGGGACCTCCCATCCGATGCAGAAATAACGGAGATGGTGATTGAAGTCTTGGCCCCAGCCGACCCTTTGGTCTCCCTCACACCGTTTGACTTCGACCTCCGCTCGTCGGTCAGCAATCCCGACACAGGTGTTCTTTACCTTGCAGTGAACAACCAGCTTCTGGTTCTCAGCGCTACCAACGATCCAAATGTCATCGACGTGTATGACTATGAAACCGAAGAAGGCGTCATCGACATGGTGATGGACACCAACGGAGGTCTGCTTCACCTCCTGCTGCGAGACGGTACCTTCCGAGCAATTTCGCTCACGGACAGCAGCGTCCAAACACCACTTGCGAACTTTGATGCTGACCGTTTCTTGATGACAAGTTCTGGCGATGTTTTCGCCGCTAACGGGCAAGGTTTGGCACAGTGGGACGGGGCGTCATGGAACGGCTTGACCGCAAGCATCAGCAACAGTGAAGCCCTCTCGATGGCCGAAGTTAACGGAATCGTGTACGCAGCCATGGACGGCGTTGGCGTTCTCCGCTACGACTCCTCCACAGGCAACGGCCTCTCAACCTGGAGCTCAGCGAACAACCTGCACTCAGACACCATCACCCAAATGACGGTTTCTGGCAATCAACTCTTGCTCGCCTCGCCTGACAACGGATTGGCGCGGTTTGACCATGTGGCTGGCTTTTGGCTCTCCACGTGGACATCAGCGAACTGGTTGGCTGATGACAACATTGCCGGTGTTGAACGAGTAGGGTCAATCCTTTACATCCTCAACGGCGACTCGCTGCACACCTACAACACCACGAACGGTGTGTTCTCTACCGCTTACGACCTTCAGACGCTTGGCCTCGACTACGACGGATTCTCCCTTGTTTCATGGCCTTCCAGCGGCGGTGCGTCCCCTGTACATGACGCTCTCCTGGTGGGCGACGGAAGTGGAACGATGATCCACCTCTCGCCAAACCAAACACCCTTCATCGAGGGGAGCATTTTGCTCGCCAGCGCGCCAGCAACCGACGAGATGACGGCGATGGTGGAGGTTGACAACGTGCTCTACATCGGCTCTGCAGACAACTCAATGCTTGTCCTGCGGTACGACATCAGCGACTCGGTTTGGCTTTCACCTTGGAATGTGAACGACAATGTTCTCGAAATGGTGGCCGCTCCAACCGCTCAACAAAGCTCCACCTCGTTGTTCATGGCCATGGAAGGCTCGCCAATCGTAAAGGAAATGGACACATCAGGGACAAGCCTCCAGACCTACGACGGGACAGCGGGGTGCTATCCCGCATCGGCCAACATCCTCAGCATGACCGCCGACGCCAGCAGCGTCGTCATGTCGCTTGACAGCGGTGTCTTCGTTCACTTTGACCGCATTAACGGAGGCTGCACCTCCTACGACACCACCAACGGACTGCCAACATCGTTCATCGGTGATGTGGCCGTGTTCGGCGATACCGCCTACTTGGCCACCGAAGACAAAGGTCTGCTTCGCTACGACATCACCAACGACACTTGGCTCGAGCCGTGGGGCTCAACCGGAATCAACGGCGTGAACTTTGCGCCTGTTGCCATGGTGGGCGATGTTCTCCACCTTGGACTTCAAGGCTACGGAGTAGCAAGAAAAGACCTCAGCACAGGCGAAATCCTTGCACCCCTCACCGCCGGCAATCGCGGCGGTTTGCTCCCCTCTGACCAAATCTACGCCCTCGACACGGACGGAACCAACCTCTACATCGGTACGCAACAAGGAGCTCGGAAATGGGACGGAAACCAGATGACCAGTTTTGGCCAAGGCTCCTCTTGGCAAACACGTCCTCAGCAATTTTACGACTTTGCTGTTGAGTCAAGTGGGAGCGGCGGAAGTCTGTACGCAGGTACAAACATCGGCGTATGTGAATACGATCTTGCAACCATGGGCATCGATGACTGCCAGAACGTCTACGACGGCATGCCTAACTGGGCAACCTACAGCGTTGGAGTGGACAGCAACTACGTCTACGGTGGCACAACATCTGGCGTTGGCCTCATTACGAAATCCAACTTTCAACACGACTACAATTGGGGCGAAGGCACGCAGACCGGCAACGCTGTGGTAGAGATCATGGGCGATGTCGCCTACATCGGAACCGAAGGACTCGGCGTCCTCCGCTACAACATCACGTCCAACCAGTGGTTGACACCGTTTACCGAAAGCAACGGGGTACTGGACGGTGGCAACGATGACGTGACCGGTTTGGTGGCTGACATTCGCGCCAACCTCCTTTGGGTGGGTGGCGATGACGGGTTCCAACTCATCAACGTTACAACTGGGGGCGAAGCTTACGACATCGAACGGAACAGCAACCTCTACAACGCCAACAGCGCTCCTCACGACATGTTGATTCACAACAACATCCTCTACTACCACGCCAGCACCGCTAGCGACGAAGTAAGCCGGCTTGACGTGTTCAACGTGACGGCGTTGAGCAACCTCGACGTCGGTGCACAAGTCGGCGAAAACGGCGGTGACATCGTCAACATGGAAATGTCAGGCGACACGCTGATGGTCAGCGTTGTCTCTGGACAGTGGTGGAACAGCGACGGCTCCGGCGGCATCGCCCGTTGGAACACCACCAACGGTGCGTTCGATGGCAACATTCTCCCCACGGGCTCCATCGATCGTGTCACCGCATACGAGTCGTCCAATGGAAACACATGGGTTTCATGGGGCGAACTGAAACTCGAGCTTTACGACAGCAGTCAAACCCTGGTCAATTCGTGGACAAATCTCGAGTTCCCCATACGGGGCATCGTTGAACACAACGGAGAAACCTTGTTCGCGACCGAAGACGGTATTGCCCGCTACAACGAAGGAACGAACACATGGAACAGCACATGGGAAGCCGGGAATGGACTGCCGAACAACGCTGGCGACATCTTCTACGAATTGTGGACGGATGGAACAAACCTCGTCGTTGGTGGTGCTGACTTCACCGGCTTTGGACAGTTCCGTGAAGGCATCATCTCCCATCGGAATTCGGCTGGTGCGTGGACGGCCTACCCCGCTGACTCCACCAACAACGTCCCCGATGGATACCCAATTTCAATGGAGATGTGCGGTGGTGTACTCAACATTGCCATGTACAACAACAACGGCGGCATCGCCCGCCTTGACTTGCAAAACGCCACGGTGTTGTCCGACTTTGACAGTAGCCTACTCGACGGGACCGGCCCGGCGTCCGTCACGTGCGACAACCAAGACACCCTCTACATCGGCTACTACAACGACAACCAACCCATCAGTCGCTACAGCTATGCCACCGCTGCCTTCCTCTCGAGTTTGACAACGGCAAGCCACAACCTTCCAAGCGACCGTGTGTGGTATGACTCCCTCTCACATTCGGGCTCCCAACTCATCGTCGGCCACGCTGTCGGGAATTCAGGGTCCAACCTTATTGCAGGCGGATACTCCACGCTCATCGCCAATGGCGCTACGGCGCTCCAAGCCCAAGTGCAGGGAGCCGGTTCCCCAGTGACCTCCTTGCAATGGCTCACCGGTTCTTCGGAATGGCTCATTGGCCGAGCAGGCGGATCTTCCGGCTACAGCGAGGTCGCTACCCTTTCATCTGCAGGAAGACAAACCGTGGTTGACCTGCCTGGTCTTGTCAGCGGCCAAGCGACTTCCGTCGTTGCCAACGCCACCCACCTCTGGGTGACCACCGGGACGTCGGCCAACAGCGGCAATTTCGGTGGAACGGGAACCGGAATCCTGCAAGGGACCTTCATGCCCAACGGCACCGTCGAATGGGAATTCGGTTGGACCCTGCCCGGAAACACCGTTGCCAGTGACCTCCACCTCCACGGGACCGACCTGTTCATTGCCTCCAACCCCGGTGGTATGCTAAAGTTGGACACGCTCACTCGAACCATCACCTCCATCGGTGGCTCACTGCATGGAAAATTCGACACCATGCACCTGTTCAACAGCCAATTGGTCATCGGGCTCGCAGGCGATGGTGGTAGCCCTCCCGGCGTGCAAATGTTCAATCCCCTGACCTCTCAATTTGGGAATGGGCGTCTGATTGCTGGTCTGCCATCCAACATCGTGAACGGATTCACCGACACCACCGGTGTTCTTTACATTGCGACGAACGGAGGAATCGGGCGCTGGAACTACACAACCAATGACTGGATGGATTCCATCACCGCTGGCAATGGTCTACCAAGCGACATCGTAGAAGACGTCTACGCCGTCGGTTCAAACATCTACATGGCCACACCTGCGGGCCTCTTTGTATGGGACCCATCAACCCAAACCGGCACCACCATGACGGTCACTGACGGACTCATGGGGCAATCAACCTGGGGGCTCGCTTTGGCCACGAGCAGCACCGGAAGTTCCACCCTCATCGTCAGCCATGACGGGCGAGGGTCGGAGCGGCCCGGCGTTTCTCTGGTTGACCCGAGCACGCAACAAATCACCTCAACGCACCGGTTTGACCAGCTCCCATCCAACACCGTCACCGCCCTAACAGCTGATTGGTGGGGCATTCACATGGCCACCGATGTCGGACCGATTACCCACTGGAACGCCACCAGCGGGGACTTTGAAGACGGTACATCCTCCTTCCAAGTCCAGTACCCTGTGATTCACATGGTCAGCGATGGGGAACATGTCTTGTCCATCGGTTCTCAGAACAACGTGATGCTATCAGAGGCACGAACAACAGGACACGCTGCCATCACCTACCTCGCTGCCACAGAACCGCAGGTCGGGGAAATCGGGGCCAATCACCTGTGGGTCCTGACCCAAGATGGACTGAAAGGATGGGAGAAAAACGGCCAATTTACGCCCGTTGATTCAACCTCAATGCGTCGAGCTCTCCCGTTAACCATTCGAGCCATGGGCAACGGTGGCGGCCTCAACATTACCGACATGACCCATATTGGGATGCCGATTGAGTTGGTCGGTTCAGATGCCCCCTATGCCTTGGACAGCACGCTCGGCACGCCCGGAGTGCACGGCCTTCTGTTCCAAAACGTTCCCGTCGTCATGACCTCACCGAGTACTGGCGCAGCAATCTGGGCCAAGTCACTCAGCCTTCAGTACGATGTTACCCTCAACTTGAGTGAGGATCCAACCCTCCTTACCAATCTGCAAGATGCCGTTGACAACGGTCAGTTGTACAACAACACAAGGCACGTTTCCCTTCAATTGTTCTCTCCCGCCAACGGGTCCCTTGAAGTTCGATTAACGTACGACTATGTCCGTACAGACACGCCGGTGGCCATGCAAGGCATGGTAGACCGAGCCGACGACGGTGGCGGCGTCTTAACCGCCTCATGGACCCTGGTTCACGACGAGGATTTCGCTCGATACCTCGTCTTCGTCAACGAGGGGCCTTGGGCGACACCACCGACCGAACTTGAATTGCTAGGCCAAGCACCTGACAAAGCCATTTCATTGCACAGCCGGCTAACGGCCGACATTGAAACAGCCAACGGCGCCCCTCTCGTTGACGGAACGGACTACTATGCTGTGATTGTGGCGGAATACACCGACGGACGATGGGGCAAAGTTTCGTCCCCGTTCGGACCGGCCTCGCCGAGCGATGAAATTCCCGGCGCGCCTCTTTGGGCCATTGCAAGCGCCATGGGCAGCAACGGAGACGATGGCGACATTGAGCTTGAGTGGGCACGCTGCACGGCCTTGGACCTTGCAACGACCAATGTCTATGTCTCCACCACGCCCATGCTTGACGCACTGGGACGAACACCGTTCGCTTCGTTTGCTCCAAACGAAGGTAACCAATCGACCATCAAGCAAACACCGGGCGTTCCAGTGTGGATTGGATTCACCTGTGTGGACCAAGCTGGCCAAGAAAACCTGTCAAATGTGACAATCGTCGGCCCCGTCGTGCCCACCGGGGAACTGAACGACAACGATGCACCCGATTCGGTTCAGGGCACCTTGGTCAACGATGTACCCGAGGACGAAGGAGGACGGTTAGTGGTCTCGTGGAATCAGAGCGATGCCGATGATTGCGCCTTTTACACCGTTTACATGAAACTTGGAAACCATGTTTCGGTAGACGGGGAGTTGACCAGTGTGGAGGGTTATTCACAAGCGGCGGTAATCAATCCTTGCGAAGTGAACGAGACCATCGTATCCTCACTTGATGGTGTCCCGCTCATTGATGGACAAGAGTACACGGTTGGCGTGGTGGCCTACGATGTCTGGCTGAACGGAAACACGGAGAATGTGCTGCTCGCTGTCGCTTCGCCTCTCCAAAACATCGTTGGACAGGGTGGAACACCACCTCGAATCACTTCGCTGATGGCGTACGATCACGCCAATGATGACGGTACGGCCATCGATGTGGTTTGGGAACCATCCACGGTTGAAGACTTCGCTTCCTACACCGTATGGGTGTCAAATGTACCGGTGGAGGACCTTTCACTTGCGTACGCTGCCTTTGGAAACAACCCAGACGCCTGTGGTTGCTTCACCTTCAACAAACAGTGGATTGACGAGCGAACAAACCCAATTGAACTCACCTTATCCACGGCACTGATTGTCCCTAGCGGGGGCTCGCTATCCGACGGTGTTCCCAGCTTAATACAACCAAACGTCGAGTTGTTCGTCGCCGTAACCGTCCACGACTTGAAAGGAAACGTTCACCTCACCGAGTTAACCCAAGCTACCGTCACGCCCATTGACAACATCAACGACAACACCGCTCCAGACCGACTAACAGACATCACGCTTACCGATCGTCCCAACGATGACGGTAAAGCTCTCTTGCTGTCGTTTGAACTGTCAGATGCCGACGATGCATGGAAGTACATGGTGTACGCAGAAACCTACGACTTTGAGGGCATGGTTGGGCGGGAAGGTACCCAACTCGCTCTCAATCCAATCGCCGTCTTGGAACGCTCCCCAACTCTCCCGCTGGTCATCGATATCGTCGCTGGCGATGTACCCGTCGTCGCAGGGCAAAAGGTCTGGGTGGCCGTTGTCGTCATGGATTCCTCTGGAAACGCCCACGTTGATGCGCTTACGATGGCTTCAGCCGCTTCAACGGACGAAGGCATCACCGACCCGGGTGTTTACCTCCCAGATATTGCAAAGGTGCAAGCAGAATGGTTTGAGGAAACCAATGTCTTTGTCGAATGGGAACATTCAGTTGATGCCAACGTTCGGGGTTATCACATCTACATCAGCGAAGACATGTTCACATCCACCGAAGACGCCACCATGGTCGGGCAGACCGTTTCTGCCAATTCCTTCCTCATCACACCTGAGTTGTTCGAAGAACTCGACAACTCGTCGTCGTACTATGTCGCTGTGGTTCCATACGACGACACGGTGGCAAAATCCACGGTTGAATCGGTGAAAGTTAGCGCACTGGGCAACGAAGGGAACGGCGGCGATAGCGCCGAAGACGGCGGTCCGCTCAGCCTTGAATCGTTGTTGACTGCACCGAACCTCATCGCTGCAGGCATGGTCCTGATCGTCCTCCTCCTCCTCATCGTGGTCGTTCGAACACGAAACAGCGCCAACCGCCGGTCAAAGAACTGGGAACTGCAAGAAGCGACCTGGGGTATCCAGGACACGAGCTGGGACACGCCGGTGGATTCACCTGCACCCGTGTCTGCACCTACCGCCCCGCCCGGAATTTCGACCCAAAGCAACGACATCTACGTACCTACAAGCACCGTCCAAACCCCCGATTATGGCAGG
>DANX01000018.1:15774-22603 GCA_002502295.1 Euryarchaeota archaeon UBA561 | reverse complement strand
ATCAACCAGCCCAGCCTGTTTTGAAACCTCAAGTTGACCCGAGCCTCTTGGACGGCTTGCTTGACGAATCATCAGCGGCCCCAAAGATGCCTGAACTTGACACATCGTTCCTTGACGACTTGTTGTGAGGGTTCATCATGGCTTCAAGCGGCCCACGTTCGGAAGTGTTCACCACCGTCCTTGTGAACGAACACGGAGCCGTGGCGGACTGGCCACGCCATCACCAACGGATGACGGACCATGCCCGACGCTTGCGAATCACACTGCCCACGGAAGCACCAACACTTGACCAACCGAGCGATGATCAAACCTGGCACCTTGCGCGAATCGCCTGCTCGGGACAAGGAGGGTGGGAGGTGAACCATCGTTCATTCACCGTTCGAGACGAAGAAATCGATGCTGTGTCCGTACCAGCACCTCGTTGGAACGAGCGAACAAACGGTACGAAACACGGCGATTGGACGGCGTACAGAGAGGCCATGGAAGCCGCAGAAAAGGCCGGATGTGATGCCGCTTTGCTCGTTCATCAACATGCCATCGTGGACGGAGATCGTGCTACGCCAATGGTGCTCGATGAAGACGGTACCGTGTGGATGGCGGCACCATCGGAAGGAGGCGTGGACGGCATCACTGCGAATCTACTCGAGTCCTTGCTTCCAAGCATCGGTCTTCCCGTCGTGAGGGGGAAGTTGAACGAACGAACCGTCGCACGATGCGAAGAACTCGTGCTGGTTGGTACGGGAATGGGCGTTTGCAGAGTGGGTACGCTGGACGGAACAAAACTCGGTTCATCTCGGGCGTTATCAAGCGCATGCCATCGGTTGCTGTCCCAACATTTTACCGAGAAGAGCACATGGTCAAGCATGGGGCCACGCCATGTCTGACCGCTTGATGGCCATTGTTGAAGCATTGGAGACCAACCAACTCACGGGTGAAGGAGCGTTTCGCTTTGGAGCGCCCGACCGTTTGATGTTGGTCTCTGGTGGACCCGTTTCACACCTCGCAAAATGGTCGCTCATCGCTGCTCCAGCCACGAAACGGGTGGTGGTTCGACAACCTCTGCGACAGCAACTGCCTGCAGCCGAGCCGCATCGACCTCTGGAGGGCGACCTTCGGCTGGTCAACAACGAGGTCATTTTGCAAGCCGAAGTGGAAGAGTGGAAACACGGTTCGTGGTACCATAGCGTCACGCTCCGTGCCAAAAACCTCGGAGATTTGTTCGTTAAATTGCAGGCAGAGACCTCCGAGAAGCCCTTTGTGCAGCCTCCGTCGGTTGGTATCCCAGATGGTCCATTTTGGTCGGGCGCACTCGCCTACGATCTGGTTCAATGGACTCAACCGCTGCGCCTCCAACACCCCCCTGATGAAGGGGCTATACTCGCAGTCCTGTGGCGCATTGACGGCGGTGTTGCAGTGGACCACCGCACTGAGGCAATTCAGGTGTTTGGAAACAACCTGGACTGGTGCACCGCTGTCGATAACATGCGTGAATGGGACGGGCATCCAATCTCCGTGCCTCCACCCGAGCCTCATCGGGAGGCCGTCACGCACACCGATGAAACGCATGAAGACAACGTTGAATCGGTGCGGCAAGGCATCGTGAACGGACACGTGTATCAGGTCAACATCGGAAAACACTGGCAAGGTGAAATAGACCATCCGTACGCTGTTTATCAGCGGTTGTTGAGAAGCAATCCTGCGCCGTTTTCAGCCTTCACTCACGCCCATGATTTGGGATTCGCCCTCGCCAGTTCCAGCCCAGAATCCCTGCTGATGTTTGACGGAACGACCCTCCAAACCTCGCCCATCAAAGGAACGTGCCCGCAAGGGAACAACATGGAGGAAGCCTCTCGATTTCGAGAGCAGATGATCAGCGACGAAAAAGAACGGGCTGAACACCGCATGCTGGTGGACCTGATGCGGAACGACCTCACAGCCGTCGCCCGTGCTGGTAGCGTCAAAGTTGAACGGTTTGACGTTGAATCGTACGCCAATGTGCAGCATTTGGTCAGCCACATCACGGCGATGGCAAAGCCAGAAACCTCGGGCGCTGACGCACTCCAAGCGGTCTTTCCTGGTGGATCAATCACCGGTTGCCCTCGAACCGTCGTCTGCGCTGTTATTGACCAGTTGGAAGAGATGCCACGCTCATTTTGGACGGGATCCATCGGTTACATCGATGTCCACACAGGTCAATCAGCATGGAACATATTGATTCGAACCCTCGAAGCCCATGCGGTTGGTGGACGATGGCACGCCACCGTGGGTGCGGGTGGTGGCATCACCATCGCTTCCCAACCGAAGAACGAGGTCGAAGAAGCGGCCTGGAAAGGGGCTGCCCTCCGCATTGCTGCAGGATGGATGAAAGAAGAGCACACGGCCCTGCCCACTGGCGCCCTTGGAATCCACCCACTCCAACCGCCCCAAGCCCAACAAATGAAGCAACGATGCGGTCAGATCCATTCCCTCAGTGAAGCGATTGAGCTTCATGTGACTGGAGCGGTTATGTTCGTGGATAACCTCGATTCTTTTTCGTTCAACGTTGCCGATGCCATTGCACAGACAGGCCGTGATGTCGTCTTCCTTGAAGGTAAATCGCCAAACAGCGAACGTTGGTTGGGCCCCGTGGAGCTTCATGACCTGCTCGACAAGCTTGAGCCCTCGCATCTTCTCCTTGGACCTGGGCCTGGAAGACCCGAGGACGCCCCCCTCACCATGGCGCTGGCTCACCATGCGCTGGCTGGCCAGCTGAAGATGCCCGTTTTGGGCGTGTGCCTTGGCCACCAAGCGCTTGCCTTGGCCGACGGACGCCATGTCAATCCCTCACCGTTTGGGCCAATACACGGGGTGCCGGTCGACATTGAACACGACGGTACAGGCGTGTTTTCGTCCCAAGTATCTCACCTGAAACTCACCCGCTACAACTCGTTGGTCGCCGTTGAAAACGGGGAACATTCCCTTATTGTGAATGCCGTGGAGTCGGGTTCGGGGCTCATCATGGGATTGCGCCATCCAACCCTGAACGTTCATGGTGTTCAGTTCCATCCCGAATCGATTGGATCTCGCGACGGTCAACAACTCATTGCTGAATTTCTTTCCAGTCAAGCGGATGGTTGAAGAATCCCTTAGCGTTGGAGAATAACGGGGGAGTGCTATGCCAATCTGTAGACACTGCGGAAGCACATACCCCCGTGAGTACTTCATCCACGGCAACGGACCAAAGACCCAAGTCTGTGTTCGGTGCGGTGTTGACATGGGTTTGGTCACCAAAGAGGAGGTCCCGGTTCTCTTTGAGAAACAGACCTCAAGCGCACGGTTTTCAGCCGTGGCCCGACGGTACAGCATTTTCCTTTACCTCCCGTTCTTGTGGATTCTTTGGGGATCAACCGTGTCCGATGTTGAACCCTGGGGCCTGTTTTTCCTGCTTCTCCTAATTGTGCTCACCTTGGTCGCTCCTGTCCTCTTCATCTACCGTGGTGGACAGCATTCCGGCGACATGTCTCGGTTGACGCCGAACTATGATCGACCGAAAGGCCACTGAAACCGGTCACTCATGACTTTGCGTGAATCTTCAGAACGTCGCCATCGCTCGTCTCATGGTCTGCGCCCACAACACGGCGTGTGCGCCCGTCAACCGCACGAATAAAACCGGCCTCAAGGTCGGTATGAACGCGTCCCGCGAGGGCTTTGGCATGGAGGCCAGCCGGCACCACCAACGCATCAGGAAGCACCCGCCCATCGCCGTCAACCCAGTGGTTTTCATCCTGTACTGGATAGACCACAATGTGATTGAGTTGATCGAAAAGCACCTCGTCGAGCAATTTGGCCAACCCCGTTCCCTTGGCCGAGCCAAGACGCTCATTCATGTGCGAAAGGGCTTTTTTCTGAGCGTCGTTCAATGAATCTTCTTTCTGCAGTTCAAAGGTTGAGGATCCGCTTTGATAATCGATTAAACCTGATGATGCTGCACGCCGTAAAGCCAATTCCATGTCTGACATGCAGGGAATCATGGTTCGATCTGAAAACGAATCGAGAACACCGGGGGGTGCAATATCCATCTTGTTTGCAGCGTACACAATGGGGAAGAGATGGGCGCGCATGCAGCGTCCAAGAAGATGAAGCGAGGTCGCATCCCAGTCCCACGGCTGTTGATCCGAAACGTGTGCTGCATTGAAATCCAGCATGCCTTGATTCACCTTGGATGCGGTTGCCCCCAACCCACTAAGCCGTTCTTGAACAAAGGAAGTAAGGCCCTTTTCCCCCTCGGCCTGCACCCTCCTTACGCCTCGGTTCCAACCGTCTTGGAGGAGCCCCCCAATCCACGCATCCAGTTCATGTTCAAGAAATTCGATTTCTTCACGGATGGATTCTACAGCTACTTCAGCGGTGGCGGATGCTCCCCTGAATTGCCCTTCCAGATCGGTTGAACCCGCAGCGTCCACAACCTGGATCAATACGTCGCAATTGGCCAAATCTGCAAGGAACGCATTGCCTCTGCCCCGTCCTTCACTCGCTCCCGGAACGAGTCCCGCAACGTCGACAAGGGCCACGGGTACTGACCGACGGTGGCCCGTGCATGTCCCCGTTCGAGGTTCGCAGAGGCTCCCCTTGCGTGCGTCGTCATCGGCAACGACGGGTAAGCGTCCGTCGGCCTCAAGTTTCTCTCGCACCTCTTTGCAGGGGCAAGCGAGACGGGCCTCCACAAAAGCAACGCCTACGTTTGGGTCAATGGTGCAAAACGGATAATTCGCAATGTCCACTTGGGCGAGGGTCGCTGCGCTAAAGAACGTGGATTTTCCAACGTTTGGTTTTCCAACGAGACCGATGCGCACGTCATGCACGACCTGTCGTGTGTTCACTCCTCTTCGTGAGAGGGCATAATGTCGTGGTCTCGCTTGATTTGAGCGATGGCGATGTCAAGTTCTGGTAGGTTCAATTCTCCGTCCCCATCCAGGTCCATGCCGGCGACCAATTCGCTTGCTTCAAAGGAAGAAAGGGCGTCAATGTCAGAGGATTCTAGCGCTGCAAGAAATTCACGGCTGTCGATTTTCCCTGAGTCGTCCAGATCCATGCTCCGAAACAGTTCAAACACGGATTGATGCGTGTTTGTGAGGTACTGCACGAATTCAATCATAACGGAACTGACGGTGGCTGGGAATTCTGTGATCTCATCGTTGTGGAGCGCCGATTCAACACCGATGACGGTCGAGCCGCCTTCGCTGGCTTCCGTCTCGCTCACAATCAGGTGTGTATCAACGCCAACACCTCGTCCGATGAGGTCGCGAATGGTGGTTGATGAACCCGATGTGAGCGTATAGGTTGACACGTCCGAGACCTCATCGACCTCAAGCGAACGCCCGGTTGAGGAAATCCCCGTCCGAATGATGACCATGGTTGAAAGAATGGCCCCGATTGAAAGGAGGTAAAACATCGCTGCGCCGGTCAAGTAGAAGCCGCCGTTGTTGGCGACAACGTCCTCAACTTCGGTGGCTGAGACAGCGTTAGCGGTGAACTCACCGATGATGTAAATCAGCGTTGATGCAACGCCTCCGACCAACACCATCCACGAGGCAAGGGTGCCGGTCGATGGCGTAGCGAGTGGCTTCCCAATGGCGTTTGGATAGTTGGTGAACACACCGGCTAGAACCAACAAGCCGCCGGCGGTGAACATCATCCCCATGTTGACCACGTTGCCCATGGTGCCCAAAGCACCGGTGCCAACAAAGGTGTCCATGGCGGTGAAATAGCCCCCTATGGCAAAGAATGGGAGCACGAGGAACGCCATCGTAGCGGCCATGGCCCCTGGCTTCTTCACCACGTCACTGAGGCCTGAGCCTGCCGTCATGAGGAGGTTGATGGAAGCAGCAAAGATGGGCAGAACACCCAGCGTCAACAGAATGGCTCCAAGGTTGGTGACGAAGTTGCTGGCGGATGCGTCGGTCATGAAAAACGGAGGGATCGTGATGAACAAAAGAAACATGCTGGCGGAGCGCATGGACCCCGACCAAATCGGTTGTTTGGCCGCCATCGGAATGACGTGGTAACCAACCGAAAACATGAGCGCTAGCGGGACCCAGCCGTGAGCCACGCGCTCTGCTAACCACACCATTTGCGTGGCGCCAATAAGTTCGCCGAAAAACATGTACATCATTGAGACGATGAACGCTGCGACGCCCATCAGGAGGAACCAAACGCTGGTCTGCAGCTCTTTTTCCCCACGATTGGCGGTGGTGATGAGGAGGTTGATGAACACAGGCACAAGCAACAACCCAACGGCAAATGTTTCGAGGCTGTAGAGCATGGTGGCCACGGCACCTGTTTCGGTATCAATGTCCAGGAATCCAAAGATGAACGGGAGGATGTAGGTGGCAAGAAGCGTCGCGGTAAGCAAGAGAGCGGCCATGGACGCATTGGCTTCACTGGCGAGACGCCCAGTCCCGTTTCGAGCGGCGGCGACCATGCCGCTTCCAATAAGTCCGTAGAGCAGCGAAATGAAGAGGAAGTTGAAGGCCGCGTCCTTGAGGGATGAGCCATCGTCATACGACCAACCAACGCTGGCAAGTGAGTCAAGGGCGGTCGGGTCGTACGTGTGCCACCCCATCAAGAAGCCAAGCAACGTGGCGAACACAAACCACAGCATGCCGAAGTTCATCCATGTGCGAGAGCCGCTGCCGTCGCGGTCGTCAAAGATGTCGACCAGGCCGGGAGGATTCTTTTGCAGGATGAACAGGCCGATTTGTTTCAACGCACCTCCAACGGTCCCGACACCTTTTGTGAGCGACTGAGAGAGCAGGAAGAGAAGGGTAATCAGAAAGCCGCCGGTAATGAC
>DANX01000018.1:13242-15642 GCA_002502295.1 Euryarchaeota archaeon UBA561 | reverse complement strand
TTCATCCATGTACGCGAGCCACTGCCGTCTTTGTCGTCAAAGATGTCAACCAGACCTGGTGGGTTCTTCTGAAGGATGAACAACCCAATCTGTTTAAGCGCACCACCCACGGTGCCCAAGCCCTTTTGCAAAGACTGGGAGAGGAAGAAGAGAAGGGTGACCAGTAAGCCACCGGCGATGAAAATCACGTCCATGCATCACACCTCCATTTACTCAGCGAGTACCTCACCCACGAGGGTTGCTACGATGGCACCCAATCCAACGAGGAAACCAATCAGATAGTACCAGATACCGCTGCCACCAAGGTTTTGCACCAGTGGGACCAATTCGCCGAGCAACGGCAAGTTGTCCCACCCAAACACGTTTGAGAACAACGAATAGAGGCCGAGGAGGCCAACAAAGAACAATGTCAGGACAATACGGCTGGCAGTGGGTTCTCCCGTTCCGACGGTTGTGTCGGGCAGGGCTCGGGAGTTCGTCAAGCAGTTCACCTCAAAATGACCCCGTAGGGGTCAAGCCTCCGACTGAATAGGCGGTGATAAACATTCACCACTCTCATGGAGCAGAAAACGCGGTGCTCGGCTGAATTCAAGGCGAGCGAAGGCGTTCGAGCACGGACCCTCGACGAGGTTTGGACAAACCCAAGGGCACCGGAAGGCAGCGCTCGAGGTTGATCTCCTCTTGCCATACCTTGCGGCAGCTGCACTCCAGCCCTTCAAATTCCAGCAGGCTTCCAGAAACCGCATAGCGCTCAATCGCCGCCACCACCTCAGAGTCACATGACCCACAATTGTGCGAACCTCGTATCTTTCCACCTGCTGTAGGATGCACGATAAGGCGAGAAACTTGGTCTGATTCACCGTTAATGCCATTTTCAGGGTGGATGAGTGGATGTGCGCGTTGAATCATGTCAACCAGCGACCAGAGCCACGGTGGGCGATACTCGTTGTGGCGATGAAGACGGTCGATGACGGTCCCTCGTTGGATGTTCATGGGGTTCACGGATATTTCGTCGGAGTGTTCGGCAACAGACTCAATCCAAGAGATGCAATGGTCGAGGGCGTCAGCCTCGTTCATGAACGGGGGTTTGAACATCAAATACGTCTTGATTCGCAGGTCGAACTTGTTCAGATTCGCTACGGCTCTGTCCCATGATTTCGTGGTGAAACCCTTGTTGACATGGAACCGAAGCACTTCATCGTCATAGGCTTCTAGACCAATGGCCACCGTGAACTTCGGGTTGATGGCCGTCGCCCAAGCGAGTTTCTTTTCAGTCAACTGTTCGCATCGACTCTCGACGATAAGTTCCTTTCCAAGTTGAGCGCAGTCCTTGAGCACCGTTTCTTGAAAATCCACGGGAATTTCTCGGTCTTCCAACAAACTTCCTGAGGTGTAAACTTTGACCATCGACTGGTCCTTGAAATCATTGAATTTTTCTTTCGCTGCTGCCCATTGAGCGTGCAGGTCATCGCTGGTCACGTCATCCCGTGTATCATTGAAATATCCGCAAAAGGTGCACCCAGAAGACCACCACCAGTGGCAACCCTTGGTTCGCAAAATAACCGTCACAGCGCTGCATGGCGTTCCATCGTTGAGGACTTCCGGGGTGGTGTAGACCGTGGCTGGTTCGCTGGCATCCCACGATTGTTGTTTGGCTTTGGCCCAGGGCGTGTTCGCAGGTGCCTTGACGAGGTCATGAATTCGCAATCCTTTCTCGCCGCTTCCGAGAAGGGGGAGAGAATTGGCATCCGACATTGGGTTCACCGCGAGGTTGCGTCAGCGTCTTCCGTTTCAAACCACCGTCTCTGGTTCCCCGATGCTTTTGCCAAAGAAGGTAAGCATTCGTTCTCGATATTCATCAGGTTGAGTGAGCATCAGGGTGATGTGCGACAAAATGCCGTCCGGCTCTCCGTCGTTGTGAGAAACCGCTGATGACTCAAACCAACATTCAACCAAACCGTCTTCGTTGACGCTCGCTTGAGCAGCCTCGCACATCGCTTTTCCATGGTAGGTGTTGATGCGTACATCCTCCAACGAATGGGTGACATACACAGATCGGTTTCCAACCGTGTCCATGGCCTCAATCGGTTCATATTTCACCAAATTATCGCCCGATGAAACCTTTCCAGCAAAGAGGGCTGCGTCTTTGAGAAAGGTGGGGAACCCTGCGAAAACAAGTTCTTCCTCAATCACGTTCCCCATGGATGCATATGGAGATTCCAAGAACACGGATTGAAGTCCAGGTTCTTGTTCAAAGGCGATGGTTACCGCACCGGCGCCCATTGAAATACCAACGGCCCCGATGTGTTCTGGCTCCGCACCTTTCGTGTCCTGAAGCCATTGCCATACAGCCAATACATCACGATGCTCCCGCTGCCCAGCCGAGACAAGCCCGTCCTC
>DANX01000018.1:0-12962 GCA_002502295.1 Euryarchaeota archaeon UBA561 | reverse complement strand
CCCAGCCGAGACAAGCCCGTCCTCGGTCGTGCTGTTTCCATGATCCCGCATGTCGAACAAGATGACGTTGTATCCGGCTTGGTAAAGCCATGCTGCCGGTATAAGCGCTTCGTGGTTCGCCTTGCAGGACCGAATACCATGGACCACGATGACCCAAGGGTCGTTCGTGTCGTGCTCCATCACCCATGCCGCTAGCGTGATGGGTTCATTTGGTACGTCGATGGTGACGTTGTCCCATTCATCAAACCACAACGGCTCAAGGTTCGATGCGAGCGTCTCGTTCTTTTCGTGGGTGACGGTCGTGACGTCTTCGTGCCACAGATAGACGCTGAAGTCATCCGGGGAGTTCCGAGCTGAATGACCAGAACAATCCGGGCTGCTGGCCGCCGCTTGAGTGTAGACAAGGTTGCCCACCTGAAAGTAAGTCATGGGTAAACTGGCCACCAAAAAAAACAAGATTGCGGGCACGGTTCGTCGCCATCTGCTCATTCTTCCTCACCTGTTTTTGATCTAAACACCACGCTGGTTCCCGCGGTCACATGCATGCCTTTGGGATGGTGCTGATGGTTGTCCTCCGCCGTAATGATTGAAGAAGTATATCCCTGAGCCGGAACCCGTAAGTCCACTCTTGAGCCCAATCGAATCATGCCGATGCGCTGTCCACGGCGCAGCGCGTCGCCTTCGAACATGTAAGGCAGGATGGTTCGTGCAAGGGCCCCTGAAATCTGTGTGATTTCAATGCGTAATCCGTTGGTGAGTTGATGCACGGACCGAACGCGTTCGTTGTGCTCGCTCTCTTTGGTGTAAGCCGGTCGAAAGGGACCACGGCGGAGGCCTTTGCCTGTTCGGTGTTCCATTCGCTCAATTACGCTCGCACCGGGAGCTCGGTTGACGTGAACGTCCAAAGGGGACATGAAAATGGCCAACCTCCAGACATCTGATGGCCGCTCTTCACCGGGAGGTACCGGGACATAGCGCTGTTCAGTTTCAAACGTGAGAGGGTTGTCCAACGGTTCGGGAAACCAGTCGCCGGTCAACGCGTCATGTTCAATGTGACCCTGAGCGATCTGCTCATTGGTGGGGCGTCGGCCGACCGCTCGCTCCCTACGCAGGAACATGGCATGACCATCAGCGGGTGAGACCAGCACACCGTCGGTTCGTGGGATGGGTCGGTCTGGATCTCGCCAGAAATACGCCAAAAAAACCGCCGTCATCAGGCAAAGGATGCCGAAAAAGGGGACGAGCCCGGCGATTGGGTCAATGATTGTACCAATGATCAGAGCGCTTACGCCCATCATGGACATCATCAACACTGGACCGTGCCCACCGGGGGCCAACCCGGCCATTCAATCACCTACTCCGAAGCCCAGGGGTCTTGCCCGTCGCCCCATTCTTCTGGAGCTGCAGG
The DNA here is from genome assembly GCA_002502295.1 of Euryarchaeota archaeon UBA561. Classification (GTDB taxonomy): domain Archaea; phylum Thermoplasmatota; class Poseidoniia; order Poseidoniales; family Poseidoniaceae; genus Poseidonia. The sequence continues at coordinate 11,554 of DANX01000018.1, read as the reverse complement.
CTCTTCCGCCGCTTCATCTGGAGTGGTTTCTTCAGCGGTTGCTTCTTCGACGACCGGTTCCTCTTCGGGCATTTCTTCAACGACTTCAACGGCAGCTGTTGCTTCTTTCGCCTCAACGACCATGGCTTCTTCTTCAGCCATTTCTTCGGAGCGAGCTTGAACCATTTCTTCAACGCGTTCGGTGAACGCACGGGACATGTGCTGTGATTTACGCTCCGATTCAACGGCTCGCTCAATCATCTCATAACGTTCCTTGATGGCCTTGTTGAGGTCTTCGAAAATTTGCATGTGATCAACGTACCAGTCGTCTCGTGCTTTCATTTCAGTGACGGCAAGGCGAAGGTCGTTGTCAAGTTCTTCCGCAATGCCAAAGACCTTGCCCAATCGGTCCTTTTCTCGAGAGTACTTTTCTTCCATTTTCTCGAGTTCAGGCTCGAGGTGTTCAACTCGCTTGGAATTCTTTGTCGCTTTCATTTCCAATTCTCGGACACGAACGTCCTTCTCAGCAATGATGGATTCAAGCGATTCCTTCTCGATTTCACGGTCAATGATTTCCTTCTCAAGAACTTCAATTTCCGCCTTGGCATCAACGAGTTCTTTTTCCTGGGTTTCGTAGGCAGCAAACAACTTCTGCAAACGGTCTGTTTCGGTGGAGAGGGCTTCCTCAAGTTGCTTGATTTGGACCTCAGGCGTGATGGTTCCTTCCGTCATGTCGTCACCCGGAGGTCAAGCCTCCATCCAACGCCAGTTCACTCCTCCCTATCAAGCCGACGCTTGAAAGAGCACTGATTCCCTTTGCCTTGAGTGCATTGTACATCAACGAAGGGCATCGGTAGCGGCGACCAATTCGCGAGCGATGCTCACTTCGCCCATGGAATGCCCAGCATCGGCAACCATCACGAGGCGGCTCTGCGGCATTGCTTGATGCAATTCCCATGCACTTCGAGCCGGGCACACGACGTCATAACGGCCCTGAACGATCACGGTCGGAATCTCTTGGATGGCGTCAACGTGGTTGAGAATGTGGGCCTCCTCTACGAAAATGGCGTTGATGAAATAATGACACTCGATGCGAGCGAAAGCAACGGCGAAATCCAAGTCTTCGGCCTTGTCGAGGTACTCTGGGTCAGGGAACAAACGGCTTGTGGCCATTTCCCAGCGAGTCCATTCCTTGGCTGCAGCCCGTCGAACCTCGCCATCATCGCTGGTCAGTCGTTTGTAATATGCTTGGATCAAGTTCCCTTGCTCCGCCTCGGGAATGTGGTTCCGATAGGGGGCAAAGGCCTCGGGGAAAATATGGCTCGCTCCGTCTTGGTAGAACCAGTGTAGTTCTGATGTGCGGCACATGAAAATGCCTCGCAACACCAAGCTAAGCACCCGTTTGGGATGGTGTTGTGCGTAAATCAACGACAGTGTAGACCCCCAGGAACCGCCAAAGACGTGCCATTTGTCGAGGCCAAGGTGCTCCCTCAAGGCCTCCATATCGGCAACGGAGGCGTGAGTGTTGTTCTCTTCGAGGACAGCGTAGGGAGTGGATTTGCCACAGCCCCGTTGATCGAATTGAACGATGTTGAAGGCGGCGGGATCGAAGTATTGCCGATACGAAGGTTGGCCCCCGCCACCCGGGCCGCCGTGGATGATGACGACCGGAATACCGTTTGGATTTCCACTCTGCTCCCACGCAATGGTATGGAGTGAGGAGACTTTCAACATCCCTTCAGTGTGTGGCTCAATGGGCGGGTAAAGGACGTCGGCCAGCGTGGTGGTGGTGTCAAGCATGCCTCGTCGAAGTCAACGATGTGCATGTTCCTTTCGCCATGGACATCTTCAAGAGACGCCGAGGCCGGTTATACTTCATGGGACTGCGTGCCGCCACCGACCTGTTTAGCGAGTGGGCAGACAACGGACGCGATGAAGGCATGGAACGAGGGCATGCACCAAGCGTGGACATCATGCTCACTCGCCTCCTTGATGGTTGGAATCAACCGTTCACGGCGATTGACATCGGATGTGGAAATGGATGGGTTGTTCGACGCCTTGGAGCTCACGCTCTGTGCCAGCACGCCAGCGGCGTGGATGGTGCCCCCTCAATGATTGCCAAGGCGAGAGAGGCCGACCCCGAGGGCGATTATGTTGAGGCGATGTTGCCCGATTGGAAGCCTTCCGAGGCGGTTGATTTGATCCACACCATGGAGTGCCTGTACTACCTGGATGACCCCCTCGGTTTCCTTCACGTGCTTCATGACGACTGGCTTCGACCGGGTGGCCGGATGGTTATCGGCATTGACCATTACCAAGAGAATGCCTCAAGCCACGATTGGGGACCTTCACTCAACGTCCACATGGCTTTGCTTTCCATTGCAGAATGGACAAAGGGGCTAGAGAACGCTGGTTTTGTCGATGTTGAGGTAACCCAAGTTGGGGCCAAGGATGGATGGAGTGGCACGTTGGTCATGACGGCGAACCGTCAACTGGACTAACAAAACCCACGGGTTCGCCCTGGGGTGCACAGCGTCGCAAGTCCCCCATGTAATACGGGCAAGTTTGGCAGGTTCCAGGGCCCGATGCACGCGGCGGTGGAGCCTCAAGTTCTGGATTCAAATGCACGGTTGCCCGCCATGTCAAATGAGACTCAAGGTCAGCTTTGGCCTGTTCAAACGCCTTCTCTGAGAGTTGAACCATCCGTCCGTTTGCACCAAGGAGCAGCGCTGGAGGGAGGATTCGGCGTTGTTGATGGGTTGGTTTGCGAGCTTCAATGGCTTCCAACGCGAGCGAATACAGTGCGAGTTGAAGTCGGTGTTCGTGGAGGATGTTTGCTTCCTCATCGCTTTGTGGAACAACGCTCAGTTCGGTCGAAGGGATGGATTGCAACGGGTGGCCTGCTGCAACGTTCGATGGCTTGAACGAACCAAGGCAACCCCTTGTTTTGAGGTCGACCACTTGAAGGGCACCGTGACCGTTCTCATCCGCTAACGCAAGCACAAGGTCGGCTCGACCGCTGAAATCCATGTTTACATGGTCAACGACGGCTCCGTTGAAAACGGGGATTGAAGGGCCGTTCGTTTCTTCATCGCCAAGCACCAACCGGTGACGATGGAAGAACGGCAATTCGGTACGAACCGCCTCCACTCGCCAGCCGTCGATTGGTTCGCCTTGAACGAGACGCCCAAGCCTGCCTTGATCGATGAGTGAGCCCAGATGCATGAGGCGGTCGCGCCAGTTGGCCTCCCGCGAATTCGTTGGTTGCTCAAGACCGTGGCCGAATTCGTTCATCACTCGTCCCACCGTCTGCAAGGAGGAAAGATCGTCATCTCCTTCATGCATCCACGAACCGTCCAACACAGGGGCGCCGGCGACTGGCGAACGAGGATTTCGTAGCCCAATTTCCAACACTCTGTGCATCATCAGCCCAAAGGTGGTTGGTTCCGGCCATGCCCTTGGTACCGATGGCGTGAGGGCGGTGTTTGGAAGACGGAAGGGTTCGGCAGGCCATCCCTTGACATGTTCAAACCAGTAGCTGCGCGTGCAATTGAACGTGGCGTCCAAGTTATGAGCGGCTCCTTTGATGTTCTCAACCAAGCGGAGAGGGGTGAGGGGTTCGATTTGCGGCGTTTCCATTTCCCCAAGATGGGCAACCAAGGACCGCGCTCGTTGTTGAGGTGATCGGGTTTCAACCGTGTCAAAACATCGTGGATGGTGATAGACTCGAAGACCGCTGAGGCCGTCAACCCCAAGGGCTGCGTTTGAGAGAAGCGCACTCGGATTGAGCGGAGTCTGGATTTTTTGCGGGACAAAGCGAGGGAGAAGATCAGCGTCCAATTCCGCCGCTGAAACCCAAGGTGCTTCGCTACCAGCACACCAACTTGCTCGGCGGAGGCCTTCCACGAGCATGCGACCCATCGTGCGCGGGTCGGGGGCAAATCGGACGGACAGCGCTCCTGAGGCCTCGTCGAACGTGGACCGATTCCCCGGAGTTCCCGTGACGATTAAGCGGTCTTTAACACGGGTTAAGGCGACGTAGAATTTCCTTCGCAACTCGGCTTTGTCTTGTGCTTTGTTCATTTCAGCCGCGAAAGCCCACAAGCCGTCCTCCGGTCGTTCTTTTGCCCGCCAAGGTTGAATGCGACCTGCAAGGACTTGCGGGGTGACCAATATGTTGTCCTGCACCGACATGCTGGCATCGGCTTTTCCTGCCGAGAACATACCTGAAACGATCACAACGGGGGCTTGAAGCCCTTTTGACCCGTGAATGGTCATGATTTGAATGGCCGCAGCGTCGGGCTGCGTGATGGCTTGTGGACCTTGGCGACCAAGTTCACGAATCTCAACCAAGCGCCGATAGACTGCTCCTGCGTCGTGCCCCGTATCGTTTCCAATCGACTGCACGATGGTGAGCCACGCCTCCGCAAATTGACGTTGAGCATCGTCTGGATGAGCCACCAAAAGGTCTGATTCGTCGAGCACCGCATCAAACACATCGTAGACTGCCCCCCATTGAATCAAACGATGAAGGCGCACAAGCAACCGTTCAACGCCTTCGGTCGGGGCGTGTTGAATCAGATGTGGGAGCACGGGGGCTCCCTGCTCAAGCGAAAGGAGTGCATTGTGGACCTGGCGTTCAGTCATGCCCACAACAGGTGAGCGAGCAAGGTCGACGGCTGCTTTCCGCATCGTGGGATGAGCCATAAGAGCCAACACGGCCATCAGAGGTTGGACCACTGGCTGCATGAGAAGCAAACCTTGGCGGTCCGCCATCACGGGTATGTTGCGTGCTCGAAGCCGTTCGACCAGATCAGGCAAGTGTTTCCTGGAATTGATGAGGATCATGATGTCGTGTGGTCGAACGCTGGGGCCCTCCTCCACAACCGTGATCCAAGCGGCGTTCTCGCTGTCCCACACCCGGGTTGGAGCCTGGTTGAGCAGCGCATGGATTCGGTCAGCAAGGAGTTCGTGCTCAAGGTGAACGGTGGAGGCGTTTGGGTCCTCGAAGGTGTTCACCGGCACATCAAGATCATGCGTTGGATTGGTTAGAGCGCCGGGCACAGGGAGAAGCCATTCCAAAACGCCGGCCTGTTCGGTTTGCCTCGCCGGGTGGAGCCGCTGAGGTTCGGCGTGCCAATCCCCCGGTAAATCGTGGTAGCGAGGGTCGAACACCTCGTCAAACATGTCGTTCATCGTCTGCATCAAGTCATGCCGCGTACGGTGGTTTGACGTCAGGTCCACGTGTCCTTCAGCGCGTCGGAGAAGGCGCTGACCGGTGATGGCTGGCAAGCCTTCTTGATCTTCCACATCAAACCGCACAAACGTGTGAGGTGCGGAAACCTCACCCGTGTGCTCGTTGGAAAATGAACCGGTTTCGCCACCGCCTCCCACGGGTCTTGGATCGCGCCCGCACCCGGTTTCTCGTAGATGATGGAGGCGCGATTCCGTCTCCTCGTCGATGTTGAATTGTCGAATCGCTGAAACCGCACGGCGCATGACCGAGACCTCGGCCTGGCGGAATCGGTAGATGCTCTGTTTCATATCACCGACAATGCAAACGGTAGGGTCCCAAGCGCCAAGCGGTGTGGCCGGGTCATCGGGGTGCTGCCGACGTCGACCCCAAAGCCGTGCAAGCAAGCGGTAGTGGGAAGGGTTGGTGTCTTGATACTCGTCGATGATAAAGGCCCTGTACTGCCTTCGTAATTCTCCTAAAATGGAAAACCTACGGTGCAGATCCTCTTGCAGCTTAGGACGGTCGTTAAGCAAGGTCAAGGCGCGTGCGATGTGAGCATCGTTCCACGGCTCTTCTCCCAGTGAATCCAATGCATCGATGACGGCCAATGGATAAGTATGGCGACAAATGTCAGGGCATCGAGCCAGCAAAAGATCGGCGGCAAAGCGTTGCATGTCGTCGAAATCGTGCATGTTGTCCAGCGACTTTCGCCGAGCTAGAATTTGGTTGCAAGCGGTGTGAATCACCTGGAGGTCGCTCAAGACCTGAGTTTGAAGGGAGGCTGTGACATAATTCCCTGCCTCGCTGGGTTCGCTTGGAAGTGGGTCCTCAAGCGGATCTAGACGCAAGGCACTGTCAAGCGGCATTCCGTCAAAACCGTCCATCGGATGAAGCAAGAAGGCCGAGCGAGCGAGAAGGCGAATGAGGGTCCCGTTGGGTGATGCAAGGGTTTCTCTCAACGCGGGGAGATGTGCGAGAGCACGGGCGTACAGGGCATCTTTGTCCACCTTTGACATGCCTCTAACGGCTGATTTTGACAACAGGCCCGATGGCCACCCATCTCCTTGAGGAAGCGCATTTCGCGGGAAAAACGAGCAGTCTTGCTTGACCAATCCGGAGGCTGTCGCAATCCCCAGAAGGGCTTTCCAAACCCATGACAGTTGTTCGCCCGGTTGGGTTGGAAGAGGTTGTGTTGTGAGCCGCACCAAGTGATTGAATCGTGTGAGGGTTGTCGTCTCTTCAGCCGGCACAACGCATTGAGCGTGGTAAGGCAAAAATTCCTGAACCCAATCCGATAGACTTTGGTGGAGGCTTGCAGTGAACGCCGGGAGCATGGATTCTACGGGCTCAGCGATGGTGTTCATGAGCACCTCAACGGGCGCTGGCCCTCGACCGTTCCAATTCAGCCCCATCTCTTCGGATTGTTGAATCATTGACCGATGTGATTGTTCAACAAAGAGCGAACGCCCAAGAAGCCCTTTGAGGACGATTTCGGCTTGGTCTTGACCACCCAAACGAGCGACCAAGCGATTTCGGGCGTCAAGGAACTCTTGATGATGGTTGAGCACGCCGGACTCTCGCGCATCATCGGTGGAGCGAATTCGCCACACTGCATGAAGCGTGTCTTGAACCATCAGTGGTTTTCGTTCTTCTGAAACCTGTTGATTGGAGGGATAGAGCGCAACCAAATCCACGTAAGGTTGAACCAATTGACTGAGGAACGCGTCAATGGTTGAAATCGGAGCTTCGTCCAGCCCTGACAACAACATTTCGACGTCGCCCTCGTTTCGCAGACGTGGGTCAAACACACCATCACGGTCCTCCGGACCAGGCGGTAGGCCGCGGGCAAGGGACAAGCGATGGCGTATACGCGCTTTGAGTTCAGCGGCAGATTTCCGAGTGAAGGTGATGGCGACGACCTCTGAAGGAAGAAGCCCGTTCCATTCCTTCAATGCCGTGCGTTCCCGCTTTGGGGCTCGCAGAGCTCCGTGACCCGTCAGCGGTGTTCGTGGACCGCGGGGCGTGACGTGCGTTGCTCGTTGATCTGAGGAGAAGAGGTGTTGCACATAGCGCTCGGCCATCACGGTGGTTTTGCCCGTTCCTGCACCAGCATCAAGGGCGATGTGCCGGTCCAAGTCGAGCCCCAGTCGTTGGCTGTTGTTGAATTCAATCATCAGAAGTCACCCCCTGCATAATCCGATACAGCGCACGAATGGGCAATGGTGCAGAAACTGCAATGTGCCCCAGGTGTCGGGTTCACATGACCCTGTTGAGCGGTATCAACCACCCGTTGGGCAACGGCCAGACGCTCCGCCATCCATCGGCGGAACGCAGTTGTCGCTACACCGTTGCGGGTCTCGGAGGGGAAATGAAGCGGGAAGAACTCGGTGAGTTCTCCAATTTCAAGTTCCTCTGAAACGGCCGCTAAATCAGCATCGAGTTCAACATAGTGCGTGGTAAATTCACCGACCTCGCTTCCTCCCACGCCGATCACGCGGTCGTTCGGGTGGAGCCGTTCCCAAGCACGAGCGTAGAGCGCCAACTGAAGGTCTTCAAACAAACAACGCGTATGACGCAAACCGGCCGATTTTGCGTTCGGTCCCTGGACAGTTTTCAAGTCTCGAATGATGACCAACCGTTGCGCTGTTCGCCCTTCTCCGTGAAGCGGATACGGGTCGTCGAACGTCGCTTCACCCACAACGCCCTGCTTCTCAAGCAAGGACCGGAGATGCTCGGGTAAAACCAACACGTCAACACGGTCGACCATCCCGTAGAGACGGAAACCTGCCAAATCGTCATCGGGCACCGCGTCCAAATGGACAAAACGCTCTTTCTCGGTGCGTGGTGACCATTCCAACGCTACGGGCGCAGCATGGTGGAGGTCGAGGTCTGCCTCCAACAAGCGCGCCAACCTTCCTTGCGGTTCGAGTTCCAATTCACCGCTTTGGTGAGCCTCCCACATCTCGGGTGTCGCATCGATCAAATCCCTCGTTCGATGGACGGATACAGCGTTTTGGCGGCCCAACCAATGGACTTCATTTTGAAGAAAATCGAGGATTGCATCCCATCCTGCCCTTCCCTCGCCCATTGGCCCCAAATGGAGTGGGAGGGGGTCCGTGCTGATTTCAAATCCGATCGGAACACCGTGACCTTGCAAGATGGCCGCCTCAACATCGTGCACCACTTGCCCACGTGTGCGAACATCGATGTCCTCGGTGGTGAAACCCTCGTCATCGTCAGCGTTGAGTGTTTGCTTTAACCATGCTTGACGGGGACATTTGAGCCAAGCTTCCAGGCGGCTTGGGGACCATACTGAACGTTCTATGGACGTACCAAGCGACCCAAAGCGATGGTCCAAGCCCAGCCCATCCAAAGCATAAGGCGGGAGAGGTCGAGGGTCAACGCTCACCGAAATTGACTTCTCTTCTCGATGGCCGAGATGTGGGAAAGAATCGGCGGCCATCCCGTTCACCTTCAACGCTGCTCGGGTTGGGCGCAGAGTGACGGCATCAACACTGGCAAGATGAACACGATTTTCCCACCCAAAGGTTTCGTGGTCATCCATCCATTTTGCCAGTGGCTGACGGCGGCGGCGATCTGCCTGAATGCTGCCCTCGAAAGCATCGATGAGGACGCTTGGATGATTGATTGGATGGCGCCCTCGCTGGAGAGCGCGCACGTCCAGACCCAACTGCTGTCGTCGATCGCGACCACGAAATCCATGCCGTACTGAACGAACCCCATCCGAACCTTCAACCGTGGAATACATGACAGGAGTGAGCCAACTCCCGTGGCCCTCCTCCCGGACCACCCACGTGAACGGTCGGGCTTCCGCATCGCCCTCATAGAGGGCTGAGGGAAGGAAAGAGGGGGGAGTGCGCATGCTTTCCCATGACCGACTCCGCCTCACATCGGTCAGCCATTCGGCCAATGGGGCGCTCGGACCGCCACCCTCTTCGGGTGACGAATCGAACGCAACCACATAACGGCCAGCGTTGAGAAGGTGACGTAGATGGTGGCGCCCTCGGCGAACCAAACGATCGGTTTGAAACAGGCCAAGTTCCAATTGTGCCTGAGCATCCAACCAAGGTACGTTGGATGAGCGCATCGACCAGGCATCGACGTCAAGGCCCACAAGCAGAACAACGTCGGCCGTGCATCCAAGAGCATCATCAGGAGTGACGACGTTCACACGGTCTGTTCTCGATGTTTGATGAGCGATATCGGTCGATGCTCCAATGTGTTCGAGGATGTCAATGAACGCAGCCCCGTTGTCGTCAAAAGGTAGATCGATTGAGTGAAGATGCGATTTAACCGCATTGACGGACTCAACCAAGCGCTGCAACGCACCAAACCCAGCATCGAATGGGGCTCGTCGATGCTCAAATTTAGCAACATCAATGGAACTCAGCAACCACGAAAACCAAGCCATTCCCGAATTCGGTGTGTCCGGCATTGGAAGCGTGTCACCTGATGTGCAGCCCACGAAAGGCGTACGGAGGAGATGACGATCCTCCGGTGAAAGCATTGGAGACCAGGCATGGAGGAGGCAAGCAAGCCACCACTGTGTTTCCTCCAGTGCTTGGGCCTTTTCAACCGGGCGACGCTCCGAGAACGATGGGCTTGCGCCGGCGAGCACACCAAGCCATCGAGCGATGGCGCCCGGTCCTCCGAGGACGTGAAACGTCCGGGCGATGTCGCCCAGTACTTGGAGGTCTGGACGAGGGCGCCAGGACGCTTCAGAGGGGTGGCTCAACTCAGGAAAGAGGTCCTCTTGGAATGGCACCACGGGAGAGAAAAATGTACTTCGCAACGATTCAAGCGACCATGCCCCCATACCTTGGGCCAAGGTAGCCGCACGAAGGATGGCGTGATGAGTCGGTTGTTGATTCATGGCCGTAGAGCCTGGGCGCCAATGAACACCGATTGAGGCAAGCCCTGTTGACCAAGCCAGCGACCGCTCTTGAACGCCAGCGTCAATCACCAGCAGACGCCCCTCGTTCGATGACATGTAGGCTTTGATCATGGTCAACGCTGCGGGAAGAGCATGGCGCCGTTCGTCCAACGTCACTCGTGTTATCTCGGTTTGATGGCTCTGCCCCGCAATCGTTTGCCATCCCGTATCTTCACCCACCCATGGGTCATGGGTAGGAACCCAGTCTGGAAGACCGTCCTTATCGCAAGGCTGCTCATCAACCAGGTATGCTCCGTGGTACCCGAGTCGGAACGAGCCTGGATGCAGGAGTTGGTGAATCGGAGCAAACTTCGACACGGCTGATAGGAGGCCCTGTTCAATTTCAGTAAAATCCGGTGCAGCGTCAAGAACAATGATACCGGCAACTTCACTCAAGTGGAAAGGAGGGGACATGCTCGCCTCAAGAGCATCGAGGACGTGTCGCGACACCAACGATGGAAGGGTACCTCCTGCGGCTTGTTGGACATCCAAACACAATCTGTGAAACACCTCAGCCCCCGGGTCACCCTCCCATGCAAACGGGCGACGGAGTTGAAGGAGTTCTCCGTGAAGACGTTGGAGGCGACGGGTCTTGGCCAAGGTCCATTTTCCGACACCAGGAGTGAAAAGGAAGGGAAGTTCGGCGTTTTCAGCAGCTTCAACGCACCGAGCATGAATGGCCATGAAATTGCTCGCTTCGTCATCGAGAAGAACCGGCAGGCGAAGATCAACATGGAGAAGGCGCACCAGACGGTTGAGGGTCAAATGGTATTGAGGCGAAACGACAACACCGGCGGCATGAAGCCGCTCAAGCAGATGTTGGCGGTGCAATTCCGTAGGATGAAGGACCATGAACGGTGCGTGGTCATGCGGTTGACACAGGGCGTCGAAGAGCCAGGTCGGGCAACCTTTGCCCGCTGGGACATACTCAGATGACACCGTGTTTTCTATGGCCATGTTCACCCGCCCTGATGCTGGAAGTACCTCCGACACTTCTTGAAGGTGCTTGTCTTTGACCGTGTGGATGATACAATTTGAGTCCAATCCACCAATGGTTTCTTTTTGGAACTCGGCCCACTCGGCTGGGGAGGAATTTTGGGTGGTGCAACCGGTATTGGCCTGGGGGGGCGAGGTGTCTGTCTGTCAAAACAAGAACATTTCATGTTTTACTTTTCGCCAACAAGAAGGGGCTATTATTATATACTACATAAGTATATGATGGATGGCTGGTGAAAGATTGGTGCATCCAATGAGGTCTGATGATGGCGGCGGAGAAGCCTTGGCGATTCAAAACGCCCAGGTGTCAAAGGGCCAAATAGAGTGAAGGCTGGATTTGGATACTTTATATACACTGGGCGACAATTATACTGTGGAGTTGGAAAAAA
>DANX01000118.1 GCA_002502295.1 Euryarchaeota archaeon UBA561 | reverse complement strand
GAACTTGACGGGATGAAGAAAAACGTTCTACGAACCGGAGAATTCTTGCTCAAGGTTCAACTTCCAAAGAAGGCCCTGAAGCGAAAAGGATGCTATCAGAAACTCCGTGTCCGTGATTCGTGGGATTTTCCCGAGGCCGGTGTCGCCGCCTCTTGGCTTCCTGGTGATGCCTCTTCGCTGATGGTGGCAAGCACGGCGCTCGAATCCATTCCACGCTTCCATGCAGAACAGGTTGAGAAACACCTTACGGCAGGGGAACTTGATCCGGTTGCCTTGGCGAAACTTGTCCAGAAATCGATTAAACCAGTCAACAACACAGCGCTCCCGCCCCGGTATCGCCGAACGATGGTAAAGACGCTTACAAAACGAGCTCTGCTCGCGATTATCGAATGAGGTGAATGCATGAAGCAGGTTTGTGCTCTCCTCCTCGCCACGGTCCTCTTGTGTGCCTTTCCGGTGGGTCATGCACAAGACATGCAAGGTCCATCATGGGAAATCGGTTGGGTGACGGACGTGGACCCAAAGTACACCGTTGAGCTCGAAGACGATTGGGACTTGACAGGGGAACTCGTCGTCTACGTGGCCAACGACGGTCCTGCGGCGCTCAATCTTGACTTAACCTATGACTACGATGAAGATGGCCCGTTCTTGTTTGATGGTCCAGAAAGCATCGAAGTCTCCGGTAATTCGAACGAGACATTCACGATTTCCATCTCCGGTGCTGACGCCGAAACGGTGCGCGCATTCTCACCTTCTTCGAGCATTGAACTTGTTGTCCTTGGAGAAGAAAAGGTGGGGGATTCAAGCCTGAGAAATCAAGAACTTGAAGCCGACGTTAGCGTGCCGAGAATGTATCGTTTGGTGCCGAATGCCGTCCAGCCCACGGAAGAATTGTTCGCTGGCTCCTGGGTTGAATTTACCCTTGAAGTGAGCAACCTTGGCAACACACAGGATGCCATCACCATGGGTGAGTCCACCATTCGTAGTTGCCCGCATCTCAGCGTTTCTGGTTTGGAACAACTTGAGAACACCGTGGTCCAAGTCACCAATGAAAACGGTGACAACAAGGTCGCTTTTACGCTCCGCCTCGAGGCCAGTTCAAGCCACCAAGAACGAACGTGTGAGGTCACCCTTTCCGTGCAATCAGAAGGGGACAACGCTCAGCGATCAAGTGCGTTCAATGTGGATGTTTCAGCTCCATCCACAGACGTTCCAAACACACCGGATGAGAGCACCAATGAGGATGCGCCTATCACGTCGGATTCATCTTCCCTTCCTTGGCTTTCCACAGCCGAACTGGTTGGTGTTTTCCTTGTGGCCATGGTGGCATTCCGTCGGTTTCCTTCGTGAGGCGAGAATCGACCTTTGAAAGTGTAATTTTTGACGAATTTCAATGAATTTGAAATTTCATGAACCGGCGTGCTGTGCAAAGGAAAGCGGCAATCTCCCTTGCCCATTCCAGAGCAACTATTATGTGTGGAATGTGTCTCCGAAGGATGTAAATCTATGGTTTTCACCATAGGGAAATGAGGTGAAAGGATGGCTGAGGCGGAAAAGAGCAGTCTGAGCCTCGAAGCATGGCTCATGATTGGGCTGGTCGTTTCCGTGGGCCTCTCAACCGTTGTCATCGCCGTTGTATCAGCCGGAAAGACGACGGTGTTTTCCCCCTATGAAAACGGCGATGAATACGAAGAACTCCAACTCACGCTCATGCGCGAGAGCCTCGATGACTTTTCTGTAGCCAACACCATGTCCACGCCCATGCTGGTCAACGATTGGCAAAATCCACATCGCACATTGCTGGTTATCGCAGCACCTGAGAAGCCCTTCGACGCCGCTGAGGCTGCTGCCATCCATGATTTCGTCACCGAACGGGCCGGCAAGGTCATCCTCGCCTCCAATTCCACCAACGCTCAGCTTGTTGCTGAGGAATTTGGCGTCAAGTACTTCGACGCACCGGTCAGGGACGACCTGAACACCGGCCGATATTACGAAGTGACCAACGAGAACGACGAACGAATTTCGCCAGACACCAAGAAACTCTGGTCTGTCGCAAGCGTGACCCGAGACATTAGCACCATGGGCGATGAAAAGGCAACTCCATGTTCGGAAGACGATGTTTTGCAAGAGAACGTTGCCAACTGCCGAATGCCCGTACTCTTCCACCGACCAACAGCGATTCAGGTGCTTGACGAACAAGCCGACGAAGGCCGAGATGTCCACGTGCTCGCTGCGGCTTCAACCTCAGCCGAAATCGACGCTGGCAAGGGTGATTCAAACCCCACCCTCGGTGAGGGTGAGACTGGACTGATCATCCGTATTGATTACGCTGACCAAACCGTGCTTGACCAGCGCTCCCTTGATTTGGGTGGCGACATCGGTGAAATCAGCGCAACCGGCAGCATTGTGTTTGTCTCCGACCACTCGGTTCTCGCCAACCACCTCTGGGACCAAGGGTATGCCGAAGAAACCGGCAAGCAGCAATGTGATTCAGAACTGTATGTGCAGTTTGGTCACATGTGTTGGGACACGGATTCTGAAGGATTGAACAAGGGCCTTGGCGACACGACATGGCGCGGAAATGAAGCCTATTTCACCGCGCTCATCAACGACATGATGGAGTTTGACAACGACGAACTTTCAGCGACCATCGCCCGAAACACCGCTTCGTTTAACGTCGTCTTCGACGAGAGCCGTCACGTCTCAAGCACCCTTTCAATGCCGTTCACGGAAGCCATGGGCGCCATCGTTCTGCTCACCAGCGATGGTGTGCTAAAGTGGCTTATTATTCTCAACCTCTTTGCCCTCTTGGCGATTGCTATCATGGTGGTCCCCGAGAAAGAAAACTGGCGTCATGTCTTTGATCTGACCCGATTCAGGGAGCGTCCAACCAAGTTGGATCCAACCCAATACCAACGGCGAACCCGTGAGGCATTTTTGTCAAAGGTTCGCAATTTCAACGACCTGACGCGCGACGAATTTGCGCGCAAGTCCCCTGCGGAAATCATGCAGATGATCCGCGAACCCCGATTGGTCGAACTTGTGAGTTCGAACCGCGACTACTCCAACGAAGAATTGAGGGAATTGATCCCGCAGATCCGACGTTGGGGAAATTGAAACAAGGAGGATAAGACATGCAACCCCCAGCACCACCAGCAGCCCCGCCCGCGCCTGTACCTGCAGCGCCCGCAGCACCTGTGGCTCCTGCTGCCCCTGCCGCACCCATGGCACCCGCAGCACCAGCCGCACCCGTTGCGCCTGCAGCACCGGCCGCTCCGGCCCAGCCGAAG
>DANX01000015.1:2319-14137 GCA_002502295.1 Euryarchaeota archaeon UBA561 | reverse complement strand
ATCGAGAGCCTTGATGATCTGTGAGATTTGACCTGGCGACAACACGTCTCCGAGCATGTCTCGGATGCCATGGTGTAGTTCTGGACCGTTGATGGTTCCGTCGCTGTCGGCGTCAAACGTTTCAAACATGTCATCGATTGAGATTCCCTTTTCACCGAGGGCATTTCGTAGGTTGCTCAAGGCTTCGTCCGTCGTCCATCCATCATCGCTCATGAACAAGGACAAAGTGTCGGCGCCCTAAATCGTTTGCATCCTTTTGAGCGAAAAAGTTCACCAGCACGACTTACGTGAGGAGGTTTGTCATGGCCGCCTAAACCGTGCTCGCTGTGCCGCATTCTCCGATTCTTTTTGTAGCCTTGACCTGCATAAGTTCATGATGGAGGGAACCATGCGCCCAAAAGGGACACCCATGGCGAAGGAGTACATTGCACGTGACCCACGCACTGGGAAACCGATTCAGGTATCCCAATCCGTCACGCTGGATGCCTCCTATGAACCTATCAAAGGGCCGTGGATGGCCCTTCATCCCGACGACATCATGTCGCTCGCAGAAGGGGCACTCCCCGAGCGCACGGTGCGGTGGAAGAACGACACGTTGACGATGACACGCAAAGACGGCATCCGAGGATTGGGCCATGTCCCCAATCACATGATTGGTCCTGCCCACAGCCTCTTGTTATTGGCCTTTGAAGACGAAGACCCAGCGATACGAATCGCTGCCCTTGATGTGCTCCCGGAATTTGCGGTTCGTCGTTCCAATGAGCTCTTTGATTGGTTGTCAGTGTTGCTCGATGATGCGCATCAAGGCGTGCAGAAAGCTGCGAGTGCTGCCCTATGCCGAGCGGCCCCAACCTTCCCCTCGGGTGTTCGATCCTCGCTTGAAAATGAACTGCGCTCGGCAGACAAAGACCGCAGTCAAGCCGCCTGGAAAGGTCTGGAAGCACTGACCAAGACATGGCCCGATGTCGTTGCTGATCACGTTGACACACTGCTGTTGGAACCCGACGCACATCTTCGCCGGCGGGCTGCAAAGATGATTAACGCCATTGTTTCTCGAAAAACGTCCGTCGTTTGGGATCTGGTTTCTTGGGCACTCAACGACGAGGATGCTCAAGTGCGCCGGACCGTTGCGAAATCGCTTCCTCGCCTTGCAAAGCAAGACGTTCGCATGGGCACCATGTTCGCAGAACGTGCGATTGGGGACGCTGACCCCGATGTCCGTCTTTCTGCCATCAAGACCATCCAAAAACTCAACCGTGGCCACGGTCGGGCACGGGATTTGATTCTCTCAGGGGCTCGGTCACTGGATGTGCGAGTCCGGCGGGCTTGCATTGACCTGCTGCCCAAACTCATGGACGAAGGAGAACTCCGCTCGCTTGTTGATGACTTGCTCAAGACCGAAACCGACGAAAAACTCGTTCAGAAGCTGATGCAATACCGCTTTGATGCCATGCTTGAAGGTACTGAAGCGGAAAAGAACGCCGCCCTCTCTCCTGCCTTAGCGGTGCCTGACATCGACAAGGAAGTTCTTCTGGCGCAAGGGAAGCGAATTGGATTGACCCCAATTGAACCAGCACATGCTGAGAAGGTCCAAAATCCACAAGAAACTCCTGAACCGACGGAGACAAAGCCCACACTGCTCCGCCGTCCTTCCCAAGATGAGGTGATGGGATATCACGACGACGAGGATGACGAATTCATGGATGACCACGACATGCCCTACATGTGACGTTGGCTGACCAGTGCAACAGCGTTAAGAACAGGTTGGGAGTCGGCAAGTCGCTGAAGAGGTGTAGAAGATGGACGACGAGCGACCATTCGACGACAAAGCACTCCAATTTGACCGACTATGGGACGGCGTCACGCCGAAAGGCATGAACCGCACCAAGTCCTTGAAATTCCGTCAATACATCCTTGAGCATGTTCGACAAATGCGCCGACCCCTCAACCGTGAGAATGCTCGACGGTACTGGATGGGCGAGCTCCAGAAGGAAATCGCAGATCGCGACAACTTCTGAAGATCCTGTGGAGGTCGCCCCGTCTCGGCGACCAATGAACGAACCTGAGGCGAACGGTGAGACCAATGTTCACAACAACACGCTTCGACTCTTGGAACCTACCTCAAGCGATTCAAAACGGCCTCTCGGCTTTGGGTTGGGAATTTGCCACACAGGTACAACGGGACACGGTGCCCCTCGCACGGCAAGGGACCGACGTTATCGGTCAGGCACGCACAGGGTCGGGTAAAACGGCCGCCTTCGGCCTCCCCATCCTTGAACGATGCAAACCCACCGGTGCACTCCAAGCCCTGGTTCTCACCCCCACACGAGAACTTGCAAACCAAGTGGCCGAGGAATTCCAACTCCTGCAAGGCGATTCCGGACTGACCATCATGACCGTTTATGGCGGGACCGATCTTGAAAAGCAAGCCAAAACGCTCAGCAAGGGCGTTGATGTCATCGTGGGCACGCCCGGGCGTGTCATGGACATGAGCGAACGGGGGCATATCGACTTGAACTCCCCAAACATCCTTTGTTTGGACGAGGCCGACCGCATGCTCGACATGGGCTTTTTCCCCGACATCATGTGGATTGTTGAGCGAATGACTGCCCGTGAACAAACGCTTCTTTTCTCAGCCACGTTTCCACAAGAAATCATTGACGCTGCTCACGAATTCATGAACGAACCTGACTTTGTTCTCACCAATGCAGAAGAACTGGATGTCCCTCCAATTGACCTGTATTCGGTCCGTATCGGACGAGCCAACAAATTGTGGGTTCTTGGCCGCTTACTGGCCCGCATGAAGGACGACGACCAAACCATCATTTTCTGTAACACCAAGCGAATGGTTGACTTGGCGGTGGAGCGTTTGAAGAAACATCGCTTTGAGGTTGCCGGACTCCACGGAGACCTTAATCAAAATCAGCGAGAACGCATCCTGAATTCATTCAAAGAAGGGGATGTGAAAACCATCATTGCCACGGATGTTGCCGCACGCGGAATCGACGTCGATGGAATCACCTTGGTCATCAATTACGACATCCCAAATGACCTTGATTCCTTCATCCACCGAATTGGACGAACGGGTCGGATTGGACGAACCGGTGAAGCGTGGAGTCTTGTGTCCCGAGACGATGAACCTCAACTTTCCAAAATCATGGCCACCTATGGGCTGGACATTCAACCAAGCGAAGCGCCCGAACTTCCTGATGGCGTTGACCGAGATCCGGTTCGCCGCCAAGAAGACTTTGGAGAATCAGCCGACGTGTTTGGATACGTCACGGTGAAGCTATCGCTCCACCCCGACCAGGCTGGCTCACCGCTCTCCGTCGCCAATTGGTTTATTGAGCAACTTCGATGCGACGAACTCGCGATTGGAACCATTCGGTTCGATGATGATTCAACCTACATCAGTTTACACAGCAGTAAAATTGGAACAGCCATGAAGGCCGTTGAAAAGCGACCGTACAACGGTCAAAACCTCACGGCCGTCATCGTTGAGTGATTATTCCTCTTCGCTTCGGCGCTTCCATGAACCCGGTTTCTTGCGATGGTGGTTCTTTCCATTCGCCCCATCCTCTTCGTTTGGTGCGTTCTGGTTTGCCTTTTCCGGCCAGCTCCCGTCTTCAAGCGGACGCTCAACGGTGACGAACGTCCCAACACCGACCACGAGACCCAACGCTGAAAGCGACCAAGCGTAGCCAATGGCGTCATCCCAGCGTTGCTGAGCATCACCACACTCAGAGGACAACTGGCTCGAGAGCTCGCAAAAGGCGAGGGTGTCTCGAGCGTCAATGGCATTTTGATTGGTTGAAATGTTGGTCATGGCCAACACAAAGAGCAACAAGGCTGCTCCAAGCAACGCCTTGTGTTTCAGATCCCATGATCGTCGACGCTGAAGTCTCCAAGGTGACGGGTCGTCTTTGGTCGCAGCGAGTGTTCTAGCTGGACCGCCATAACGCAGAAACCATACCAGCCACATGAGAACAAGCACGACAAGGAAGCCCCATGTGTACACCGTTTCATGAAATTGCCACATCGGGGTCAAGCAAGCCTGAACGTCGGGCATTTCCAGGCAGGAATTGACAGCGATTGGATAGAAGACGACCAGCCTTAGAATGTTCAACACATAGACAATCCCGCACATCACACCGACCGCCTTGATCTTGTCCTTTTGGGGGACGCCGTCCGTCATCATCACCAACGTCGAGAGGAAAATCATCTCATGAACGCCTGCACATTCGTCTGAAACGTAGAGACCGACGCTGTCGTAAGGTCCAGGAAAATCGACGTGGAGCAAATCAATTCGGGTCAGCCATCCGTTGTGATGACTGATGACTGCGGAGCCTTCTCCATAGATAAGGTTCGTTAATTCGTTCCAAATCCAAGCCTCCGTGACTTGAATTGGAGCGAGAGTATCGGAAGGCATCGTCAAAAACCAGTAAAAAGCTTCAACCACGATCAGCGCCATTGGAATCCGACCGTATCGAAGGCCAAGTTCCCCGACCTCCATCCATGACATGTCCCCGTCGGGACGAGTCGTTTTGGTCGCGGCCATGGTTGCAGACCATGCTTGTTGTTGAAAAGTTCTCGCAAGCCTGAGCCAAGGTTGGTTGCATTGTCACCCCCGGAGGATGTGTTCAAAACGGTTCAGGGGTTCGTCGTGTCATGTCGGATGATGGGAGCCACACGAGCATCACCCATCGTCTTGATGTGCTCGGCTACTTTTGCCCTGTCCCTGTTGCCAAGACACGGGAGGCGCTTGAGCAACTTCTCATCGGCAATGTGCTCGAAGTCTTGGCTGATGACCCCGAAACACTTCACGACATGCCTTTGCTCATTGGACGGGGCCCTCATCACCTGAAGGACGTGCAAGAGCACGAGGGCGAAATACGATTCTTGATCGAGGTGATGGCATGAAAATGACGCGAAATGAAGTACCCAGTGTAGCCTTTTTACCAACAATTCGAGGGGATTTCAAAATAGAAGTCTTCCATGAGGAATCAACAGGATTTGACCACGTCGCCGTCACCCTTGGTGACATGTCGGGGCCAGACCCTGTTCTCATCCGCGTCCACTCCGAATGCTTGACTGGCGATGTGTTCGCTAGCACACGCTGTGACTGTGGACCTCAACTGCATGCTGCCCTTGACGCCATTGTTGAGCGGGGCTGGGGCGCCCTGCTGTACCTACGACAGGAGGGGCGGGGCATCGGCTTGCACGCTAAAATCCAAGCTTATCACCTGCAAGACCAAGGCGTTGACACCTTGGATGCAAACCTGATGCTCGGCCATCCGGCCGATGCGAGGGATTACGCCATCGCAGCTGAAATGCTCAAAGATCTTGGTGTCGTACATGTCGAACTCATGACCAACAACCCCGAAAAGGTCGAGCAACTCACCAAGCACGGCATTGACGTTGCATTTAGAACACCTCTCATCGTTGGCGTTGGATCCAACAATCGGGACTACCTTGCTACCAAAGGCGAGCGAATGGGGCATCACATCAGCAACGACGACCTGTGAGCACCACCACGGCAGACACGAGCAGACAGCATGGGGCCGTGGCCGGGAATTGAACCCGGGCTGGCAGAACCACAATCTGCCGTGCTAACCCCTACACCACCACAGCCATGAGAGGTAGAAGCGCCTCATGCGCTTGGTATTTCAAACATGCGCCATGGATGGAAATAATCTTGCTTCTGTTTGCCACATGTAACCCTTTGTTTCAAGAAGTGCCAAGCCCTGCAATAATCCATGCGACCATCGTCAAAGGCGCTCGCCCTTGTTTGGATTCTGCTCGTTCTTTCCGTCTCGCCATGCCTATCGGGTGCACAGGGCCGGAGTGTGCACAGCACGAACATTGTGGACCTCTTTCCTCAAGGTGATTTGGCAGACGAAAACGCGTGGACGCTCGGAGCGGAAACGTCGTTCACGCAAGATTCGGCAACCTACACGGAAACCATGGTTGCCGATCAACGATTAACCATGGTTCACACCCGCCCGATCCACTTGGACACCATGACGGTATGGTCGTCCACTTCACCCACTGATTCCAATTATTCTACAGGCGCCCCAGACGGTGCCAGCACATGGTCCACTGGGCCTGAAATCCAATTGACCAACTTCGACATCAGCGGTCTCTCAGGCTACCAAATGCAGGAGATTCATATGCTGGGCGTGTTCCAAATCCCGGAGGCTTTGTCCGAGGACACCGTCCGAGTTTCAATTGAGCATGGGGACGGTTTTGATTTGCTCAAAACCTTCGCTCACACCCAAGGCAACGTGGACTACATCAACAATTCAGCCTTCAAGGTGAACATCACCGGATTAATGAATTGGACGTGGACGGACATCAGTGAGGCAGTGTTCACCCTTGACTACGTCTCCGCAGGGGGTGTTGACGACTCGAGGCTTGTCGTCGATGCTGTTGGCCTTGACATCACCGTTCAAACACCGTGGTACGGCGGCGAAGTTGGATTTGCGAGCTCTGAATTTTCTGGCCACAGTCTCCCCGTGATTGGCCTGGACCTGAATGAAGGCACGACCGAAAACCTTGCGTTGGACACATGCGGGTTGAAGCCAACCCTTGAGGGGACTTCTGGGCACTGGACAAGTGCGCCGTTTACGCATCCTCCCGAACAGCTTCTTGGTCGCCTTCACCACACACTGGCTGACGGCGGGTCTGGAAACACCACCGTTTCAATCGCAACTTCCCAAGACGGTGTTGTCTTCGGGGACTTTGTTGAACTCCTCGCCAACACCCTCTTGCCTCAAGGACAGCACTACAAAGCAAACATAAGCGTCGCCGACGGGTGTCTTTCCCACGTTTGGGTTGACGTGAACGACCCGTCGCTCTCTCTATCGGGCCGTGTGTTCGGAACCAACAACGGCATCGATGCAGAATATTCCCGCTGGTTGGTGTTCATTGATGACGAGGTGGTCTCCAACGAGCCCATGTCCCTTGGCACCTTCAACCACCAGTGGCCCATTGGCGCTTACATGCAACCTGGAGCCTCATCGTTCACCGTATCCCTTCGAGCATGGTTCACGTGGGATTCAGATGGAACGGCAAGCCACACGGCTCTGGAATTCACGGACCTTGCCGTTTCAGGAGGATACGCTGTCCAATATGATGAAGACCCAATTTGTGAGGCCATTGGAGACCAAGTGTTGGTCGAAGACAACGGTGGGCTCATTCTTCCGTTCCTCGGCCGGTGCAGCGATGACCGTGCCACCAACGACGAGTTGCAAGTTTCATTCACCAACAGCGACGAAACACTGGCGGCAGTTGATCTTGCGGAAGGTGATGTTCGCCTCCGATTGCTTCCTGAAGCCAGCGGTCAATCGGTCATTGGCATCACGGTAATGGACCCAGCTGGAAACACATGGAGTCAAACGTTCACGCTGCTCGTTGAACCTGTTGATGATTCACCCGTCATTGCCGAGTTCCCCTCCATCATACCGGTTGAACATGATTTTGAGACCGTGATCAACATGACATGGAGCGATGTCGATTCAGCATCGGCGCTCACGGCCTCCACAAACCGGTCGTGGGCGAGCGTGGATTTGACAAGCAGCGTTCTTACAGTCACACCTCCCGTTGTTGGTTTCCATACCGTATTGGTCAGCGTGTGCGACCAAACAAGTTGCTCTGAGCGCGAAGTTGACCTAGAAGTGATGGCACTTCCCGACCTTGTCGTTGAAGGCATTAGCTTTGGCAACGATGAGATGCAACAGGGTGACGTCATCTCCATGCGAGTCCTTGTTCGAAATCAGGGCCAAGCAGAGGCGACCATGGTTTCGGTTCGATGCCAAACAGACCAGCAACTCATTGGCGTCCAAACCATTGCTGTTATTCAACCGGGTGAACTCCAATCCATCACGTGCGATTGGCAGGTCCCACTTGATGCGAGAGTGTTGCGCTTCAGTGCTGTCGTTGACCGCGGGCTAGAGATACAAGAAGGAGATGAATCCAACAATGAATTTGAACAATTGGTCGCAGTGCAAGAACTGGAGATCGAAACCGAAGATGACACCTCAGGGTTGCTCTCAACGCAGACCGCTTGGATCGGCATTGTTGCCATCGCTTTAGGAGCAATTGGCCTTTTGGTGTTCCTGATGCCAGCAAAGATCAAGAAAATCGAATGAGAACAACGAATGTTCACCTGCACACACTCGCACCCTGCGTGTCGGATAACGCGGAAACGACCCTCAAACTTCATAACCAAATCGTGAAAGGGCCGCTTGCTTTGAGGTCGTGGGGACCGTTCAACTCCGGTTGACAGGGCAAGGAGTGGGAACCATGTCTCAGCTAAAGATCCGCATTGAAACGGACGAATACATTTACGAAGAATACATCGAAGCTTGAACTCAAGACGAAGTTGGCCAACGGCGAGGATAGACATCGGTGTCTATCAATACCATACTGGGTCGCGCTATTTCTCCAGATTCCATGGAGATAATCTCGTTTGAATCTGCCTTTAGTTTGACAAAACCAACGGCTTCTTCTTTGAGGGAGGCCACCATCAATTCGGTTCCCTTCTTGAGACCTTTTGGCATCGAAATGAGACCGGGAAGCAACAGTGGGGCACCGTATGCCAACGCTGCCACGGCGCTGTCTTTGACCTGACACCGAGGCACATCAACAAGCAATTTCTCAATGGGGTGAACGATAGCCATGAGGGCTTCCTCTTGGCCACATTCCTTCCAAAGCCAAACGGCATCCGCCAACTGATCCATGCTCACGCAATCGGTGAGATCGAACATTCCCGATTCTTCCCTTCGAAGTTCTTTGAGGGTGACAGGTGTGTTGAGCAGCAATCCCATGTCTCTAGCCATGGTTCGTATGTACGTGCCCGCATCACACGTGATGCGAGCAACGGCATCGTTTCCTTCAACATCAAGCAGTTCGAAACCATGTATGGTCCGCGTCCTCACCTGCACCTTCACCGCCGAAACTTCCGGAGGGACGTTGTATATTCGTCCGGTCATCGAGGCAATTGTGGCCTTCAAATCGTCCTCATTTGGCATTGAACGAAAACGAAACACGGCGATGTAGGTCTTTTTATGCTTGAGGATTTTGTTGGTAATTTTCATGCATCTTCCGGCCATGAGCGGAAGAACACCCGTTGCGAAAGGGTCCAAAGTTCCTCCATGTCCAAGGCGGTCAAGACCGAGTAAATCACGAGCCCACGCTGCGAGTTGGTGGGATGTGGGGCCTGCGGGTTTGTCCACAAGGATGAATCCGGAAGCCAGGCGTTGCTCAAGCGTTCGTTCATCGGGGACTGTGCCAAAAGCGTCGTCCGTCGTGGGTGCTGAATCAAAAACATGGACGCTCATTCTGCTTCCTCCAGTATGGCGACGACATGGTCCAGTATTTGAGATGCATTGAGGACCGCAGCGTCCAGAACATGTGTATAGGGCTCGGGATCTTCAGGAAGAAGGTCATACAGCAACTTGAATCGCTCAGCGTCCACTGAAGAACGCTGATTGTTCGCTTTGAGCGCTTCGGCAAGGGATAATCCCTCGCGTTCAGCAACGCGGCGAGCCCGTTCCTCATCGTTTACATCGAGCCAGAGGCGGACAATAGGCAGTTCAAGTTTGTAAGCCCACCAACCCGCCAGGCGAGATTCCACGATGTCCGCTGATTCATCCCCCTGCATTCGTTGTTGGAGAAGTTCATCCAGCGACCGGTCGACATCCAGCTCATTCTTGCAAAGTTCACCAAATTCACTGAGCGGCATACCTCGTCGTTTGGCTTCGTCCCGAAAGACGTCACCTCCGTTAAGGCAACTCCAGCCGAAGCGATTCATCAATCCACGAACAAGTGTGCTCGTTCCACTGCCGGGGTGACCTGAAACCGTTAAGCGGACCATGCCTACACGACCCATTCGTGAAAACAGACATTGCATCGCTTCAATTTCGGGCCGTCATGGGTAATGACATCGCTATCGCATTCCGGGCACTCCAAAGCAATCCCTGCGAGAAGACCCCTGGATTCTTTGTCTGATGACGGTTTACCAGATGAGGAGGAGCCGCTGCGTTTTCGTTGTTGCTGACTTCGTTTTGAGCGCTGTTGTCGCTTCTTTGCCTGAGCCGAAGCCGGGGCGTTTTTCGTGGCGACGAGGTGCAAGAGGGGTTCTTTCAACACTTCTCCGGAAACAACAAGTGGATGCGTTTTGTATCGAGCCAGTTTTATGTGTCGGTCAAGAACACGACCGTAGGCTGCGCTCATGCAAATGTAGCAGCAAATCCACGCGGGAAAAAAGAGGAATTTACCTTCCAAAAGATGCCATTCCGGAGCCCAAGGAAGGGAGACATAATCGACGCGGAACGTCTCGACTTTCGTGGTGAGCCAAGCAAAGATTCCGATGATGAAAATCATGGTGAACATCATCGGCTTCATGGCTCCCATTTGAACTTCCAATTGTTCAGGCATCATTTGTTGCTGGAGCGTCATCGCCTTTTCTTGAAGGATTGGATCACGAGAAAGACGAGCTTCGTTCATGATTTGGCGGACCTGTCCTTGACGGTGGCCGATGTGGGCTTGATCCATTGGGTCGACAAAGAAATTCCGAATCACGGTGTTCAGCGTCATTGAAAAGATACCGAGAATCATGACGGTGATAACGAAAAATGACTCTTCAGGAAGCAGTGGTGAGAGCAAGGGATCAGCCGTGGTGCCGAGCGATGTGCGAATGGAGGGAGTCATGATGAGGACGGTCATGAGAATCATGAACATCAACATGACAAACATGGAACCGCCTGGTGCAGGGGGAGGTGGAGGCGACGGACCGTTGGCCATGGTTCCACCGCAACGATGGCAGGGCATGAAGGTTAGCATGAACTTCGAGAGAGCGCGAGGGTTCTCAGCATCAAAGCGTGAAGTTCAAACCTTCCGGCTTGTTAGGGGTTCCATGCGCCAGAGAGAACCCTTGGATGTATCTCCGACATGGCGGTATCCTCTCCCAATGCCAATGCCGGGTCAGCCCGTCTGTGCAACAGAAATGGAAGCCATTGAGCAACTGGAGCGTCTTCCTTTAACCCCCAAAATGTTCCTCTGGACCGACGCAGAGCGAAAGTGTCCCGAAGGCTGGGGATTCATTGCCAGTGTTCGCCAAGGCGTTCCACCAAGCGGTATTGAAGCCGAATTGAAGGCATGGGCAGTCCAGTATCCCAAAGCGTGGCTGGCGGTTGATTTGCGAGATGGGGTCGTCCCGCCATCCACCGTTCAACCCTTGGCCCAGGTCCTTATCGAACTCAAGCGATCTGTTATCGTGATCGTCAGCCGTTCACCCGAGCATGAAGAATGGCCACAATGGGTTCTTCCAGCGTGAGCCTCCAATTCCCCAGGGGGTTAAACCCCCCGCAGGGCAGGATGCAAATCCAAGAACGCAATCTTCAGGCGTCAATGAAGGCAAAACCGCAAGCAGGGCAGGTAGCGGCGTCGGCTGGAACCATCGTATCGCAAATCATGCACGATTTCTCATCGACTCCTTCGGCGCTGGTTTCGGCACTCGATGCTTCGGGCTCTGCTTCGGATTCATCCGCTTCATCTCCGTCGGCGTGTGCTTCCTGCCAGGCCTTGGCCGCGTCTTCCAGTTCAGCCTTCTTGAGGTAGCCGTTGTCGTCATGGTCGTAATCAGCAGCAAAGTCAACGAAGGCGTCTCGGTGTGTAGCGTCAATACCCGCTGCTTCCATCACACGGCCGAGCATGTCTTCACGGAACTTCATCTTTGGAGCTGCGTCGTCTTCGGCCTCACTTGATTCGGTATCTCCGTCGCTTTCGGTGGCTTCTGCTTCTTCGGTTTCTGCTT
>DANX01000015.1:0-1995 GCA_002502295.1 Euryarchaeota archaeon UBA561 | reverse complement strand
TTCTGCTTCTTCGGTTTCTGCTTCAGCGGTAACCTCTGGTTCTACGGCCGGGAGATCATCCGATTCAATTTCATCACCGAAGTGCACACCGTGGAATCGATTGAGTGCTTCTGCATCGACTTCTCCGGAGCCCTTGATGTCAAAGGAAACTTCCAGGCGTTCGCCTTTCTCTACCTTTGGAACATGCCATACGATGTGGAGGCCACCTTCACCATCTTCCGAGGTCATGGTGACGTCGTCTCGCTTTCCACTGGCGCTCTTGAGCTCCCAGTCTTTGATTTCAAACTGGGCAGGGAGCACGTCGTTGATGTAGAGGTCGCTGAGGGCAGTATCGCCATTGTTTTCAAACAAAATCAGCACTTCATAGCGACCTTTGCCACCGAGTGGGATGGCTTGCTTACCTGCGCTGAAATTTCGACGGTTGTGAACGACCTTGATGCTTGGTGTCTCAACAGGCTCGCGTGTGCAAATTGGGCCGAAGCGCTCGGCGCTGAATTCAATTCGAGCAGGCGCATCCACCCGCTCATTGCCCGGTGTTGGGTCTGGAGCATTGAGTGGATAGGAAATTTCCATTTTCTTGCCTGGCTTGAGGCCGATAGGACCACGTGTGCCGACGGTCACCATCATGGTGTACCCTTGCCCGTCGGGAGAGCGGTGTTCCTTCTCGATGGTGATCCCTTCCGAGAATTCAATCTTGAATTGGTCATCATCAATCGCTTTTCCGTCAATCTTTACGGTCAATTGTTCGGGCGAGGGGGCTTCAAAGAGACCAGGAATGTCGTCGGTTACACGCATCAAGTTGATGCTTGAAGATCCCTTGTTAACCAAGGTCAAGTTGGCTTGAACTTTCTGAGGTCGGTACGAGCGAAGGCTTCCAGTTGAGTAGGATTTGTTGACCTCAGCTTCGAGCACTTCGAGTTTCTTTTCCTCAAGCGTCATGCTTCCCTCAGCGGATTGGACCGCCTTTGGGAGAACGGTGTAAACGAGTTGGTAGGTGAAGTCCGGTTCAGACTGTGCCATCACGGTGCGCTCTTCGGACTCCCACTTTCCGTTCGGGGTCACATCTTGATCCACATCGTGAACATCGAAGAGCAATTCCTCGCTTCCTTTCATGCTCACTTGCAACTTGGTCAAGTCAACGGCAAACGACGAACGGTTCTCGAAAATGGCTTGGCAAATCCAATTGTCTGGACGCTCATCCTCGCGAACACGCATGTAGGTGAATCCACGGCAGAACGCATCGAGTTCGCGAAACGACATGTTGGAGAGGGTGGCATCAGCACGGTAGGTTGCTGAGGCCTTGCCGGTCTTGATGGCCTTGGTAGAGGAGACGGAAATGGTACCTTCCAAACTGAGCACTTGCTTCTCGCCTGCTTGGAGACGCCCAACCGTCCAAGTGATTTCACCGTCGTCAAGTTCAGCGCCTCCGGTCATCTCAAAGTGCATGGAACTGGCAAGTGGGCGAGTGACGACCACATCATGGAGTTCGACCGCCGAGAGGTTTTCGACTTCGAGTTCCAAAGAGATGGGGCCAGGATCTTCCCCAATGGCCACTGACATTGAGCGTTCTTGAGACCGATCAGGGTTGGTGTCGAGGCGTTCACGCAGCGTCATCATTTGCTTTCCGTTTACCTTGTAAGCCATGGTGTGATTCTTGGATGGTTCCAGTTCATCAACGGAGACATGTTCTCCACCGATGTCGGTTGAATCAATGTTGTCCAGCAGAACGTCAATGTCGTAGATTCGGTCATCAGCAGATGGGTTGTTGACCGTGAGGGTTCCTTTCACGTTCTGCTTGATGATGTTTCCATCGGCGTTCAGCGTCGTGGTTTCAACCTCGTGGAGTGTTCCTTCCAGCTTATCACCTGGAACGGCTTCTACTTCGGCTCGGCTACGAATGGTGGCACCTGCTTGTTCGCCTGTGAGGTCAGATGGAGCCAAATCAGGGAGCGGAGCGTCGACCGTCGATTCTAGCGACAAGCTGGCCAACGGATC
>DANX01000046.1 GCA_002502295.1 Euryarchaeota archaeon UBA561 | reverse complement strand
ATGTGGATCACGATGGGCCCTCAGCACCCCATGACGCACGGTCTCTGGACGCTTCGCGTCAAGGTTGATGGCGAAACGGTGGTGGACACGGAGGCTGAACTCGGCTACATCCACCGTGGCGTGGAAAAAATCGCAGAGGCACGTGACTTCACGCAAATCACACCGTATTGCGATCGCCTTTGCTACGTGAGCGCCATGACGTGGGCCAATTCCTACATCTACGCTGCTGAAGACTTGCTCGAGGTTGATGTGCCTGAGCGTGCAGAATACATCCGTCTCATCTCAGCCGAGGTCCAACGCCTCGCCTCTCACTTGATGTGGCTCGGTGCGTACGGCCCCGATATCGGTAGTCTGACACTGATGACCTGGTGCATGCGAGACCGTGAGATGTTCCTTGACTTGCTGCAAGAACTCGGCGGTTCTCGTATGCACTACAACTACCCCCGTGTCGGAGGCGTGAAGCGAGACATCCCAGTCGGCTTCGCAGACCGCCTCATTGCGAAGGTCAAGCTGTTCGAGCACCGCATCGATGAATACGAAATGATGCTGGACGAGTCAACCATCTGGCTTGTTCGCCTCCAAGGCGTTGGCTACACCAAGGCAGAAGACATGGTCAACGCCGGTGTATCCGGGCCGAACATCCGTGCGGCTGGTGTCAACTACGACGTCCGCTGGGCTCACCCTTACTCGGTCTATGACCAAGTTGACTGGGAACCTGCCGTTGAGAAACCCACTTCCATCAAAGGGGCCGATTGCTACGACCGCTATCGGGTTCGCATGGAAGAGATGCGTCAGTCGTGCCGCATGATCCTTGACGCCATCGAAAAGATCCCCGGTGGAAAGAACACCAACTACTCCAGCGGTGATGCGATGATTCTCGCTAAGGCCCCCACCCGGGCTCCTGAGGGTGCGACCGGCTTCTCCCACTACGAGTGCACCCGTGGGGCCTCACAATTTTACATTCAGGGCGGCGGCGACGGTCGTGGAAAGAAACCGTATCGACTTTCCATCCGGTCTCCGATGTTCATCACGATTCCCTACGTTGCCAAGACCATGATTGGGTACAAGGTGGCAGATATCCCTGCCATCATGGGCAGCTTTGACCCCTGCATTGGAGAAACCGACCGCTGAGGCGATACCATGGATGACAAGTACGACCTCGTGGGCTTCTTCCTCGACAAGGAAGGACTGTTGCGCTCGGGCGTGATTGGCCTCCTCGAAGGCACCCCTCTCGAGGAAAGTGCCGGTAGCCTTTCGTTCGCTCTCGCAACGTTTGCCGTTGTCAACATCGTGTTCTTGATGCTCTTCTTCTCCCAATTCGCCATCTTGTGGATTGAGCGAAAAGCGGTCGCCCGTATGCAAGACCGATACGGAGCCACAACAGCACTGCGTTCGCTTTGGGTGGGTGAAAACGGTGTCACAGCGGGTGAATGGTGGAACATGCTTCCATTCGGACTCGGCAAACCGATCGGCATCGTCAACAAATGGCTGAACAAAAATTTCGGCAACCGAGACGAGAACTTCGCGACCGTTGACCGCGTCAACAACCGTTCATGGATGGGGAAAACCATCCTTCCTGGGTTTTTCCAGAACGTGGCTGACGGCATGAAGTTCCTAGTGAAGGAACACATGGTCCCACAGCGAGCCGATCGCCTCATCTTCGAGGTCTCACCCTTCCTCATCGTCTCTTCGACCTTGCTGATTTTGGGCATGATTCCACTTTCCAGCGGCATCTATGCGACCAACCCTGACCTGTCCATCCTCTACGCCATCGCCATCTTTGGTATCGCCCCCATTGGCGTCTTTTTCGCTGGTTGGTCGTCCAACAACAAGTACACCCTCATCGGTGGTATCCGCTCGGCTGCTCAGTTGACGGCCTATGAGATTCCACTTCTGCTGACCTTGCTTTCGGTGGCCATCCTTTCGGGGACATTCAACATCATTGAGAGCATTCATTTCCAGCATTCTGCAGGTGCATGGAACATCTTCCTGATGCCGCTTGGCGGGGCACTCTTCCTCATCACCATGATCGCCGAAGTTGAGCGCGTGCCCTTCGACATGCCGGAAGCAGAAGCGGAACTGGTTGAAGGCTGGTGGACGGAGTATGGCGGTATGCGTTTTGGTATGCTTTTCATGGCCGAATACATCCGCACCTACGCTGCATGTTTCCTCTTCACGCACTTCTTCCTCGGCGGCTGGCATCTCCCCTTCCAAGGGACCATTGCTTCGCTGCCCGTGGTCGGTGAAGCCGTCCCCTTGGTTCCCGGTGCCATTGTGACCCTTGTGAAGGCCTGGCTGGTCTTCCTCATCGTCTTCGTTTGGGCACGGTTTGCTCTGGCTCGCATCCGAACCGACCAAATTCTCGAATTTGGTTGGCGCATGTTGTTGCCACTGGCGGTGCTTCAGGTTGTGCTGGCGCTCGTCTACCGCCTCTATTTCTTCAGTCCTGCCGGTATGTCTGCACAGAACGACCCGGCGGGCGGCGCGGCGTGGGACGCCTTTGGCATCCCCTTTTTCGTGCCCATCATGACGACCTTCTTCTGGCTGGCTGTGTTCTTCATCTACCTCAACGATGAAGACAAATCGGTCAACCAAGAACGCATGTTCCACGTCCATACGGACAAGCCCGCGGGGACGGTTTCCCCGGGGCAGGAGTGAGGTGATACCATGCCAATGCATCCACACGCACAGCCCAACTTTCGAAATCTCTTCTGGTACCCGTTCAAAATTACATTGATCACAGCGCTGCGGACGTTTCCGTTCATCGGAAAGCGGTTCGGGAAAAAGCTGGGCGCCTACCACAACACATCGCACCCCGAATTCCTTGACGATGGCAGCCGCATACGCGCCGCATCTTCGGCCGTCATGAACGATATTTCGCGACAAGAATTTGCCCCTGACAGGGTCACCTCCGATCTCAAACCCACGCTTTGGAAGCCTCAAACCGTGCAGTACCCATACGAGCGCCTCGAGGACATGGAACCATGGCTCTTTGTACCGGGCAATTACAATGGGCGCATCGGTGTGATCTGGGAGACCTGCACAGCGTGCAAAATGTGTGTCAACATCTGTCCAAACGACTGCTTGCACATGACGACCGAACTCCGTGTTGACGTTTTGGATAACGCCGAGGGTGAACACGCCGGCTTTGGGGCCGAGATTGAGGTTGGCAAGTTTGCCGCTGTGGAAGTGCCAGAAGTGATGGCCGATTTGAATTCCTTCAATCACGTCACGGCTCACACCGAGGCTCCTGAGGAATGGCGGTTCGCAGAAGTGCTTGACCTTTCAGGGGACAACGCCACGGTTCGCTGGAACGATTCCGGGGATGAAGACTTGGTGGCCATTGCTGACCTCTATCCCGCTGACGATCAGATCGTCTCGGGCCGCATCGACCTAGGACGCTGCATGTTCTGTGGTTTGTGCATGGAATCGTGCGGGTTCACCTCCTTCTTCATGACCAATGAATACGACGGTATGTCTGGGTTCACCCGACAAGACCTCTGGTTTGATGCGTCGCGCACTCGCGTGCTTCCGGGGGTCCACCAGGAAGCGGTGGACGCTGAATTGGCCAAGCGCGCCTCGAAGGAACGGGACAAGCGTGCAAAGAAGGCCGCAAAAGCAGCCAAGGCTGCCGCAGATGCGGAGAAGAATGACAGCACCACGAAAGCGGCTGAAGCGGCTAAAACCCCAGCAAAAGCCGCTAAGGGGGACGCGTGAGATGGACGTGGCCAGCGCTGCTGAGACAGGAGTTTTCTTCCTGTTTGCAGCCATCACCCTTGGTGGAGCGCTCGGCCTTATCTTTGCTCAGCGAGTTGCACATTCGATGCTCTCACTCATCTTCTGTTTCATGGCCGTATCGGGCATCTTCATTCTGCTCGGGGCGGAATTCCTTGCGGCCATCCAGATCCTTGTCTATCTTGCCAGTGTTGGCCTGGTCGTCCTTTTCGGCATCATGCTGACACGCCGCCAAATCCTTGAGGAGGACTTCGAATGAAGTTCCTGTCGTTGTTTGCGCGTCTTGGCTTGTTGGCGCTTGGCTTCATTCTTGTCGCCGTTGTGAACGACGACACTGTATGGGCCAATCCGGCTTCAACGGCACCAACCACGGCTGGTCTTGCTGACTCGTTACTCTCTGAGTGGGGCTTTGCCCTTCTCGTTCTCGGCCTGTTGATGGCGATGGCCATGATGGGGGCTGCTTACCTTGTTCGGGACGAACGGATGGAAAATCTACTCTGGGAGTTTGGAACCGATGAGCCAGAGGCCGTCGAGGCGGAAGAGGATGACGACGATGCCGATGAAAAAGAAGTGGTTACCGAGTCCGAGGATGAAGAAGAGCCAGAGGTGGCAGAAGAATCTGAAGAGGCGGACGATGATCGAGAGACTGAAGATGCCGAACGTCAGGCTCGCATGGACAAAGAACTCGAGGAACGCCGAGCTCGTCTGGAAAGCTTGGACGAAAAGGCACGAAAGAAGGAAGAAGAACTCATTCGTGTGGCTGAGAAAGCAAAGACCATCGATTTCAACACGCTTGGTTTTGCCAGTGCTTCTGACGCTGACGATTTGCAGAGAATAAAGGGCGTTGGCCCGTTTATTGCTGAGAAGTTGAATGCCCTTGGGATCTACACCTTTGGCCAACTGGCGAACATGACTTCAGAGATCGAAGAAGAAGTCAACGTGGCCATTGAGTTCTTTCCAGGACGAATCAAGCGAGACGAATGGGCGAATCAAGCCCGGACGTTCCTTGGAGGTGAAGAAGAATGATCGATCCAGCATGGGTTTCTGGCTTGTCAGCGCTCTTGTTTGTCATTGGTCTAGCGGGTGCATTTACCCGAAAAAACGCCATCATTGTCCTCATGTGCATTGAGTTGATGCTCAACGCCGCGAACATGCAATTCGCAGCTGCTGCCGTTCACCACGGCGACACCACCGGCTGGGTGTACACCATCTTCGCCATCGCCATTGCGGCAAGTGAAGTCGCCATCGGTTTGGCCATCTTCCTTGCCATGTACGGCCAACATGAATCGATTACACTGGACGACGTGAACGTCCTGAAGAACTGAGGCGATACGATGGCAGGTTCAGGAAGCACAGAAGCCGTTCAAAGCACGGCGCTGGAATATGCGCCATACATCCTTCTTTTACCGATGCTGGCGTTCCCGGTGATTCTCCTTCTTGGAAAATTGTTCAACGGCAACAAAATGTGGAAAGACGGCCTCAAGGAAGGTGGCCTCATCGCCCTCCCGGTCATGGGTGCAAGCCTCTTGATATCGCTCTGGTTAATCACAGACTTTGTTGGTGGAAACGGACATGGAGACACCACCGGTTGGACATGGTTTACCTCCGGTTTGTGGATTTCTGGACAGACGACGGTGACGGAAATCTCGCTTGGATTCGGAATTTATGTCGACCACGTCACCGTGATGCTGCTGTTCGTCGCCTCGTTCCTTTGTTTGCTCATCAACACCTTTGCCATCGGTTACATGAACACTGACCCGATCAACGATAACCGCAACCACCGCTTCTACGCTGAATTCGTGTTGTTCTGTTCCGGTATGCTCGGCATGGTGCTGGCTGATTCTTTCCTTTGGCTCTTTATCTTCTGGGAATTGATGGGCCTGTGTTCCTACCTGCTCATCGGGTTCTACTACGAACGCCCCAGCGCTGCTTACGCTGCCAAGAAGGCGTTCTTGACCACCCGTGTGGGCGACGTCTTCCTCATGGTTGGATTGGCGATGCTCTGGACCCTTTTCCACCCGTACGCTGGCGCAGGACAGGGCGCCTTGGACTACTCCGTTGTGTTCTATGAAGGCAACATCGAGAAAGTAGCAGCCTCAAGTGCGGGTACACTCGGATGGGCGCTTGGCTTGATGTTCATCGGGGCCGTCGGCAAGTCTGCACAATTCCCGCTCCACGTTTGGCTTCCCGACGCCATGGAAGGACCAACACCCGTCTCTGCCCTGATTCACGCCGCCACCATGGTGAACGCCGGTCTCTATCTCGTCGCTCGCATGTTCCCGTTCTTTGGAGCGGAAGCGCTTCACGGTGAACTCGCAGATTTGGCTTTCATCATCGCCGCCGTCGGTGGAACCACCGCTGTGATGGCAGCCGCCATTGCGTTCGTCCAGCACGACCTGAAGAAGGTCCTGGCCTACTCGACCATGTCGCAACTGGCTTACATTTTCACCGGACTGGGAGCAGCACTTTACTTGGCCAACACGCTGCACTGGCACGAATACCTCGCCGACGGGACCAAGAATCCAGATTACTACGTGAACCACGGCATCGTTGTCGTCGCTTTTGGTGCAGCTTTGTTCCACTTGTTCAACCACGCCATGGCAAAGGGCATGCTCTTTATGGCGAGCGGTGCTGTAATTCACGAAGTGCACCATGCACACCATCACCTTCATCCGCATGACGACCATCACGATGAGGACCCAGAAGAGTTGCTCGTGCTGGCAAACTATCTCGCCGATACTGGACAATCCGTTTTCGGATTCTTCAATTCAATCGACTTGGACCAATCGGGCGATGTTGACACGTATGAGTTCCAGAAAGCGCTCAAGGAGGCTGACATTGCAGATCTCCCACCGTGGGAAATGCAGCGTTTGATGGCGGCACTGGACATGGACGGTAACGGGCGCATCGACGTTCCTGAGTTGGAATTGACCCTTGGGCGCATTCATCTCGCTTCGCTCGCAGACGACGATGACCACCACGACCACCACGACGAGTTCGACGCTCAGTCCATGGAAAACATGGGTGGTTTGGCCTCAAAGATGCCGCTGACCGCCACCGCCATGTTGGTTGGTTCATTGTCCATCATGGGTTTCCCACTTATCGGTGGTTTCTGGTCGAAAGAAGGCATCATCGCCAACACCTGGCGGGTCGCCCTGGATGATCCACGATTCTTCTATCCTGCCATGTGCGTGCTCCTCGGCGCCGCCATGACCGGCTTCTACATGTCTCGCATGTGGTTGAAGACCTTCGCTGGGTCGCCCAAAACCGACGTTGCAGCGCATGTTCATCCCACCAACACCTGGATCAAGACACCGCTGTTCATCCTGACCTTCATGAGTTTGGGCGCCATTGTGCTCGCTAGCATGGGCTTTACTCACTGGGCTCCAGATGAATACTACAAACCGTTCTTTGATGGAAAGAAGAGCCTCTTCGAGGGCTTTGTCTATGAAATGGATCACGCCTTCGCCAACCCCGATCTGTTCTTCTTTGTCTTGACCTATCTCGCCATTCTCCTTGGCGCCATCGTGGGACCAGGACTGGCCCTCTCCCTTTACGGTGGGAAATTGGACGAGGGCGAAGAGACCATGCCTTGGTTTGGACCGGTCATTGCGCTGAACCAGATGGTAAAGGGACGGTACCACTGGGACAACACATCCTTCGCACAGTCTGGGTTTGCCACGGCCCTCGAGAACCGATTGTACATCGACCACTACTACGACATGGCCATGCTCAAAATCGTCGCAGCCTTCTCCTTCAAAGCCGCTGTCGCCGACTCCAAAGTCATCGACGGGACGGTCAAAACGATTGAGCGAACGTCTCAACAACTCTCGACCAAGGTCCGTTCGTTAACGACGGGCTCCGCTCGCGACTACATCTTGATGGCAGCGTTGGGCACGTTGGTCCTTTTCGGATTGATTTGGGGGGTGGTCGCTTGACGACCGATTGGATCTCCATTCCACTCGTCGCCTTGCCGTTGGTGAGCAGCATTGCCATCTTGGCGTTCGTTGCCTACGCATCGCCGGCCGCCCGAGATCGCATGGGACCGTCCGTGCGAATGGCGACGCTCATTTTCTCCTTGCTGATGTTGGTGCTGACCACGGCCATGTTCCTTGGTAGCAATTTCATTGAAGGCACGAAGGATTGGGCCAGCCTTTCGTTTGGTTCGTTCAACTATGACTTCCGCTATGTTTGGATTGAGTCGCTCGGGATTCATTGGAGCGTAGGGATGGACGCTTTGTCCTTCCCGATGGTTTGGTTGACCACGTTTTTGTTGCCCGTTACCATTGTGGCTACTTGGAACGAAAAGAATGCGGCCATTTACTTCCCGCTCGTCCTGATGATGGGTGGCGCACTCATCGGCGTCTTCGTCGCTTTGGACTTGTTCATGTTCTACGTGTTCTGGGAATTGACCTTGATTCCAATGTTTTTCCTTATCCTAAAATGGGGTGGATACGACCGAAAATACGCCTCTCAGAAATTCTTCATCTACACCTTTGCGGCCTCGGTCATCATGCTTCTGGGTTTGGTCACGGTGTACTTCCTTCAGCCGGAAAACCTGTCCTATGCAGGTGCTTGGACCGGTCGAACCTTCGACATCCCAACGCTCACCGCCCACGCTCAATCGGCCAACGCCGGTGGTGCGTGGTTCCTCGGTGAGAGCCTGCAAAAAATCCTGTTTGTGATGCTGATGATTGGGTTCTTGGTGAAACTCCCGTCTGTTCCGTTCCACACATGGTTGCCTGATGCGCACGTGCAGGCGCCAACTGGCGGTTCAATGCTGCTGGCCGGTGTTATGTTGAAGATGGGTGCCTACGGTATGTTCAGATTACCGTTGGCCTTTTTCCCACACGCCGCCGAGCACTTCCAATTTTGGCTGATGGCCTTCGGTATGGTTTCCCTCGTTTGGGGTGCCGTTGTGTGTTTGGGTCAAACAAACCTGAAGAAAATGGTCGCTTACTCCTCGGTGTCCCACATGGGGGTTATCCTCATCGGTATTGCAACCATGCAACCGCTTGGTTGGGCTGCTGCGTTGTTCATGATGTTCGCTCACGGCATCATCAGCCCGATGCTCTTCGCCGTGTGCGGTGCCTTCAAGCACCACTATCACAGCATGGAAATCGGATCCATGCGAGGCATGGCGAAGCATTCACCGTGGCTAGCAACCTCGATGATGTTCGGTTGGATGGCTTCGCTTGGCCTCCCGCTGTTGGCCGGTTTCGTGGCTGAACTCATGATGTTCCTCGCCTTGTGGCACTTCCTATCAGCCGAGGGTTGGAGCGTGCTCTGGATGGTTGGCCCAGCCCTTGTACTGGCCCTCACTGCCGCCTATTATCTATGGTCCATGCAACGAACCATCTTCGAAGGTGGCGATGAAACCCAACCGCCTGAAAGCCTCAATGGGCAACCGGTCCCGGACATCGGTGATGCTGAGAAGGTCGCTATGCTCATCCTTGCAGCGTTCACCATCCTTTTCGGTATCATGCCGTGGATTGCCTTGGACATGATGAACGGATGGACGGTGGCGTTCTTTGAAACGCTCCTGGTCCCAATTTTGGGAGGTGCCTGATATGGAACGAATTGAACCCTTTTCGGAAGGCTTTGTGCTGGCCCTCGCTCCGGAATTTGTCCTCATCGTTGGATTGTTTACCCTCATGATTGTCCCGAACATGGGCGATGCCAAGTTCCGCCTACCACTAACGCAGGTTCGGATTCCTTGGTTGCTCGGTGGCAAACGCCGCAACCTCGACAGCGACCCGAGGCTTCCGGGGTTGCTTGCGACGGTGTTCTTCACGATCTCCTTCGGGTTGGCTGCAGCGTCGTTTGTTAGCGGTATGACAAGAACCCAGATTGTGACGCCGAGTGGCACGATCATGCTGCAAATTGATGAGTTCAGTCGAATGTTTGAACTGATTTTCTTTGGGGCTCTTGCCCTCGCCAGTGCAGCCTCCGTGAACCGACTTCCAGCGACCGCCCGGTCCGACCGAAGCCTCAACGGCCTCTACAACAACCGCCGACAGGTCGACTTTTACATCCTGTTGATTACCACCGGTCTTGGCATGGCCGTTGTGGCTTTGGCCCAAGACTTGTTCATGCTGTTTATCGGTCTTGAATTGGCGTCGTTTTCGACCTACGTCCTGGTTTCGTTCATGAAAGAGAGCAAGGCGGGCACCGAGGCGGGTATGAAGTACTTCATCGTCGGCTCGGTCGCTTCCGGTGTTGGGCTCTACGGCTTGTCTCTGCTCTATCTGTGGTCGGGTTCTTTGCAATTCACGGACCTCTCCGCAGCGTTCGCTGAAAACGGCATGGAACCGCTTCCGCTCATCGCCCTTGGTATGCTCCTGGTCGGGTTTGGGTTCAAGGTCAGTGCAGCGCCGTTCCACTTTGCCGCTCCGGACGCCTACGCCGGAGCCATCGCTCCGGTTGCTGGTGTGCTCGCTACGGCCAGCAAAGCGATGGGTGTCCTCGGTTTGCTTCGTATTCTTCTCACCATCGCCTCCCCCGAAGCGACCGACGGCTCAGCCGTTTGGCTGGTTGGACTTGGCGTCCTGTCCGCCATCACAATGACGTGGGGCAACCTCGCTGCCCTCGGTTCAACCAATCCAAAGAGGATGCTGGCTTACTCCTCAGTGGCCCACGCAGGTTACATGTTGGCGGCCATCACGGCGATTGGTGCTTTGAATTGGGAAGAGGGCCACATTGACATGAGCAACGATGCTGCTCTGGTTGTCGTCACCGCCCTCATCTTCCATCTCACGGTACTGGTGTGTTTCAAACTCGGCGCCTTCCTCGTGCTCTCGTTGCTCGAATCTGAAAAGGGCGGTCATACCTTGGAATCGCTCGGTGGTCTGGCAAAGCGAGACCCGTTCCTCGCTGTGGCCATGTTCATCTTCATGATGTCCTTGGCTGGCGTCCCACCTCTCTCAGGATTCGTCTCAAAACTGCTTGTCATCATGGGCATCGTAAAAGCTGCTCTTCTCGATGTGACCGTCAACAGCGAACTCGTCTTTGGCGATATTCACTGGGTGTGGTTCCTTGCCTTGCTCATGATCATCAATTCAGCCATCTCGGTGTTCTATTACCTACGCGTTGGACTGGTCATGTACTTCCACGATCCAGAAGAAGGGCGAGAAGGTTCGTTGCCCAAAGGCACACCTGTTCGATTTGCCATCATTGCCTGCCTCATTACGACGGTTTACTTCGGTGTTGGTGCGGGTCAGCTCATCGCCTTGTGCGAATCTGCAGCGAACGCCCTCATTGGCGCTTGGTAGATTGGAATACCGCTCTCTACGGTCCATCCTCCGTTTCAGGTGATGAGTTCAAGAAGGGTTGACGGTTGGGACAAGCAGGTGAGACTGATTGGGTCGTAGATTTGAGGAAAAAGTGGACGTGGAAGAACTCGCCCGTCTTGAGAATCCTGAAAACGCCAGCGACGGGAAAATTCGTGTCAAAATGCCCAACAAGAAAGTGAACGAAATGTTCGCCTTGGCTTCTCAAATCTTGGGCGGCCGTCGTGTCACTGTTTTGTGCGCTGACGGCGAGACCCGCATGGCTCGTATTCCTGGTAAGATGCGTCGTCGGCAATGGGTTCGAGAAGGCGATCTGATCATTGTGTGGCCATGGGATTTTCAAGACTCCAAGGCCGACGTGAAGCATCGCTACACCAAGACCCAAGCCATGTACCTCTCTCGCAAAGGAGTCCTCCCAGACGATGTTGACATGTTTGGCATGGGAGTCTCGTTGGACGACGACGGTGAGCACGACGATCTGTTTGCTTCTGGAAAGATGGATGACGACGAACCCGAGATGGAGGCAGAGGCTGATGACGAAGGAGACGACCTTTTCGCCGACGACGGTGATGACGATCTGTTTGCAGACGACGATGCCGATGACCTGTTTGCCGAGGACGAACCTGCAGAGGTTGAATCAGCAGAAGAGGCCGTCGATGAAATCCCTACCGCGGTGGCCAACGTCGTTGAAGACGAACCCGAAGGCGACGACGA
Source organism: Euryarchaeota archaeon UBA561 (assembly GCA_002502295.1). Lineage (GTDB taxonomy): Archaea > Thermoplasmatota > Poseidoniia > Poseidoniales > Poseidoniaceae > Poseidonia. Next base: position 3,579 of record DANX01000046.1, on the reverse strand, counting down.
TGACGATGACGACATCGACGCCTTGTTTGCTTGAGACGATGAGGAAGCCGCATGGTTGGAGAGGACGACTGGGAAGAACTGGCCGGTCGCCCTCGGAAAGGTCGTAAATCCCGTAAGAAAAAGGGACACCGTTCCAAGGCGGACCGTTTAGATGCCGAGCACCATCGTGCCGAGCAAAACGAATTCCTTCGTGGTCTGAACGACCGTCATGGTCGCTTTGAATGGATGAAGGAAGAACGCTTCAACACGATGTTTCGCGGAATTGAAGCCAAAATCCAGGGAGCCATGGGCACGGGAACCTATGACTGGGTGGACCGTCGTGTCTTTGACCAAGTCTTCGATCGACTGACCCTGATGGCGCTCTACAAGATGATGAAATCCGGTGTGATTGATACGCTTGATTTCCCCGTTGCTCGTGGAAAGGAAGCTCACGTGTTCCACGGAACAAACCTTGCCGGAGATCCGGTTGCCGTGAAAATCTTCCACACTTCAAACGCCGTGTTCAAGAACCTCATCCAATACATTGAGGGCGACCCTCGGTTCACTGGCCTACGCAGAAAGCATCGCGATTTGGTCGAAGTTTGGGTGAGGAAGGAATACCGAAACCTGAACCGACTTGCTCGTTGGGGTTTGAATGTCCCCCCGGTAAGAGGTGTTCACAAAAACGTCCTGATCATGGATTACGTTGGTAATGCGACGTCGCCATCACCCAAACTCAGGGACGTGGTCATTGAAGACCCTGCGCCGGTTTACGACGACCTTCTCCGTTTTTTGGCCATTTCGTGGCAAAAAGCGAAACTCGTCCACGGTGATTTTTCGCCGTACAACATCCTCTGGCACGACGATCGCGCTTGTGTCATCGATGTGGGTCAAGCGGTGGTGGACAGCCATCCTAAGGCTCAGGAGTTCTTGGTTCGAGATGTCACCCGCCTTGTGGAGTGGGGACAAAAGAACGGGATGGACGTCGACCTGGCAGGAGCCATGTATGAAGTTCTGAACATGGACCTGTCCGACGTTGAACAGGTTGAGTTGTTGGAATGATCACTCTTCTTCCCACATGATGTTCTCATCGTCGGCCAATTCCATCATTTCCTTGACCGCTTCATCATTTTCAGGGTCAACTTGGGAGGCTTTCATGCGTCGGTTTCGACGTTCCTGTGAAATTTCAGCCAGCCCGGGGACCAATCCCTCAAACCCGGTTGAAGTCGAGACCTTGGGTGCTCGTTCTTGGAGGGCATCAAGCGACCGTGATTCGAGGCGTGAGCGCTTGCGGTCTCGCTCCAAAAATCCGATGACGGTTCCATGTTCTGAGCCGCCAGCTAACATTTCGATAGCTTGGCGTGCAGCGAACAGACCGCTTTCCTCTCCGACCAAGACCACGGTTGAGTTGTAGATGCTAATTTGTGTGTCAGTCAGTTGCTCAATGAGTTTGCGAATTTTTCCCTGACGGCCGATGATTCTGGCACGAATGCGTCGTTGCTGATTGGACCGCTTTCCGACGAACTCTCTCAAGTCGACGAGCTCGAAAAAGTGGTCATCATCAAGCAGACGTATGGCTGCATCAGGAGCCATTCCCCTGCCGATGGCTTTCACCACGTCGGGTAGTTTCATCGCTTTTACAGGGTCGTAAGTACCTGGTTCTCCCCACTCAACATCGATGTCGCCAGAATCGGAATCAATGATGAATTTGAGACATCCTGCAGACTCACGGATCGCTTTGCTGGTCGCTCCCTTCGCACCGATGATGACCGCGATGCGGTCCTTGGGCACACGGGGTAGCGACTGGCGCATGGTCGGGCGTGAGGCCCGATACTTTTCAATCCCTTGTCCTCTGCTGGAGAAGCGCAAGAGCAAACCCAACAAGCAGGATGAGCATCAACGATGGTGCAAAGGAGGGAACAAGACCCGGGGCATCGAGCGAGGCGCCGGTCACCATGAGGTAATTGGCGTTGTTCCCTTCATCGTATTCATCGATGACGTTTGCGAAATCAATGACGAGGCGGAGGTCAAACTGCCCCGAGCGGGGGACGGTGTAGTGCCAGACAATGGTTTCACTGCTGTTCGAGAGCGTTCCAGCAGGGAGATTTCGGGTTTCCATCACCGTCCAGTCAACGGCAGATGAACGGTCAGCAGGTGCTGTTTCCAATCGAACGATGACGCTTCCACCGTAGTCCTCATTCGATTCCAGAACACTCGTGATGGTGACGTTACCGGTTTGTTCACCAGGCCTCACAACGTTGCGGTCTAGATTGGTTTGGCTGACGTTCCAGAACACATCGAGGCCCGGGAGGATTTGATAGGACGACGATTGCGTCGTGAAGGAATTTCCTGCTTCATCAACAAGCACCGCCCTTAGCATGAGGTGTTGACGTGATTTTGTAGCCCAACTCGCCAAACCCACTTGGCCAGAGAGACCGTTCACGCCCATGGTCAACCATCGTCCAGAGAGGTCAGGGGTTTCGCCCACGCCGTTGGAGTCAAATCCGTATTGGATGTAGGACGCCGAATTGTCGATGCCCGAATCAGCGTCTTCGGCGTTGAAGGTGATGTTGGCGGGGCCAATCCGGCTGGTGGTTAGTTCGTCGACGGTCCATGACAGGCCAATCGGAGCGGTTTGGTCAACGCGAATGGAAACGGTGGTTGTTGCGCCCGTGTTGCCAACACGATCGTTCGCTCGTAGATCCAGAGCGTGAACGCCTTCGGCGAGCGTGAGTGAGAGCGTGTCGCTGTTGGTGGTGACCCACGGCTCACTGTTGAGCGCATACTCCACGTTTGCAACACCTGAGCCTTGTCCGTCATCGGATGTACTCATGAGGCCGCTTACAGTGACGGTTGTTGACTGCTGCCAAGCCCCCCCGTCACCGACGGTTACGCTGCCAATGGTTGGACCCGTTCGGTCAATACCAACGAACACCGTCGATGTGTTTGACAAGCCGGAGTGGTCCTGTACGGTCAACCGCGGTGACCAGGTGCCTTCCTGCATGTTCCCGCTGGCCCAATCCCATCCGTAGTTCAGAGAGGTTGGGCCATCGGTCGCTGGTGTACCCGGCCCGGGCACGTTCGCAAGGGTTGCCTGCTTGAGGTCGTCATCGCTGGCACCCCATCGGAACGAAAGTGCCTCTTGTGAACCAATGTTGAACCATGCCCTATCGGAAAGGCTGGTTCCTGTCCCGGCGTCCGGGTTGAGAACGGTGAACGTCGTGATGACCGGTACTTGGTTGGCGATGTCAAACCACCCGCTTGTGGTCTGAGAATAACTCTCAGCGTCGCTGTCCCAACCCGATGCTCGTAGTTTGTACGTGCCGTTGGTCAGGCTCGTGGTGTCAAAAGGATACATCCACGGAGTGGTGGTCAAGTTCACGACGGTGGTCCACGTTGACTCATCGGCCGTTATTTCGATGAGCAACGAGTCCAATGTACCTGTTCCAGCCACGCTAAAGGTCAACGCATAGGTGCCTTTGATGTCATCACCTTGGGCAGGGCCGTTCGAGAAACCAATGGCCAGATTGGAGGCACTGCTCGCCCCGATGGTCACCGCCTCATCCAGTGAGGTTGGTTTCGTTGGGTGTTGTTGGTTGG
>DANX01000081.1:1998-2573 GCA_002502295.1 Euryarchaeota archaeon UBA561 | reverse complement strand
ACGACCGTGATGATGCCGTCAATTTTGTACCGTTCAGCAACCTTTTCGTCCATGAAAAATGTCTGAGCGACAGGGGCAGGATCTGCCAGTCCAGTCGTTTCAATAAGAACACCATCAAAATCCTTGATTCGGTCGTACATGCTCTCGAGCACATCCACCAAGTCGCCCCGGACCGTGCAACAGATGCATCCATTCATGACTTCGATGATGTTTTCTTCAGAACTTTCAACGATGATGTTCTCGTCCACACCAACGGCACCAAATTCATTTTCGATGACGGCGAACTTCTTCTTGTGTTCTGTGCTGGTCAAAATGTGATTGAGAAGGGTGGTTTTTCCCGAGCCAAGAAAACCTGTCAGAACGCTCACGGGTATACGTTGGTCAATTTCTGATGCACCGTCCATAAAAGGCCTCAAATCTCCGAATTCCACGTTGTATTTTAACGCCACGAATCATGCAACAATCCGGAATCGAATCAACTCCAAAGCGTGGCTAGCCTTCAAATCCAGCCACCCCTCCCGGTGACCATGGAGTCATGGCCGGAAGCCTGTTTCAAAGCCTACGATATTCGTGGA
>DANX01000081.1:0-1709 GCA_002502295.1 Euryarchaeota archaeon UBA561 | reverse complement strand
CAAAGCCTACGATATTCGTGGATTCGCCAACGCTGACGGGACAGGTGAACTCACCCCCGAATTCGCCTACCGATTGGGTCGCGCCCTAGCGACGTACCTTGAATGCGAATCCTTTGCCGTCGGCCGGGACATTCGCGACTCATCTCCCGCCCTGACGTCTCAGTTGATGGCCGGTTTGGCCGATGGAGGCGTGCGTGTGCTTGACTTGGGCATCGTCTCCACTGGATGCGTTTACCACGCTTGTTGGACCCTTCCGGTCAACGGTGGCGTGATGGTCACCGCCAGCCACCTACCCATGCCCACCCACAACGGATTCAAGATGTGCCGAGGCACGCTCCCGTTGGCGGGCGAAGAAATTCAAGAGCTCAAGGCCGTGTTCCTGAAGGGTGATTTCACGGAAGGCGATGGGGAAATTGTCGACACCCCACACATGGACGACTACATCGAAGCCATCATCGAATCAACGGGCCCGCTCGCTCGGAAGGTCAAGGTCGCCGTGGACGGTGGCAACGCTGTTCCAGGTCCTTTCTTGACCAAGTTGCTGGACGCCATGGACGTGGACCATGTGGACCTGTTTTGTGAGTGGGACGCAACAGAACCCAACCACGGTGCTGACCCAACCCGGCCAAAGAACATGGTTGACTTGGGCAAAGCCGTGGTCGAACATGAATGTGAATTTGGCCTCGGAGCCGACGGCGACGGTGACCGCATTGGTGCGGTTGACGAAGCGGGGCGCTTCATCTATCCTGATCGCCTTATCGCTCTGCTCGCCGACGACCTGCTCAAGGACGAAGAGCAGGTTCCGGAGGACGCTGCCGACGATGAACACCTGCGCATCATCTACGACGTCAAATGTTCGATGAACGTTGAGCAAGCCATTCTCAACGCCGGTGGACGCCCCGTGATGGCTCGTACCGGACACTCGTTCATGAAACGGGTTCTAGCAAGCATGCCAGAAAGCAAGATGGCAGCAGAAATGAGCGGCCACATCTTCCTCGCCGACCGTGGATGGTACGGGTTTGATTGTTCTCTTTACGTCGCAGCACGCTTGATTGAACTGTGGTCGAGGCGCGAACCCACAACCGATGGTGGTCCAACCTTTTCCAGTGAACTTGACCGATTGGCACCGCCGTTGCCCACGACGGGCGAAGTCAAGGTGCCGTGCCCTGAAGAAAAGAAACTCGGCGTCGTGGCGGCCATCACCGCAGCCTTTGACGACATGGAGTCCTCCACCGTTGACGGTGTGCGGGTGCGCTTTCACAACGATGAAGGCGAGTACGTGGGTTGGTATTTGGCCCGCAAATCAAACACTGAGCCGGTGCTTGTGATGCGGATGGAAGCCACCGACGAAGAGGAACTTCAAGCGATGCGAACCGTCGTTGAAGACCGAGTTGGCGATATCATTGACATCAGTAAACTGCTGAACGCTTGAGACCGAACAGGCTCATTCTTCGCTGCTGCTCTGAGCGGCTTCGATCGAATAATCAAGCACGATCATTTCCACGGTGTAGTCAACCGTTTCGCCGCCATCAGAACGCTGGCAGAACACTGGTGGATTTTGTGCACCTGTTTCGGCATCTACACTAATACTGACTGTGTGATCACCAAGCCCTGCGCCCATGGAATCAATTTGCTCCTTGATTTCATTCAGAGACAATCCAGAAACATTGGCTCCAATCATGGATTCGTTGTACCAAATCGCTGAAACA
>DANX01000026.1 GCA_002502295.1 Euryarchaeota archaeon UBA561 | reverse complement strand
GTACGGCGCTCGAAACGGCATGGCAATCCGCTGCTCTAACCCAGTCCATTGACTCCTGTGAAGGCCGAACGGTTACACAAGGGGCGATGTTCCACACCGATGATTCAGGCCAGCAGATCATCAACTCACTCTGGCACGGCATCGCTGATGGGGCCAATGCAGACCGTGTTTGGATGCCTGAAGGTCATTCTGAGGGTCGAACCGCCGTTGCTGCCGATGAGATTGTCATCGATGCTCACGTCACGGAAGCCCTGGACCTCACTCTTGGTGACACGGTAAGCATCGGAGCTGGCAATGCAACGGCTGAATTCACGATTGTAGGCACTGGGTACCATCCTTTGCATGTTCTCATGGCGCCCGAAGGAGAATTGTTCCCTCCCGAGCCAGGTCAATACGTCGTGGGTTATCTTTCCGATGCAGGGATGGCCCGTCTTACAGGTGACGCCATTGGCACCAGCAACACGATTCTGTTGGATGTTGAAGGTACACCTTCGTACGATTTACCGGACACCGGTGAGTATGAAGGCGAAGAAATTGACGCCGTGAAAGAACTGGTCGAAACGGCTCTTGCCGAAGCAGCCTTGGACGGCCGAGTTCGTGACCGAGGGCAAAATGAGCCCGTCGAGGTCATGCGACAGGATTTGAAGGGAACCGAACGAACAACCGTTCCCTTCACCGTTATGATCGCTACAATAGCTGCGATAACCATTGTCCTTAGCCTTCAACGCTTGGTCCAAAGTCAGGCAAAAGAAATTGCAGTGCTACGAACGTTGGGGGTCAAGCGTACTTCGCTCATGACCGGTTATCTCATCGCGCCGTTGGCCATTGGAGGAATTGGTTGTGCTCTTGGTGTGTTAGCAGGACCGAGCGGCATGAATGGAATGTTGGACTTTTACCAGGAGTTGGTTGGCGTTCCAATCGTTGAGCGCTCTGTTCCATCGTCTGTCGTTGCATCCGTCATCGGCTCGACCATGCTGGTTGTGTTTTTCTCGGGTGCTTTCCCTGCGTGGAAAGCAAGCCGACTCGAACCCCTCGCAGTGTTAAGCGGCCAAAATGAAATGCGAGTGGGGTCAAACCTGCTACGAAAACTCACCTCATGGATGCCGACAACCCTTGGCCTCTCCATTCGCTCGAGTGTTCGAAAACCCATTCGCCTGGCCATGACCTTTCTCGCCGTGGGCATCTCTCTGATGCTCTTTGGCTCGATTCAAATGATGTCGGCTGGCTTGCAAGATACGATGGTCGGCGCTCTGGAGGACGATCAAACATGGGATGCTCAGGTCTACATCATGCCAGACGGTGAACAACCCATCGTGGATTGGGCAGAGAACAATTCTGCCGATTATGAGATGCTCATTGAAATGCCGCTTGGTTCAGTCGCTGATGTCGATGAGATCGAACGAACGTTCACACTCGTAGGCCTTGATTCGTTTGAAAGTGGAATGCGCGCTGTGTCTCTTTTGGAAGGAAAGGCGCCGCTGGGTGATACAGCCGTGCCACAAGTGATGATGGACGAGGGCAGCATGACGTTCCTTGGTTGGAACGTTGGAGAGCGACAAAACGTCAATCTCAACGGTGCTGAAACCGAAGTCGAGATCGTGGCTACATCCACGGCAGAATTGGCACGAACCATGTATTTCCTGCGCGAGGATTTAAGCAGAATTCTGGGTGTCAATGCAACGTCGATTTATCTTGAACTCCCAGATGGCGCCGAAGTTGATGCGGCTTTAGGCGAAGCGTCGATGGGAATTGTCGAGCGACAAACACTCCTCAACGGCATCAACAGTTTGCTTGACCAGCAAACCCAAATTTTCCAGACCATGATGTACCTCGGTCTGTTGTTCACCATCGTTGTGATGTTCAACACGATGATCATGAACGTCGCAGAACGTGATTTCGAACTGGCCACATTGCGGGTTCTTGGTGCATCCACGCGTAACCTCGGAACCATGCTTCTGTTTGAGAGCTTACTTATCGGCATCGTCGGGGGCATCGTCGGTGTTTTGTTTGCCTACGGAGGTGCTGTTGGATTAGCAGCATCGTTCTCATCTTGGCAATTCTTCGTGCCGGTGACCATTGTTCCAAGTGTCGCCTGGCAATTGATGTCGGGCGTGATTTTGATTGCCGTGGCCATGACGCCCTTCGGCGTTTGGCGTCTTCGCAGAATGGATTTGGTCGAGAAGGTCAAGGACCTGTCTCAATGAAGCGATTCATTCATGGGGCGAGTTCGTCTGTTTGCACCCATGGTAGCGTTGCCAGACCCCGGGGTTCGCATCAAAGCCACCGTTTCAACGCACAACGAAACGGCAGAGCACGTTGGGTTGGTCCTTCCCCCTGCCTCAAAAGGACACATCTCGATCAAACTTGACAATGGATACAACGTATCCTACCCGGCTGATGATCTCCTGGAATGGGAGGCTTTGCCCAGCAACGATCAAGCGACGGCACCTACGCTGCACACGCCTGAAGCGGACACTGCCCTTCCAAAGGTTCGCCTGATACACACAGGAGGCACCATCGCCTCAAAAGTGGATTATGCAACCGGTGCGGTTGAAGCAAAATTTGAGCCGGAAGAAATGCTCGACGCCATTCCAGAGTTGGCTAGCATCGCTCAGCTTGATTCGGTCAAGATTGGAAACATGTTCAGCGACGACATTCGGCCTCAACACTGGAACATCATTGCCGAAGCCTGTGCTCAGGCCTTTGATGACGGATGCAGAGGCGTGGTGATTGCCCACGGCACTGACACCTTGCACATCACCTCGTCCGCTCTTAATTTCGCCTTCGCAGGTTCCGGGACCCGCCCTGCTGGACCCATCGTGATGGTGGGCTCACAGCGTTCCAGCGACCGAGGATCTTCGGACGCCACCGAGAACCTCCTCGCTGCCGTTCACTGGGCTGCCCACGGACCACTCCCCAACGGCGACTTAGGAGACGCTGTTGTTGTGGTGATGCATCACACCCAAAGCGATGGGGTCATGGCGGTCCATTCAGGACTGGCTGTTCGTAAAATGCACTCTTCACGCCGAGACGCTTTTCATCCGGTCAACGGTCAACCCTTGGCCACCCTATCCACGGCTCCAGAAGGAATCTCCATCACCGCCTCCACATGGTACACTGAAGCCCTGAATGCTGCAACCAAGCGGCCAATAGCTGCGCACCCTACCACCTATGAAACAGGACAGCGTATCGCCCAGTTCATCGCTGGACCCTGGCTTCACGCCGAGCACGTCGAGGCAGTCGTCAGCACCGGTGTACAAGGCGTTGTATTCCACGGCACCGGACTTGGTCATCTCCCCATTGACGACCCCCAAAACGATGCGCCGGAAAATGCCTTGCTGTGGCGCATCTTAACCAGGTGCGTCAACCGTGAATTGCCCGTCGTCATCGTCAACCAATGCATCCATGGACCGGTCGACATGAACGTTTATTCCAAAGGAAGAAAGCAACAAGCGATGGGGTTGCTGGGCCACCGTGTGAGTTCG
>DANX01000121.1 GCA_002502295.1 Euryarchaeota archaeon UBA561 | reverse complement strand
TGCTCCCTTGAAATCACTCTTTTGGAGCGTCAGAGATGTTTATTCCATGAACGTCGCTAGACTCAGGAAGCGATTCAGTGGCCGATTCAAGAACTTCAACCTCTTCGAGGGCGTTGGTGATTTTTCCACCAAGAACCGCCAAGTCATCGTACCGGCTTCCTGCCGTATCCCACGCAGACTTTGCGTTGTCGAGGGCGCTTCCAATGCCTTTGTAGGCCGTGCTGAAGGTTCTCATTTTGGTTTCAAATTGCGTGAGTCGAGATTGCAGGGTCTCCAGGTTCTCAACGACTTTCATGTTCTGAATGCCGACCAAAATCACATGGATGAACGGGTAGAGTGTGGAAGGGGAAACCGGAATAACGTTTTCTTGAAGCATGGCGTCAAGGAGTTGAAGTTGTTGCCCTTTGCGACCGATGAGGTTTTCTTCGTTCAGTCCGTTTTTATCCGAAACAACGGCGTAGTACATGGCTTCGGTGGGAATGAACATCAGGGCAAAATTCGTTGTGCCGCTGGACGGGTTGATGTGTTTCTGGATTTCTCCCACCTTGGTCATGACCGATGATTGGAACGTTGCAAATTGATGTTGGATGGCGGCCCGGTGTTGATTTTGCTGAGATTCATTCATTCCGTTCATGGGTTGCTCAATCAAACTCACGTAGCGCTTCCATGCCTCTCTCGGGAATTTAGAGTCAACGGGCACATCCAAGCTTCCCGTCTTGAGCAACACATCCACGCCTCCACGCTGTGAACTCGCTTCGTCGTCGGTAACGGATTGTCGCTCCCAAGCCGAATCGGGGAGGTAGGATTTACACATGTCTTCAAGCAGTTTTTCACCCACATCGCCTCGAAGGCTTGGCTTGACCAAGACGTCCCTCAAATCACGGCTGAAATCAATGACTTCTTTTCGACCCTCGGTCGATTTGGTGATTTCGAGGCGAACGTCGGTAAGCACTTGATTCATGTCTTTGTACTCGTCTTGCATTTTTTGATAGGTGTCGGTCACCTTTTGATTGGACTCAAACACCGGTCCGAGTTGATCTGCTGCCCGTGTGCGGTAGAGAACAACGACGATCAACAACACAAGGGTCCCCAAGGTGGCGAGTTCAAGCGCATCTGCCATGCTCAATAAGCAACGGGATGCGATTTAATTCTTGGGGGAATTGAGTGGCTTACCAACCAACGCATCTTTTCAATCACGCCCGTTTTTGCTGTCTCCATGGTGGACTCACCGCTGCAAACATGCTTCGCAACAGGGTTTCATCCCGGTGGTTGAATGCACTCAGAGTGGTCCATCTTGAGGTGTTCGAAATGGCTCTCGAATCTTCAATTGGTACTTCTCTCCGAAAGAACCTATCAGGAGCCGTCATCGTTCTTATTACAAAGGTTCGTAAGTGCCATTGATTTCGGTAGCATCGGGTGAGGCGTGCGTGAGCGATACGCTGGTCGATTTGAAAGGGTTGCAGGAGGCAAAGCCATCGGCGAGGGAGGCCCGACGCGGTCCCCCTTCCAACGCACTTGTTTCGCTCGCTGCGCTCAAATTTACCTCGGACAACATCGATCTTGCAAAAGAATTGACGACCGAAGGAATTTCAGAAGATGAACGGTCTGAATACATTCGAAAATTAAGCACCTTTGTCGGTGCAGAGGTGTTTGAATTTTCCACGTGCAACAGGGTCCTCTACGTCGCCTTTGACCTCAAACCCGAGGTGCTCAGCTCCAAGATTTCCGAGTTCAACCAAACCGGTTCCATTCCTTTTGAGTTGTTTGAGGGAACCGAGGCTTGGCGGCATTTGGTCAAAATTTGCAGTGGCCTGGATTCGTTTATGTTGGGAGAACTTCAAGTCATGTCTCAATTCAGGAAATCGGTAAATTTCCATCGAGACAGGGGCCTCATCAACCACTACAATTCCGCCTTCTTTGAACACGTGATCGCCGCCAACCGTACAATTCGAAAACAGATGGGGTTCACCCAAACCACCAAATCCATGCTCAGCCTTGCCACAGCCGCCTTGAACGGCATCCTTGAAGGAAAGGGAAAACTCAAGACGGCGGTTCTTGGATTTGGCGAAATGGGCAGCAAAGCCGTTGAGTCCTTGTTTGACGCCCAACAAACCGATGTGCTGATCGTCTCTCGTGACCCTGCCGAAGCGTCTGAGAGGAACCCCCAACTGGCGGCAAAATGCACCGTCATCTCGTACGAAGAATGGACCCAAAATCCCCGGCCGCTCGATCTGGTCATCTCAACCATTCGCAACGCTGATGCAACCTACCGCGCCGGGAATCCAATCCCTTCCACCGGCGAGGCAACCCTGATGGATTTCTCATGGCCTCCCTCGATTCACGCCTCCGGTGTGCACAACGACCAAGTGCTCATGGGGATGGAACACTGGATCAAAGTGTCTCATAAACTGGGCAAGGAATGGAACTACCAAGCGACCCTTCATCGCAGTGAATCAATGATCAACAACGTCCAAGAGCAGTTCATGGAAGCGTTGTCCAACAAGACCAAGGCTCAATTCAGGACACTTATCTATGCCACGATGGATGAGCTCGCCCAATCGTGGGAGGCTCTCCCTCAGGCGACCGAAAACGATGTGCCCCAACTCCGTGCGTTTGGCAGAGAAATCGCCACGTGGATATGCCACCAACCAGCTGAGTTCCACCTTTCAGAACTGTCCAGTTTCGTCGCCAATACCCCACGAGAAATCAGCAAAGCCATCATCGATCATGTCGACCATGAGGTCAAACGCTCTGTTCTTGTTCTTAACGAGAAAAGCATGGCCTCTGGGGGGACTTCATGACCATTCGTATCGGTACCCGTGCGTCCAACTTAGCGATGTGGCAGGCAAAAGCCGTGCAGGATGCGCTAAAGACATCGGGTATTGATGCCGAGATTGTTCCGTTCACCTCCACGGGGGACCGCAGCTTAGGAGGCCAACTTTCAGCCTCTGTGGGACAATTCATTCACGCCATTGATGACCGATTGGCATCGGGCGAGGTGGACATCGCCGTTCATTCAAGCAAAGACGTGCCCGTTGATGTGAACCCGAGCATTGCGTGTCTAGCTTACCTTGAACGTGGATGCACAGACGACGTTGTTCTTCTGCGCAACGACGGGCGTGCTCCATCGTTTGATGACATGATGGCCAACCCCGCATCCACCCCGCTTGTGTCCATCCTGAATCATTTTCCTGAGGGGTCCACCTTCGGCACGGTTTCTGGGCGTCGTCAATCCTTTTTGCTGAGTCAACGACCCGATCTTATCCCGTTAGCGGTCCGAGGCCATGTTGAGACCCGAATCGGTCGGCTGCTTGAGGGCCGCGTTGACGCCGTTGTTCTCGCTGAAGTCGGTCTGGCCAGATTGAACAGCACCGGGGCTCTCGACGAATTGAAAGACCAACTTTCAGCCTTCAGAATCGCCAAAGAGGACTGGCCAACTGCACCGGGTCAAGGAGCTGTTGTCGTGCACTGCCTTGCGAATCGGTTTGAAGAGATGCAAGTTCTTCGAACCGCTCTCAATCACCCCACAACCGAAGCAGATGTTCAGGTTGAGCGCCGACTTCTGAAAGAAGCGGGCGGTGGTTGCCTTTACCCTGCAGGCATCGGCGTTGAACGCGGGCACGTTCACGTCCAGGTTTCACCGGAAAACTGGCGCCAAATTTTCTGCCAGGGTCGCACTTTTACCATGTTTTCTTACGCCGGGGGCGTGGACCAACTTGACCTCCAACTTCCCGAGCAATCCCTTGAGACGGTCCAGCGTTCAGCCAACGGGCCTCGCTACATCTCAACCTTGAATTCAGACCGCATTTCGTTGGTGCTTTCCAACCACGGCATTGACATGGAAAACATCCCCGTGGTGGACCTCTCTCCGAAATTTGACCAGTGGCCGAAGGGGTTTCTCAGCGAATACACGAGCAAACGAACCTGGCCTTACTTGGTGCTGACTTCGCCGTTCGCTGCGAAATGCGCCGTCAAAGCTGTGGATTTCAATCCAGACATCGGGCGCATCCCCTGGGTGGCCATTGGTGAGGGAACGGCAAGGGCTTGCTTCCGTCTGGGCGTGACGGTTGCCGTGTGTGCAAAAGCCCGAGACGCTCGTCAATTGGCGGCGTACATCAGCGAGAATTTTGAGCGCAGCACGACGTTTTTCCTCCCGAGATCCAGCCTCGCTTCCCCTGACTTTGAGGCGTCGTTGGAGGCGGCTGGATTTTCAGTGAACGCATGGATCGGCTACGAAAACGCTCCAAAGGAACTTCCTCCGGTTGGCGTTAACAGCGAGGATGTGCTGGTACTTTCATCCGCTTCATCGGCCATTTCTTGGGCCGAAAATGGGTTAGATGTTCCGCGCGACATTCTTTGTATGGGGGACAATGCCCGTAGAACCATCGAATCACTCGACCATTTCGAGGGTTGTCAGGTTTCGGTGCTCAAAGGACCGACATCGGACGCCCTCGTCGAATGGTGGAACAGCAACAGGAAGGACAACCAATGAACATCCGGCCTCGCATCAACCGCTGGACGGCCGCTCGTCGCCAATTGCTGTTTGGCGATGGCATGCTGGATTCCCTTGTCCAACCCCATTTTGTGGTTGAGGGCGAAGGGGTTGACGAACCGATTCAGGGGATGCCCGGTATCCATCAACAATCCGTGGATGTTCTGCTCAAAACAATTGAAGAAGACGCAACTCACGGGCTACGAGCCGTTATGCTGTTTGGAGTGGTTTCAACGGAATCCAAAGACCCTGAAGCGAGTGAAGCCCATAACGCTGGCTCTCATCTTCACCGTGCCATCACGGACATCAAAGCGGCCCACGGTGACGACATCGTCGTCATGACGGACGTTTGCTTGTGCACGGCCACCGACCACGGCCATTGCGGTTTGGTTCACGAGGGTGAGGTGGTGAACGATGCATCGGTTGACGTCCTCTGCAAAATCGCCGTTTCCCATGCTCTAGCCGGAGCCGACTACGTTTGTGCTTCCGACATGATGGACGGAAGAGTTTCAGCCATCCGCTCCGCACTTGAAGCCGCTGGAGCCACCAGCACAGGTATCCTCTCCTATTCCGTGAAATATGCGTCTTCGTTCTACGGTCCGTTCCGTCATGCCGCACAGTCAAGCCCGGAGTTTGGCGATCGTGCCACGCACCAAATGGACATCCGTTCAGGCTACGAAGAGGCCATGTTGGAAGCCAATTTGGACGAATCTGAGGGCGCAGACATCATCATGGTCAAACCCGGCCTTCCCTACCTTGATGTGGTCCGAAAGGTGGCGGACACGGTGGTTCGTCCGGTCGCCGTCTACAACGTCAGTGGTGAATACGCCATGGTCATGAACACTCGAAACGATGATGAAAGCCACCGGGCCATGGTTCTTGAGGTACTGACAGCGTTCAAAAGAGCGGGCGCCAGTGTCATCGTTACCTACCACGCCAGAGAGGCGGCGCGGAAGAAGTGGATTGTGTGAGGGAGCATCATGGACCGTACAAAATCCGACCAGCTTCATCACGAGGCGTTGTCGCACCTCGTCGGTGGGGTGAACTCACCGGTTCGGGCGTTCAAATCCGTCCATGGAAACCCGATTTATTTTGAAAAAGCATCCGGAGCCCATGTTACCGATGTTGATGGAAATGTCCTGGTGGATTTTGTTCAGTCGTGGGGTCCTCTGATTCACGGACACTCCCATCCCGACATCATTGAGGCCGTGCATGAAAAGATGCTCAATGGGACCTCGTTTGGGGCGCCTCACCTCGGTGAAATTGAACTGGCCAAACGCGTCAAGAACCGATTTTCCCACATGGATAAAGTTCGATTCGTCTCATCAGGAACCGAGGCTGTCATGAGTGCTGTTCGCCTCGCTCGTGGCTACACAGGGCGGGATATTCTGGTGAAGTTTGAAGGGTGCTATCACGGACACGTTGACTCGTTGATGGTCTCCTCAGGCAGTGGCTTGGCCACTTTTGGGATTGCCAGCAGTCCAGGTATTCCTCAGGACACTGTTGCAACGACCCTGATCTGTCCGCTTGACGATTTGGAAGCGGTTGAGTACCTCTTCAACGAGCACGGAGGCGAAATTGCCGCCGTGGTCATCGAACCCTTGCCTGCAAACAATGGACTCTTGGTTCAACGACCGGAATTCCTGCATGGTTTGCGAAACTTGTGCGATCAGCACGGGGCGCTGTTGATTTTTGACGAAGTCATCAGCGGATTCAGGTTTCAAGGAGGCAGTTATGGCGACCTTTGCGGTGTGACGCCGGATTTGACCGCACTGGGCAAAGTGATTGGTGGCGGTCTGCCGGTTGGTGCGTATGGCGCCCGTAGCGAAATCATGGAACAACTTTCACCCCTCGGCCCTGTCTATCAGGCAGGAACGCTTTCTGGCAACCCTCTCGCCATGGCCGCTGGAGCAAAGACCCTCGACATGCTTTCAGAGGGTGCTTACCAGCACATGGAACATCTCGGGTCCTTGCTTGAAGAACGGCTTGGTGTTGTTCTTGAAAAGCACGGTTATCCGATGCGTATGGTTCGCCGGGAAAGTTTGTTCTGGCTCTCACCCGGTGATGGAAACCCCGCCGTTCGCGCCGACCAGATTCCAAACGATGCTGCTGCTCTTTACGCCGATGTCCACCAAGCGCTGTTGGAGCGCGGATACATGCTAGCCCCCTCGGCGTATGAAATTGGGTTCATCTCAACCTCCCACGATGAAAGTCACATCCTTGGGTTGGTCGAAGCGATGGACGATGCGTTGTCAAGTTTGGAGTGGTGAGCATGAATGGGCAACAGCGGATTGTAGCTGCTTTGCAGCGCAAACCGGTTGACCGAACACCCGTTTGGTTCATGCGTCAAGCGGGACGGCATCTCCCGGAGTACCGCAAGCTAGCGGCTGAACATTCGTTTTGGGAGCGCTGTCAGGACCTTGACCTCTGCACGACCATCACGATGCAGCCCATCCAACGCTATGGTACCCTTGACGCTGCTATCGTGTTCAGCGATATTCTCACGCCGTTGCCCGCCTTTGGCTATGACGTGGAATACGGCGGCGGCATTCGCATTGACCCGTTCAACTTCGATGAAGTGGATGACTGGACGACGTTTTCAGCGAGAAAACATGCACCTTGGGCTGCCGATGCTCTGAGAGCCATTGGTGAAGACAACAACGACATCGCCCGCCTCGGTTTCGCCGGTTGTCCGTGGACAACGTCGCTGTACCTTCTGGCTGGTGGGACGGGGGACAAGGAATTCCACAACACGAGGGCCAAGGTCTTCTCAGACCCCGAAGCATCGCAGCGTGTTTTGTTCCGGATGGCCGATGCCGTCGGTGACCTGCTCGCCGACCAAGTGAACCACGGCGGAGCCGATGCCGTGCAACTCTTTGACACGTGGGCGGGTTTGCTTTCGGTCGATGACTATCGAGCAATTGCCCTCCCAGCAACTCAACGGGCCATTGAAGTGTTCCGTGAGAAGGCGGAACGTCGCGTTCCACTGATTCACTACGCCAAGGGGAGTGGCCATCTTCACGGACTTGTTCGTTCACTGGACATCGACGCCGTTTCACTGGATTGGCGTGACGATCTGCGAGCCAACCGTGAGGCCTACGGCGAACAATTTGCGTTCCAAGGCAACCTTGACCCGTCCCGCATGCATGGCTCGCCAGAAGCCGCCACCCTCGCCGCACAACGCGTGCTTGATGAAGCAGGCCAAGCGCCAGGCCATGTGTTTAACCTCGGTCATGGCTTTGCGCCCGGCGCCCAAATCGACTGCGTTGAGGCCGTGCTGCGATTGATTGCGGGTGACTCGGCATGAGGCAAACCATGGTGGACATGGTCCATCGCCTCCAAGACACCATTTGCGCAGCGGTTCAAGCCGTTGATGGCGTCGCTTACCGCGAAGACGAATGGACCCGCGAAGAAGGCGGTGGAGGTCGGAGCCGAGTCTTTTCAGGCGGAGATTTGTTTGAGAAAGCAGGTGTAAACGTGAGCGTGGTCCAAGGCACCTTGAGCCCCGAAGCTGCGGCAAAGATGGGTGGAGGTCATGATCTGGATGGCGACGATTTGGAATTCTTTGCCACCGGTTTGAGTTTGGTCTTTCACCCCCACAACCCCATGGCGCCAACGGTCCATGCCAATTATCGCTACTTTGAGCGAGGCGAGGGGAACGTTGAGGGGAGTTGGTGGTTCGGAGGCGGTGCAGATCTAACCCCGTCTTACCTCTTTGAGGAGGACGCTGTCCACTTCCATCGGGTTCACCAAGCAGCGTGTGACCGGCACGATGTGGCCGACTACGACGCCTTCAAGCAGTGGTGCGACTCGTATTTTCACATCAAACATCGAGGTGAACGCCGCGGTGTGGGTGGTATCTTCTTTGACGACCTTCGAACCCACAGCAAGGAAGCCTGCTTTGCCTTTGTTGAGGACAGCGCTTCGAACTTTTTGGAGGCCTACATGCCCATTTTGGAACGGCGTAAGGGCATGGAATACACCCCTGAACACAAGGTTTGGCAGCAGGTCCGCCGTGGCCGATACGTGGAATTCAACCTCGTCTACGACCGTGGAACGAAGTTTGGATTAACCACGAACGGACGAATTGAGAGCATCTTGATGTCACTCCCGCTTACGGCTCGGTGGGAATACGGTCACGAGGTTGAACCGGGAACGCCCGAAGCCAGGTTGCTTCAAGTGCTGCAGGAACCGGTGGATTGGGTCAACAGGTGATGGCGTGTATTCCGTGGATGAATGGACACGGTATGGCGACGAACTTCGTCGCCCGCTGATGGTCGCCGACGGTTTGCAGAATGCCAAGAACATCCTCATCGTTGGTGCTGGCCTCTCGGGGTTGTGCGTCGCTTATCGCTTAGCTACCAAACGCCCAGATGTTCAGATTGAACTTTTGGAAAAGCGTGACCGATGCGGCGGAACCGTTGAGACATGGACCAAGGATGGGTGGCTGTGCGATGTAGCTGTGAATGCAACCCGCCCGCACCCGTCCTTTTGGCGATTGATCAGCGACCTCGGACTCGAGGCGAAGTTCAAACCGTCAAATTCAGGCGCCTCCACTCGCTGGATACACGCAGGTGGGAGAAGGCGAAAACTCTCGCCATGGATGGTGCTCAAACAGGGTCCGTTCAATGTGTTGCGCGGGATTCGTTCCTCCCGCAAAGGCAAGAAATCCGTGGCTAAAGCCATGCCCATCACGGGCGTGGCTGATGCCATGACCCTGGGCATTGTCAACGATGTTTCAATGAACGTCGACGCGGATTTTTTGATGCCGTCCATGACGCGGTTTGGTGAGGACCCTCCCATCAAGTGGTCGAAAGTGAAGCGGAAGATGGAGCAAACCTATCCGCTGTTCACCCCTCGAAAAGGGACAACTGCTTCGCTAGAAGGCGGCATGCAAACCTTGGTTGATGCGCTCGTCAGCGCCCTTGCGTCGCTCGAGAACGTCCGTTTTACACTCAAGGCAGACATCAGTACACCCGAAGCACTTGCCGAGGAACGAAGCCAACCCCTCTCCTCCATCGTTTGGTGTGCACCTCTTGGCCGAACAGCCACTGATTTCACCCGCCTCAACGTCTACGCTGTAGGATACACAGTCGCTGATTCACGAACCATTCCCGTTGGGTATGGGACGTTGATACCCGAACCCGATGCGCCCATCAGCGGTGTTCTGCACGAGAGCGACGTCCACGCTTCGCCCAGGGCTCCTGAAGGGCATCGCCTCTTCCGATTGATGTCCCCTGCGCAGCGTGGAGCGAGCGATGAGGACGTGAAAGGCTCCCTGCGCACCTATCTGTGCGAGGCTGACCCCGTTATGTTCGAGAAGATCGGGGAGCGTCGCATCCCCTCCTATCCACCCGGATACATGGCTTCGCTGAGTGCTTTGACATCAGAATTCACCCGGGCCAGTTGGTACCAAAGCGGGGTGTCCATTACGCACGTGGTGGCCGAAGCTGAACGGATTGCCGATGCCGTCTAAGCCGCTATGGCGTCGAATTCTCTTCGGATAAGCTGTTCGAGTCCTTTTATCCACTGCTCATCGTCGTTGAGGCAATTGATGACTTTCAGTTCTTTTCCACCGTGTTCCATGAATTCTTCACGAATCCCAATGTCAAGTTCCTCGAGCGTCTCAAGGCCGTCGGCGAGGAAGGCTGGAGCCACGATGGCCAACTTGTCGATGCCTTTCTTCACGAGGGCTTCAACCATGCTGGTTGTGGAGGGTTCAAGCCACTTGACGGGACCAATTCGACTCTGATAACTCAACGACCATTGGTCTTCTGTTAAGCCCAAACGTTCCACAACAGCGATGGTCGTTTCGTAGCAATGGCGCCCGTAACACAGGCTGTTCGCATCGCATTGAACGGTGCAACATTCATTGATGGTTTGGCAGTGTTTCTTGGACGAGTCAATCCGTTTGACATGGGATACAGGTAGACCGTGATAGGAGAACAGCAAGTGGGTGTCGTCTCCCAGGTGCGGTCGAATCGATTCAGCAAGCGGCCCAATGAATTCCTCAGCGGTTTCAAAATGGCCCATTTCGAGCAGCGTGGGCGACCATCCCATGTTTGCCAATTGCTTGTGCGCATGCTTGAGTGAAGACTCGGTGGTCGCTTGTGCATAGTGTGGAAACATTGGAAGCAGGAGCAGTTCATCCACACCCCGTTCTCTCAGTCGCTCAAGTCCGAGGCGGATGCTTGGATTGCCGTATCGCATGGCGAATTCATAGTCAATTTCGTCGTTGAGTTCCATCAGGTTCTCCGTCACTCGCTTGGAGTAGACCCGCAGTGGAGAGCCTTCATCCATCCAAATTTTCTTGTAAAGTGGAGCGATTTTCTTTGGACGCGTTCGGAGAATGATGCCTCGGACAAGGAGATGGCGAAGGGGTGCGGGGATATCGATGACATCGGGGTCCAACAAGAACTCCCTCAGGTAGGTCTTGACCGAGGACGTCGTCGGCTCGTCTGGGGTCCCGACGTTCATCAGCAGGACGCCTTTCTTGCCCATGCTATTTGGTCCCACCAGTCGCACTTAACCATTTGTTCAGTCGGCCGGGAACGGCGAGTTGTCTCTTTCATGCGTGTTTATGAGAGGACGGGGAGGTGTTTGACCGACGGTGCGATGCCAAGGTCGTCGGGGAAGAACATGGTTGGTTTGGGGATTGGAATTGGCGTGATCTCTGTACCGACAAGTGCGACTCGGCTGGGGCGGGAATCCGACAGCACATGGCGACCGGTCAGCGGGGCGATGGCGTTGGAGAAATCCATGATGTCATCGTGGGTTGGCATGTTTTCCATCGCCAGATTCTCACGGCTGTGGCCGACGTAGACATAGCCCTTGTTTTCGATGAAATCCGGGTCTGCTCGGTTGTCCAAAGCAGCGAATTGCCTGATGTGCTCATCGCTCATGTTTACGCCCTTCATCAGCGTGTGCCGGCAAACGATTCGAGTGTCAAGCGAGGGCAGCAAGTCGATTGTTTTCTCAAACTGATTCCATGATCGGCTGTTCCATTTAGGACGGCAAACAGCATCGAAGACCTCCTTGTTAGGGGCGTCCACCGAGACATAGAGTTGCGTTGGAAGCGTGTCCAACCTCTCCAAAACACGCGGCAAGGTTCCGTTGGTCACGAGCATCGTGGTCATGCCGTGTTTGTGACACAAATCCATGTATTCTGAAAGCCGGGTGTAAAGGGTTGGCTCTCCGTTGAGCGAAATGGCGACGTGCTTTGGGTTTTGAGCATCCAACCACTTCTCACGAGGCACTTTGGGGTTTCCACCAAAGCCCGAGAGCAAACGACGCTGGGCGCGGACGGACTCATAGAGCAATTCCAAAGGATCCTGGTCCGTCAATTCCAGCGTGTCCATGTGCGGTTCGCGCCAACAATACGTGCAGGCAAGATTGCACTGGTCAACAACCGGAGACATTTGCATGCAATTGTGGCTGGCGACGCCGTAGAATTTCCCCTTGTAGCACTGGCGATCGCGTAGAAGCGATTCTTTCGTCCAGTGGCACGTTTTGACTCCACCGTGTTCCCCAACAATGTGGTAGCGTTGCTTTTGTAGCTTGGCTTTCAACTGGGGGTCCATTCCTGCCATCGGGCTCACTCCTCGAGCCATGGTCCACGGTCGGCTGGGCCAGTTGGGAGTGGCTCGGGTACCTGCCGGTTCGCCTTACACGATATGAAAGACTCGCTGGTCCCGTGGGTCTGGTGGCGAACAATCCATGGACGCTGTCCTTGCGGCACGGACTCTGAATTTTGATGTGTTTTAAAACACCTAATTTGATTTTAACACCTATGTGTTGGCATTTTTACCGGAGTTTCATATAGGTCCGATAACAGATAATTACATGAAAGAAGCAACCCTTTCAGGAGAGAAACATGGACCAGGAACTTGAAACCTACACCGAGCAAGCTGTATCGAACTTTACCTACCGAAACGGGGTATTCCGTCGGTCCTTCTGGCATCGCTGGATGTCCGCTGTTGCCTTCTACCGCGCCGGCGTCGATCGTCGTGGAGCCATCCAATCCAGGAGGACGATTTGAATGGACGCTTACCTCGAACGCTACGTGGATGAAACAATGAACGCCCAGGTCACCCGCAACGGTATCTTCGCCCGAACAAGCTTTTCAGAGCGAATTCGAGCATGGTTTGGTGTCGATTAAAGCCACCCTTTACAAGGCATAGCGGCCATCAAGGCCCATGAGCAGTCGATGGTCGTGGGTGCCCCATCTTTGGGGCCTCCTCACGCCCTTGCTCACCATGGCTTGCCTCATTCTTGGCAGCCAGTGGATGGCTCTCCCGCTGATCCTCTTTCTCGGTGTCTACCCAATCATCGAAGTAGCGCTGGGTCAATCCGACTCAACCGAACCACTTCAGGAAGGGCGCGCTCATGACGTCATCGTTCATCTTCATGCGGTGCTCGTTCCGCTGATGGTGTGCGTGTTATTGTGGCGTGTCAGCGTTGACGGTTGGACGTTATTGGTCGGGCTAGGGGCTGCCTCTGCCGGTTTAAGCAACGGTGCTTCTGGCATTGTAGCCGCCCATGAACTGGGCCATCGGCGCCCACGTTCGAAGAGTTGGTGGACGGCCCGCTTGTCTTTGTTCTCTGTCCTGTATTTGCATTTTACCACTGAGCACAACCACACGCACCATCGGCATTGGGCACGGGATGTTGACCCCACGTCTTCACCATGGGGGCGCAGCGTGTACCATCATGTTCTGCAGACCGTCCCGCGGCAAGTGAAAGGTGCGTTCCGTGCTCGTCCCGTTGACACACGACGAGCGTTGGCGGTTGAAGCTCTCTTTCTCACAGGTTTGGCGTTGGTCGGCTGGCCTTTCTTGGTCGCTTACGTCGCCCAAGCCGCTGTGGCGATTTACCTGCTTGAATTCGTCAATTACCTGCAGCACCATGGTCTACGACGAGGTGATGATGAGCGACCAAACGCTACCCACGCATGGGAAAGTCGTCACCGCCTGTCCCGTTGGACGTTGATGGAACTGCCTCTTCACCCCGCACATCACCTCAAAGCCAGCATACCTTACCAGCGGCTAGAGGTCCGAGACGAAGCACCGCAACTTCCGTTGGGATATTACGGCATGTTCTGGGTGGCGTTGATCCCGCCGTTGTTTGGACACCTGTTGCGAAAGCAGGCAAAAATTGCAGGTTTACCCGCCTGAAGCATCAAACCTCATCGTCAACAGCGTTGAGTTCGCCCCAGAATCCTCCCGATGCGGATGGTGCAGAACGCTCACCCGTGGTGGCGCTGGTCTGCTCTCCAGTCGCTTTTGTTCCGTGAATTTGCTCCAACAATTCTTCCTCACTGATGTATTGTGGGCTGAGGTCAACTGCCAACTCGTTGTGCAGTTGCTCCTCGGGTACGTAGAACACAAGCCCCTTGCCGGTGATGCCGGCGGCCAGGCTCTTGAGTCCGAGAGAGAGAATCCCGCCACCAACAAGAATGAACAGACCGAAGATAGCGAAGGGGAAGAGCATCTCGCCCATGCTATATCCCTCCTGCAAGATCATGATGAGCCCCCACAGCGGGAAACCGCCAAACACGCCACCAAACGCCGTTAGGAAAACGCCAATGCCGAGGGCGGCTGCCCTAGGGGTTTCTTGGCGGACGAGTCCTTCATCCTCAGCCGGCGGCTTATCTCGCATGACGGCTCCCCTTCGCATGTTTTTTGGCAAACAGGAAAGCGTAAGAAATGTTTGACGAAACGAGCATCAATGGGTTGTCCAAACATCAGTTGATATATCACTTCTCGGTGATGTGATACTAAAGGTGCCGAGATGTTATCAGTTCAAGGACTCACTAAGGCCTTTGGTTCGGGCTCCAACAAACTCCACGTCCTCAAGGGAGTGGACATGAACATCGAGCAAGGCGAAATGGTCGCCTTGATGGGGCCCTCAGGCTCTGGTAAATCCACGTTGTTGAACATCATCGGTGGCCTTCTGGCAGGCGATCAGGGAAGCATCACTCTCGGTAAGCGCACTTACGGTCTCCGCGGGCCTTCAAACGTGGTTGATGTCCGTCGTGAACTGGTTGGATGGATTTTTCAAGACTTCCATTTGCTGGACAATCTTACGGCGGTTGACAACGTGGCCATGGCGCTTGAACTGTCGGGCATGAACGCCACTGAGGCTGAGCATGCAGCCAAAGTGGCGTTGGAAAAAGTCGGTCTTGGAGACCGCATGAATTTCATTCCCGACCAGCTTTCCGGTGGTCAACAACAACGCGTGGCCATCGCACGAGCCATTGCGGGAAACCGCCCTGTCCTTCTTGCTGACGAACCCACAGGGAACCTTGACATTGCCAGCGGGAAAGAAGTGATGGCGCTGTTCAAAGAACTCTGCCACGACGATGAACATCCGATCTCAATTCTCATGGTCACCCACGACCCGGACTTGGCTTCAAACGCTGACCGAATGTTGTTGCTCAACGATGGACGTACCGAAGCTTCAGACATCCGTTCGGCCTGGGGTCTTGACGAAAACCAGGGAGATGAAGAAGAATGAGTGAGCGTCAAGACGGTTTAACGGACGCCGATTTTTCCATAGGGCGCTCTCGCCTCCGTCGCATCACGCACCGTGTATCGGAGCTTCCTAGCCGTCTGCGGTTGGCCGGTCAAGGAGCATGGCGGGGGAAGGAACGCGGCCTGGCGGTCATCGCCGGGGTTTTCTTGGCTTCACTCGTCATCACGACGGTGTTGGCCTACGGGGTCGGTTTATCCCAACTTTTCTTTGAGGAATCCCTCAAGTCAGAACCCATCGATGCTAAGATTGAGTACGCTCGGACGCCGGTTGAAAACGTGAGTGGTTGGTCCAACAACACCTCGACCATGGTTGAGGTGTGCGATGAATTGATGAACGATTTTTCACAGTTCAACGACTGCACGCTTGTGCTTGGAAGACAGGGCATCCACAGCGGAGGGCTGTTCAACTTTGAGTTCGTTGTGGCTCAGCCTCTTGAGATGAGGGCCATCGTTGACGATGCCAATCCGCTTTGGTCAAACGTCTCCTACGATTATCCGGAGGCGGAGGATGCCGGCCCACCCATTTCTGACCAACGGGCGATCCGTTTCTACGGTCCTGAAGCCTTTGACGGCGAACTGGCAGACCGCTACAAACCAAGCATCATCGCCGGTTCTGGGGAGTGGCCGAGCCCAGAAAACATGAGCGAGAACCGCGGCATCATTCTCCCCTCAACCATTGCAAGCGAAGCCCAGGCCAGCGTGGGAGATGTCTTGGATTCGCTCACGTTCGCCTATGTCGTTGATGAATCCACAATTTTCGAAGGCACCGTGACCGACGACAATTGCGCCGGAGAAGTGACGGTCGAGAACAACGAAATGATGTATTGCCGGATTTCAATGACGGTTGAAAACCTCACGGTGATGGGCATTTACGAACCTTGGCCGTTCGGCAATCCGACCCTCCCATTTAACCCCATTTTCTCAACATGGGAGGTCTTGACCGACACTCAACGCAGTGTGTTGATGGACAACGACCACATGTACCTTGGGTTAACCATTGACCGGGGAGCCCTTCCAACCTCTTCAACGGCTGACGCTGCCGAATGGTTGGAGGCGCTAGGAAAAGATGTGCAAGACGGTTCCTATACCGACGAGGAGGTTGAACTCTACTACACCGATATCATCAGTGGAACCATCACGTTCCTGAACATCTTCCTCGGTTTGATTCAGATTTTTGATTACATCATCATGATTCCAATTGTCATTCTTTCAATTTCAGTCCTGATTTACGGCCTCGTTCTCTCCCTCGAACAACGACGCCGTGAAGTCAGCATCCACCGCGTCATCGGCGCTGACGGTCAGAGCCTGCAAGGAATGGTTCTGTTGGAGTTGTTTGTGATGTCTTCAGTCGCTTGGCTCGCAGGATACCTGCTCGCTTTGTTTGCCGTCCCCATCGTGCTTTCTGCTGTCGGTTTCATGGAGTTTAGAACCGGTGACTTTGACGTGAATCCAACGCTCTCGGTTGGCGCAACCATCTTTACCGCCGTGACGACGCTGGGTTTGGCGTTGATCTTCGGACGAAGCCGGGCGCGCCAATTCATTGAACTTGAAATCGAGGAAGGCGTTCGCAAAACGACGCAAGCAGCCGAACCAAAACGCTGGCTTCATTGGTTGGCCTTCCTCTTTGGAATGATGGCTGTGGCTGACACATGGCTCGAAGCCAACGGGAACGGGGATGGAATTGTTTCCAATTTCTTCCTCGAAGGTCTCATCAACATCTTCGGGCCGTTTGCTCTCTGGATTGGTGGGGCTCTTCTGCTCGGTCGAATCGGCGCTCGAGGCCCCCAAATCATGCAGGTTATTTTTGGTCGTACTCCGTTGCTCAACGACGTCAAGCGCGGGCTCAAAGGGTCGGGTTCTGCTGAATCGGTGAACCGTTTGGCCGTGATCATGCTCCTCACATTGTCCATCGTTACCCTCGCTGCCGTTCAGGGCTACACCGGGACACTTGTCGACGAAAAAACGGTTGACGCAACCGTTGGTTCGGACCTCAAAATCACGATGGAACAACCCATCAATGAAACCACCTTGCTGGCCATCATGGACGAATTCACGAGCAGCAGCGTAACACCTCTTGCCACCAGCGTGCCAGAGTTAGGATTGGCCGACAACAACGGTGGCGACACGCTCCAAACCTACGTTCTGCTGGACGGAAACGGTGATGTTCTGAGGTGGAGCGAACAAGCCCTGCCCGGGAAAGAGACCTCGGCGGCGGTTGCTGCTTATGCTGCCGGCGGGTTCACCGCCGGGCCAGACGCTGCTTACGCCCTTGACCTCGCTGGGTCTGACCGCGGCGGAAATGAAAACGAACTCAACGATGTTCTTCTCGAGAAGGACGATTCGAGTGGGAAATCGGCCAATGTCGTCTTCGTTTGGGAGAAGCGGGAAGCCAATTTCACGCAGGGTGGGTTTGCGAACGGCTTCCTTTCTCCACAAGGGATTGTGGATGCCTACGCCTTCTACATGCATCGCGACTGGTCCGACCTGACCATCCTCAACCAAGATTTGAACGGGCGCAACATCAGCCTCGCCGACTTTGCCCAAAGCGACTTTTCAGGAACTGACCTCTCAGGAACAAACCTCAGTGAATCGCTCTTCTACGAGACCGATCTCACGGGAGCAGACCTGACGGGAGCCAACCTGACCAACGCTGTTATTGCCAGTTTAGGCGGTGAAGGCAGTCTTGAGAACACCGTCCTGGTCAATGCCGACCTTACAGGGGCATGGGGGACGGGCATCGGTCGAATGAACCTCTCCATGGCGGTGCTCAGCAACACCACCTGTCCCGACGGAACAAATTCAGACCAGACGGGTTGTGAGAGCGGTTTTGCAGCCGACGTGACCCCCATCATGGGAGAATTCTTGCTGGCCAATTCCCAACTCAGGTTTGACATCACGCCGTTCACGCATGAGATGCACTACATGGGGGTCCACGAATACATTCCAGGTGTAGGAAACGCCGACGGCGGGCTCATCATCGGGGAATCGTCATGGCGTGCTTTCATCGGGGAGGAGGAAGCCAACAACTACACCTCCACCACGTGGATTGTGGACGTCAGCGGCGTTGACGGCGAACAACTCGAGGCGTTGGGTTCCACCATGTCGGCCGACGCCCGCATCTCGAGCGTCGATGATTGGGCGAGCTCGCACAAGGAAGTTGAGCGCAACGGAGGGTTGATCTTCGGCACACCAGGCTTGCTCTCTTTGCAATTTGTCGTGGCGAGCGTCGCCGCCATTGCCTCAAGTTTCGTGTTCCTCTCGCTCGTGCTCAGCCAACGTCAGAAAGAACTCGCTGTGCTCCAGGCCATTGGGGCCTCACCCAACCAAATCATCCGTTTGGTCCTCTTTGAGATTCTCTCGATTGTTATGGTGTCCATGGCGCTTGGTATTCTCCTGGGCGTCGGTTTGGCTCTGTCCTTTAACGGGTTCTTCGACGTCTTTGGGTTCATTTTCCAAATCTTCGGTGGTTCAACCACCACAATACAGCGCACGCTGGTCTATCCATGGACCCAAATTATTCTGGTCTCCTTGGCGGTGTTTGCTGCGGTCGTGGTGGCGCTGTTGGTGACGACACGTCGTGCGCTCAAGGCTGACTTGGCCAGCGTGTTGAAGGGGGAGTGAAGATGCGCGATACGATTCTCTATGCAGATGGCCTGTACCATGTTTACGAATCCAAAGCCGAAGACGGCAACGTCGTGGCTTTGCGAGGGCTACAAATCGACATGAAATCAGGCGAAGCCATTGCC
>DANX01000005.1:515-4829 GCA_002502295.1 Euryarchaeota archaeon UBA561 | reverse complement strand
AGCACGCCGTTGGTGATCCACATCTTTCGACCGTTGAGCAACCACGTGCCGTCGTCTTGCTTGACAGCGCTGGTGCTGAGTCCCAAAACGTCCGTGCCCGCATCGGGTTCGGACATCGCCATGGCGCCAATCCACTCACCCGAGCAGACCTTGGGCAGAATGCGTTCCTTCTGTCCGTCGTCTCCATTGAAGGCGAGGTTGTTGACGAAGAGCATGGCGTGGGCCAAGTACGCGAGAGCGAAACCAGGGTCAGAGGCGGAGAGTTCCTCGTGCACGATGCACACGGCCACAGCGTCAAGTTCGGCGCCACCGTAGGCTTCGCCAGCGGTCAGCCCAAGGAGACCGAGTTCGCCCATGGA
Organism: Euryarchaeota archaeon UBA561; assembly: GCA_002502295.1. Classification (GTDB taxonomy): domain Archaea; phylum Thermoplasmatota; class Poseidoniia; order Poseidoniales; family Poseidoniaceae; genus Poseidonia. The sequence continues at coordinate 4,470 of DANX01000005.1, read as the reverse complement.
CCGCATCAGGTCGAGGTTGAACCGCTCGAGGCGGTCGTGCTCATGCGCCTGAGGTTCAACGTGTTCGTGCACCCATTCGCGTACCATCTCACGCAACATGAGATGGGCTTCGGTGGGGTTTGCAATGTCATGCAACACGGTGCTCACCAAACGCTCCGACCCGCGGTGGCCATTTGAAAGAAGCGACCGATTCGGTGGCAATCACACGTCCCGAGGATGAGGAGAAAGTCCGGCGTTTGCAGTTTGCAAAAAAAACGTCGTTAGAATAATATGCACCTGAATTGAAATTCCGCCATGGGAGTTGTGGGTTCGCCTATTGCCTACTACTTCCGTTCCTTAGGCTCCTTTCTCGGATATTGGCACATGCTGGCGATTTTCAGCATCCTGTCAGGGGTCTTCCTTCTCTTTCTCGCGTATCTGATTCTCAAGGCCAATCCTGGAAAAGCCAAGAACCGCTTCATGGCCTTGATGCTGGTCAGCGAAGCACTACGCTGTTTCACCTCGATGCTGTTCTGGGTCTATGCTTGGCCAGAAGAAATGTTGAGTGTTTTGAAACCTGCTCGCGTGGTTTACTACACCATGTCGCTGCAACTATTTTTCTTGTATATGGGAGCAGCCACATTCTACAGCGAGAAAAAATGGGCGAAGTTCATCGCGAACTCTTTCCAACTCCATGGTTTGTATTTGGTCCCAATGTTCTGCTTGAGTTTCGTGCTTCTCGTCAGTTACCTCGCTGGTGGAACGAGCATCGCCATTGGAGACATCAGTTGGGTCTATTGTGAAAGCGTGGGTATCGGTGAGGGAAGGACTGCGTCCGGAAAACCACTGGGTTTTGAAGTCGCATGTTCGAAAGAATACGAGTCCCTGTACCCAATGACCATGTCGAACGTAGCGTTGGGTCCGCTCACTCGGGTACTCCTCTTTGTCCCACTTATCGGGGCCATCGTGGCGACTGTTGCGCTCACAAGTTCTCGAAACAGGATCACAGAGGAGGGAAATTCCAACCTTACCGGCGAAGTCCGCGCAGTTCGTGTGGGTTTCATTGGAAAAACGGCCATGCAGGTCACAACAACGCTCATTTTGTTTTGGATGATTTCAATGCTGGGAGGATCCCCCTCTCTGGAGACAAACATGTTCAATGCGGGCGCGGAGTTTTCAGAGGTGCTGTTGTACCTGCCACCGTTGATGCCCACAGCTGTCGTCTTGGCTGCTTTGTTTGAAGGCATCGTGTTCACCTATGCAGTCATCAAAAATGACATGTTCGGAATCGATGAACAACTCCGAAAAACATTCACAACGACCATCTTTGCAGGTTCCGGTGCCGTTCTCTTCTTGGTCAGCACCGAACTTATGGAATCCGTATTCGATCAAGGCTGGATTGGTGGCGTATTCATCGGCATGACGCTCCTTTTGATGCGAAAGCCGATTATCGCAACACTAGGGAATGTTTCAACAAAACTCATTCCTGAATCGCATACAAAAGAGGAGTTAGGCTATCTTGAGATGTATTACCTGGCAAAAAAGGACCACAAAATCACTGACAAAGAACGGTCAATGTTGGATCTACAAGCAAGAGCATACGGGCTCACAGAAGAGCGGAAATTGTATCTCGAACAATGGTATGAAGAAATCCTGACAACGGGTGAAAAGAAGACTTACCTTGCGGAAAAATATGGAAAAAGTGGAATCAATATGATGAGTGTCTTTGGCACAACAGGTGAAGCGCCCATCGATGAAAGAGAAATCCAAGAAGCGTTTACAGAGATGGACAAAAACCGTGACAATGTGATTTCATTGAGCGAATTTTCCGAAGCCCCAGAGGTGACCAAGCTACCAGAAGCAGCACGAGAAGAATTGTTTGAAGAAATTGATCTCAACAAGGACGGTGTAATTCAATTCGACGAATTTAGAATCCAAGCGCAAGTCACCGAATCCGAGGTGTTGAAGATCACGAAGGAAGATGCATATCTTGAGGTGTACAAGGTGGCGATGGACGACCTGATCATCACAGACGATGAGCGAAGAATGTTGGACATTCAAGCCAAAACGCTGGGAATCTCACAACAGCGCGCCACCGAATTAGAAGACCAATACAATTCTACTCTGGAAAAAGGGACTGATGCGAACAAATGAAACCGTGCATGAAGGCCATCCTCCTCCCTGATATGACATCGCCTCTGGAAGACCGGTAGCTTCCATTTCTTCTCACGCGTCGTTCATCGGCACCATCAAGACCGGGATGGCCATCGTGCATCCGTGTCGAGGATTGAGGACATCGGCGCCTCCGGCAGCGACCTTCTGCTGGTCGTGGAAGCGCAAGGCCCCATGGCGGGAGCCCCCATCGTGCTGTTCTCGGTGCTTCTTCTGTTGCAAGGCCACCGACGATTGCCTGTGACGGCGTTCGCGATCGGCGCTGCAGCGGGATACGTCCTCGCGCCAAACATGCTGGACCTTCTCCTTTCGGTCGGCATCGAATCACCCCTCGACACCGCGCAAAGCCAAGTCGCCTGTGCTGCATTGATTGGCGTCATCATGGTCTCCGTCGCCCAAGCAAGCCTACGCATGATGGCTGGTCTGATGGCGTTCATTGGTATCACAGCCGGCGTGCAGGCCCTCTACGTACAAGGAATCGACATTGAACAGGGCGAAATCATTCCCATCATTGCCGCCCTTGTCACGTGGTATTTCACCCGCTCCGTCCGTCGAATTCTGCCCACGATTGCTGCAGCAGCAGTCGGCTCCGTCGGTTTGCTTGTGGGCGTATTCATCCTGCTGGAGATGCCGGTGCTGACGCTCCATCCTGGAGCGTCCACCACGATTTGGTTCGCCATCCCCATCGCCGGACTGAGCTTCGTCTACCAACACCGGGCCGCGAAGAAACGTGCTGCAAAGAAAGAACTTGAGGGCCTGATGAAGGACCCGTCCATGAAGAACTTGAGCGATGCGCAAAAGCGCGAACGGGCCCTCGAAGTGCAGCAACGGCTCAAGTCGGGTCGGAAGATCAGCGGCGGTGGCAAGGTCGGCGGGAAAGGAACCAGGACCATCCGCCGCAGGCGCGACCCCTTGGAACAGTACCTGACGCCTTACGGGAAGTCAGTGCTGGACCGACAAGCCCTCGAAAACTCGCGCAGGCACCGACGGTAGCGTTCAAGTCCAACCTCCGTCTCAGACGATGCGTGAACCTCGCGAAGCGAGGCACTGGTGACCGCTCCATGCGCACGATGGCCCTTCTGCTGACCTCCATGATGCTGACCCTGCCGTTGGCAGGTTGCCTTGGTGGAGAAGAAGTCGAACCGGAAGCTCCTGCGCCAACCGTGTGGGACTTCGAACGTCCCGAATTGACCTGGTACCACATGCCCGGCGCGGTGGACGCATGGGGCAACGACAGCCTCGTGCTCGAAGGTCGAAACGCGCCCTTCCATGCCATGGGCACCTACTACGGCATCGGCATGTCCACCTTCGAGCCAACGATGGGGATCACCGAGTCTCAAACCCTCTTCATGAGTTCCTACGGCAACGGACCCGGCGGTTCCACCGCCGTGGTGGCCTGCGATTTGATTGGCATGACCACCGTGTTGGACTACTCTTGCGAGAACGTCTACGACCCACTGCTGCCCATTGCGAACTCCAATGACCCTTACATCTACGTCGACCCGTGGACCAGCCGCATCATGAAATTCGACATGCACGCCCTGCTCGGCATGACCGTCGAATGGTCCGACGACGAAGGAGCCTCTTGGACCGGACCCAGCGTGGCCACGCAGATTTACTCGGTGCAGGACCACCAAACCATCGCGAGTTCGAACATGGAAGCCCTCTTCCATCCGACCACCTGGATGTTCTGCATCAACGGCAACGCACCGCACCCACTCTGCTCCTCGAGCCAGGACGGAGGTGCCACGTGGGGACCTGAAACGTCGGGTGCTCCGGTGACCTGCTCGTCCGGTGGACTTTC
>DANX01000005.1:0-154 GCA_002502295.1 Euryarchaeota archaeon UBA561 | reverse complement strand
CGGCAACAAGGGATGCACAGGCGAAGGCTACTCAGTGTTCCGCACCACCAACGCGGGCATTTCGTGGACCGAACACCCGCTTCCGACCTCCGTGACCGGCACCGCAGACACCTGGAACGCCGAAGAAGCACAGGTGGAGGTCGATTCCGCCGGC
>DANX01000032.1:456-9998 GCA_002502295.1 Euryarchaeota archaeon UBA561 | reverse complement strand
GGGCGCACACACGGCAACCATGCCCGCCAAGACCTTCCGCCAATTGATGAGTCACCCGTTAACTGACCGTGGTTTGGAGGGTTTTATGCGCGATTGGGCGGAGGTCGAAAAGGCTGGAAAAGCCTAAGCACAGCGCCGCTTACCGATCAACCCCAGATTGATGTTGTTCGTCTCTAAGCTAAATGAGATGCCTTGGCGATTCACATTTTGCCATGCGAAAAAGCAATCATTTTCTCGATGGACAAATGGTCCGAAGTGTCTTTGCAGTAATGTGCTTCAACGATGTTTCCATTCTCGTCAATCAGAATGTCAACCGGAATGGTTGAAAGCTTGGAAATTGACATGGTCAGTGGCACATAGCCCCGCAAGGTTGCCTTAAGCAATGTGAGCGGAGATTTAGCAGCACCCCACATGAATTTTCCGAAGGATTTCTTTACGCCGTTGTTCTCAAAGTGCGTGTACGTTTCATCGGCCACGATGGTGAACGGGACGTCGTGTTTTTTCATCCGTTTTTTCAAATCTTTGAGCGTCGCATCAAACACGCCAACCATGACAGTATCGGTTGAGAATTCATCCCAACGTTGGGTGATGCGGCGGATGCGCATGTTGCACAAAGGGCAACTTGAAAATCGGAAAAAAGTAAGGATCACTTTCTTCCCTTTCATGGTCGCCATGTCAAAGGTGGAGCCATCGATGGCTGGTAGTGTGAACTGTGGGGCAACATCACCTGCAGATAATTGGGGCATGGTTCTACGAAAGTCATCAGGTAAATGGACGTTGGCTCAAACGTCGCACAGACGCGATGATAAATCAGTCCAACGACAAGGTCAGCGGGAAGCGAGTGTGAGGTTTTTCCACATCTCTTCAGGGACTTCCATAGCGAGACGCAGGCCGCCCATGGCACCCAAACGAACTGGATCATCGACCACGTGAACGTTGACATCACCCATGTCAGAGAGGCGACGTTCAATCAAGGCACCGAGGCCTTTGATGGAGGAACCTCCGCCTGCCAGGACCATGTTCTTGCGGAACTCATCGTGGTATTCTGGATTTGATCCAGCGATGAGTTTCTTGACGTTTTCTACGATTGGGTCAACAATGGACTCGCATGCTCGCTGCATGCAATCAGTAATGTCGAGTGTCATGGCCTTTCCATCAATGGAGAAATCTACCAAGACTGGCTCATCGGGTGCATCCGTTGATACAAAAGAGAATTGTTCCTTCCATCGGCGAGCCATGTCCTTGGTGATTTGAGCGCCGTTGTATTTTGACTGAATTTCCTTGATGAGTTGATTGTCCACGTAGTCTCCAGCATACCCGGTGTGCATTTGGTCGCCAGGGCCAGGAATGGTTCCGTAGACGCGACAAAGATCGGTCGTACCTGCACCGATGTCAATGACGAGGGTGTGGTTGATCATGTCAAGCGCATAAGCAACGGCAAACGGCTCAGAAATAATCATGGCCGAGTTGACAGATCCAGCAGCGGCGTCAAAAATAGCCGTTTTGTCAACGTGGCTAGCCTCGGCAGGTGCCCCGATCACAGCGACGACTCGGTCGTAATCTTCAGGGTCTGATAGTCCGATGAGATGGGTGATGAAATGAGCAATGAATTCGCGGTCTTCAGGGGTGTCCTTGATGACACCGAGTTCGAGTGGGCGGAACAGGTTGAGTGCCAACCGATTTTTGAGTGCTTCATGACCAAAAAGAACGTCTCGCTTGAGGAAGTTCCGGGCAATGGGATCTTTTGGCGTACCGATAACGGTCAGTTCTTCCACCTCATGACTGTCTGATGAAACCATCACTGATCTGAACGTTCCTAAATCGATTCCAATGTATAACACGTCTTTTGCCATAGGCTCACCATCTTTCGGATACCGCTTCACTTTATGAAGAGTGCCCACATTCATGATAGCGCAAAATCCACAGTTCACGAAATGTGTAAACTATAGAATAGGACAAGGAGAGACGATTGTACTCAACACCACTGCTCACATGCGTGGCAATACCATGCCGCATGTTCGGCATACAATTCTGCCATGCCGCCACAATTCGTACACTCTTTCAACGTCTTTTCCCCACAAATATCCACGACCATTTGGACGTGGTATGCTTCGTCAATGTTAAGTTGCTCACGCATGGCCCAAAGGAGTTGATCTTCACTCGGAGAGATAATACCGTCTTCGAGGACCATTTCGACCACATTACGGTAATCCTGAATCGTTGAAAAATCACGATGGTCGAGGACGACACCGCCTTTTTCCGCCACAATGTCCGTGCCGCCTGGATCGTCTACAAAAATGACAAACGATGCTGCGTTCAGGGCTTCATCTTTTAGTTCAAACGAAATACGAACACCATCAAGATTGGCATACACCAGTTTGGATGACCGATTGATGACGTTGGTAATCGACCGTGCCGTGGATTCTGCGTTCGGCCCGCGCTTCCAACCGGTTGGGCTTCGCTCATTGAAAGAATAAAATTCAGTCCCCCGTCCCGGATATTCCAATCGGATTTCTTCGCCACCATCGAAACCATTTGAAACAATGGTGATGGCGGCCACTTCTGTTGAAAGAATATTGTCATCATCATCAAAGCTGATCATGAGTGGTTTTCGCTCTTCTGCTGCTGCGTTATAGTGGCCCTGCATGCCCGCCATCCATTTATCCTCGAGCCGCTTGAGCGACTGTTCTTGTTCTCCAGAGAGATTTTTGTTAATACCAAGAACATTAGCAAGTTCTCCTGAGGCCATTTCATCCTTGAATTGCTGAATCATTTCGGCGTCTCTGCGATAATTTGGAGGGTCAGGTTGTTTCCGTTTGTCCACGTGATTGGGGTCTGCCCATTCATGTCCGCAAGAACCGCATTGAAGGTAGCCTGCCATGCTGGAATCTTGAGCATCACCGCCGCACCGAGGGCAATCTCCACCTTCGTTAAAACTCAAGTTATCCTTGGCATCCGCTCTGCCTTTTCTCAAACCGCCAAAACCCGCCATGCTTGGTGGGTAAACTTGACTTTCTATGAATGCTTTGTTAGCCAGAAACGGAGCGCGCTTTCAAGCCGTAGCGGATAAAACCCTCTTGGGCATACAACCGGCGAAACACCAGCTCCATTCTTGAATCCATGGCAAACACGGGATCCTCGTCATCCACGGTCAGAAACACACCGTTGGGTCCATCGTCAAGTCTGAGCAATACCGTACTTATCCCGCCCAGCAGGGGCGCTCGGAGTGAGAATTCAGATGGGGCACCAGCCGCAGAAAGCGTGGTCCATGTCTGAATGGTACCCGTTCGTTGAAGTGTCCGTTCGGGTACGGATGTGCTGTCTACAAGGTGATTAAACCGCGGTGGCCAAACCGGTCCATCCTCGGCCAGTTGCCCAGTGAGTGAAAGACGCGACGTACCTGCTTCTTCGTATTGAGCACGAGAAACATAAGCACCTTGACTCACATGTGTGACCGACAGTTCTTGGTCCCAGGCGCGTTCCATCGCATGATAAAAACCTGCATCAACCTCAATTTCCACATCCATTGCGGTGAGGTGTACGTCTGCACCATGACGTGCCAGCACAAGCGTTGCTTCTTCGCTCATTAGAACATCCCATTCGGCTTCATCTTCCATCTCTTCGGTATGCATCGCTACACCCGTAGCTAAAGCAATACTCAATCCATCCACACCCTCGGGCACTGAAATGGAATTGATGGTTTCACGTTGAAGTCGGTGAAGGACCGCTGCCACGGCCAGCGTGGTCGCATCGCTGTCGGCACCGAAAACTCGTATGCCTTCCATGGTGAAGGGAGATTGGATGACGGTGAAGTCGTCGAGGGCATCGATGAGATAACCCATCCAAACCATGGCCGGCATCATCGTTCCCTCCCAAAGACATGAACGGCACACGTTGCACCTGATCCTCCAACGTTGTGGGTTAAAGCGGTTTCAGCATCCCGCACCTGTCGTGAAGTTCCTACTTCATGGCGAAGTTGCTTGAACACTTCGACCACTTGTCCGGTGCCTGTCGCCCCCAGTGGATGGCCTTTCGATTTGAGTCCGCCGCTGGCGTTAATCGTTGTGTTTCCTTGGTTGACGGACCCCTGTTGTTCCCTCGCAAACTGACCCCCTGCTCCTCTCGGTGCGAACCCTAAATCTTCGGTGGCTATGACCTCTGCAATCGTGAAACAATCGTGTACTTCGGCCAAGTCAATTTGCGTTGCGTCTAAACCTGCCATGGCGTAGGCCTTCGTAGAAGCCGTCTGGGTTGCTTTCAGCTGCGTAATGCTCGGTCGATCATGAAGAGCGAGGCGATCGGATGCTGCCCCTGAGCCACGAATCCAGACTGGAGTATCCGTCATCCTTCGAGCCACATGGTCGGCGGCCAAAACCACACATGATGCTCCATCCGAGGTGGGGCAGCAGTCGTACAGGGTGAGTGGGTCAGCAACCATGAATCCGCCAGCAGCCTTTTCAAAACTGACTTCTTTTTGGATATGGGCTTGAGGATTCATCGAACCGTGATGATGGTTTTTAACACTCACATGAACCAAATCATCGTGTGTTGAGTCATGCTCATGGAAGTAGCGACGAGCCATCAGTGCATACGTTCCAGGGAAGGTCAAGCCAGCCAGACGTTCCCATTCAGTGTCGCCCGAAACGCCCAACCAATACCGCTTTCGTTCGGGTGTCAAATCGTTCATCTTTTCGATGCCACCCGCAACCACGACATCTGCTTGTCCGCTCTTGATGGCCATCCATGCATCACGCAGCGCAAATCCTGATGACGCACATGCATTTTCTACCCGACGAACGGCAATGCCGTCCATACCGGAATGCTCTGTCAACAACGCAGCAGTGTTGCCCAGTTGGGCGCCGCCAAAAGCAATGGTGCCAATGAAGGCTTCATCGATCATCTCCGGCTTAAAATCACCATCAATGCTGGAGAATGCTTTGGATGCCGCTTCAGCCCACATGGCTTTGAGGCCAGAGGGATGATTTCCGTACTTTGTTTGCCCCGCGCCTACAACGGCAACATCCACCATGGATTGGGCAGGTGTACGTAGCATTTCATACCCGCGCTTCAGAACGATGTCAAGATGTCAGTTCTAACTCCACTCCTCCCGTAGGGTTCTTGAACAGGTCGCACCCGCATGGACACTATGCTACGACAGTGTAGAGAACGTTCTTGCTCAATAAACAACGGACACTTCACCGGTTCCAACTGCCCAATTTGCAACGAAGAGGGCAAGTTCATCATGAGTGACAGAGAGGCAAATTCCCTTGGACGAATCCTCGCCTTGGTTCTTCGCCACGCTCCTGAAAAATTCAACGTGGACATGGACATCAACGGCTGGGTCAACACTCGAGAACTCTCAGAGGCGATTGGAAAACAACGCCGCCACTATCACTGGCTCCGTGCATGGCACTTTGAGGCCATCGCCAACGCCGATGAAAAAGGACGCTATCAGGTGGAAAACGGTATGATCCGAGCCACCTATGGCCACTCCATCGAATTGGATCTTGACCTGCCGACCGACGACATTCCCGAAGCGCTCTATTTCCCGTGTGAACCAGACAATCTGGAAACACTCCTTGAATTTGGATTGACGGCGGGCGATCGAAAGCATGTTCACCTCTCGCGCTCAATCCAGAACGCCATGGAAGCAGGCCACGTTCGCATTGACCGGCCCACAATTCTAGAGATTGATACGGTGAGGGCGATCGCTGACGGCAACGTGATTTACCGTGCGGGAACGACCGTGTTCCTCACGGATGAAGTGCCCGGCGAGTACCTGTACAAAGTCGATGAAGACGACCCACTAATCGTTGAAATCATTGAGCAATGGGCCCTCGAAGAAGAGGAATGATTCACTGCTCTGCGCCGCATGCCGGGCAGAATGGAAGATCGGGCTCCAGCATCGCTTTGCACGCAGAGCAGTATCCTTGACCACTCATCAAAGCCTCCACCTTCTTGGGCGCGGGTGGCTGAGACAGCGGTGACTCAGCTTCGACCAATCGAATGGGGTCAATGCCGTGCCGTTGGAGTTCCTCAATTCTGTTCTTGTAAATGATCGCCTCTTGGAGGGCTGACTCGAGTTGAAGGAGACGTTGCTGGCGCTCCTTTCCATCAGCGATGGTACGAGCCTCTTCCACACAAACTTGCAGATGACGCATGAATGCCTCAACGCTGGGTTCCTCGCTCATGGTTTATCCAGAAAACCCGTTCCTCATGAATCCTTGCCATCCTCATGAGACGGTAGACTCATCATTTCCCGCTCCTTGGATGGACCATGCGTGAACGCGTCATCATCAAATGGGGTGGCGGATTAATCACTGAAAAAGACAAGATGAAAACCGTTCGTACCGACATATTGGATAGTCTGGCCAACCAACTTGAGGCATGCGTGACACAAGGCATGGATGTGGTGCTCGTTCACGGTGCCGGTTCATTTGGCCATCTGAAAGCAAGGAAATATCGCTTAGCTGAAGGCAGGCAAACCCGAGACAGTGTTCCTCCAAACATGACCCAAGACGAAGCGGTTGAGGCCGTTCGCAACGACATGCAAGAACTGAACCAATACGTTATCGACGCCTTGACGAAGTACGATGTTTCCGCAGTGTCCCTCCCACCGCACCTTTGGGCGCGCAACACCGGGCCCAATTTTGAAGGAGACCTCACCATGTTCGAAGGCGCACCACGTGGAATCGTGGTCGTGACGCATGGCGATGTGGTGGATTGCGATATGCCAGAGGAATTTGGTATACTCTCAGGAGATGATTTGGTTTATCGGCTTGCTACAGAGTTGAGCGGCGTTCAGCGTTTGGTGTTCGCCATGGGTGGGGTTGAAGGGATTCTATCCGAACCTCCCAACGGGGTGAACGATGCCAGTAAACTCATTGAAACCATGCGAATTAAAGACGGATATGAGGGTGAACACATGTCGGAAATTGATGTTACGGGTGGCATCGGACTCAAGGTTGAACGCGGTTTCCAAACCGCTGCTCACGGTGTCGCGGTTCACCTCGTCAGTGGTGAAATCGAGATGAGAGTACGGGATGCCTGTCTTGGTCACGAAGTTCGCGGCACAACTCTGCTGCCTTGAAAGGGTAGAGAACTCTTCATGTAGCCTCCGCGACTCCATCAAACCGGTGAAAGCATGCCGGGTTATGGAATCGACGACGTCCCGCATCTCGATCTCGATCGTGATGAACAGGCATCGCTTAACAGCCACGACGCAGAACAAGCAACATTGATGGCCGAGGCAGTTATTCAAGTCGCCGAGAACGACCAAATCATTGGCCCTATTTCCAAACTGAAGGCTCACCAGGGGACTGGTTTTTTTCATCGTGCCTTCAGTGTCCTTCTCTTCAATACCAAAGGAGAGATGCTTCTTCAACAGCGGTCAGGGGAGAAGGTAACCTTCCCAAATGTGTGGGCAAACGCTTGCTGTTCGCATCCGCTCCACAGCCCCGATGAGATGGATGAGTTAGATGCCATGGGTGTCAAACGGGCTGCCGTACGCAAGTTGGAACAAGAATTGGGCATTGATCCTGCAAGCATCTCAACCGATGACATGACCTTCATGACAAAAATGCGGTATGCTGCACGAATGAATGAAGAATGGATAGAACGCGAAGTTGATCATATTCTGGTTATGTGCGCCGATGTGGAAATCCAACCGAACCCAAACGAGGTTTCGAACGTGATGTGGGTTGATCATGACGCCATGGAAGCCATGCTGGTCGAAGAACGAGGCCCAGAGGAAGCGGTTGCCCCGTGGTTCCGTTGCATCGCCGCTCGAATCATGCAACCAAATTGGTGGGTTCATTTTAACGACCAAAAAGCATTGGCTGAGTGCTCTGATGACCTCATTCACGACATGGGCGACATCACCTACATGCTCCCAGGGGCGGTTGGTGCTGATTTGCTAACGTCCATTATGGAAGTAAAACCACTCATTGAACAACGAATTGAGAACAGCCTTAAGGCCTCGCGGCACGAGAGATTGGGAAGCGCCATGATGCACCTCATTGAAGGTGGTGGAAAACGGATGCGAGCCACGCTTCCATGGCTCGTCGGAAAAGCAGTGGGTGATACGCATTCAGGTCTGCTGGACATCGGGGCTGCGATTGAGACCGTCCACAACTTCACCTTGGTTCACGATGATATCATGGATGACGATGAGCTTCGACGGGGCCGTAATGCCGTCCATATTGAATTCGGCATGCCGACGGCCATCAATGCCGGAGACGCCATGCTTGCGATCGCTTTTGAACGGCTTGTACAGGCTGAGAACCTTGAACCTGAAGACGTGGCACCCCTCGTTAACCGAATCGCATGGATGGTCCGAAGGGTCAGTGAGGGGCAACAACTGGACATTGAATTTGAGGACCGACTGGAAGTGTCCGAAGATGATTATCTGGAAATGATCGAAGGAAAAACAGCCGTCATGTTCTGGATATGCGCCGAAATCGGTGCTCGGATTTCTGGAGCAGACGACGATGTCATCCAATTGATGGCTGACTGGGGCAAAGCTTTGGGGTTGTGTTTCCAATTGATGGACGATGTCATTGATGTTCTTTCTGATTCGGTGACGCTTGGGAAACCAGCGGGTTCCGATATTGCCCAAGGAAAACGTACGCTCATGATCATCCATGCGCTCCGCCAACCTGATGGTCCAGTCAAGGACCGATTGTTGGCTGTTCTCGGAAAAGGTGAGTTGGTCAAATCAGAGGCGTTGGCGGATGGGTTACTGGCCCTTGCTGAACTTGGTTCAGTCGACTACGCGAAAAACATGGCCGAAGCATTCCACAAAGAAGCGCACGATTGCCTCAACCGGTTGCATGAAACTCCTGCACTTCGTGCGTTGAGAGAACTTACTGATTTTCAGTTGGCCCGTCTCCATTGACCATGCTCACTTCATCACCGACGTAGACCGTCCCTGGTTTGACCACGCTGGCATACCAGCGTGTTTGGCCTGCGCATCGTTTGTGGCTCAATTCATTGAACGTGCCGCCTGTAAACGAGGCACCTATTGTCTTGCATGGGACTGCATCTCCTGTGATGGCCAGTACTGCATTGCCAACAGCAAGAATGGCACCGACGGCCAACGATCCCTCGGGAAGATTGTCGAGAAGGATGTTTTCTCCCGTGCTTCCAGGTTGTATCGGGTGGCCTTCTGCCTTGAGTCGTTCCATAACACGATGCTCCAAAAGACAGACTGCCCGTCGTGGACCACCGTGATGCTTGAGGTCGTTTTGTTTGTCCCCTACGCATCCCTCGCTGCGAATATCGAGCGAATCGACCGGATGTTTGGGCACACCTCCGTTCGGATTGACGTGGAGTCCAAGAACGACTCCGGTCATGAACAACCCTCAATCGGCATAGTAGGATTCGGGGTTAGGCTCAGGCTTGAGGCCTTTCCGTTGGCGGATTTCCCCGACCACTTTGTCAAAGAGTTGAGGTGGAAGAATCTCGAATCCAAGGTTCTCAGTGTTCCAAACGGCCCGCCCCTGCGACGCAGCACGGATGTCGTTGGAGAAACCGAATGTTTC
>DANX01000032.1:0-169 GCA_002502295.1 Euryarchaeota archaeon UBA561 | reverse complement strand
AGCACGGATGTCGTTGGAGAAACCAAAGGTCTCTGCGATTGGGATGACACCAACGACGGTCGTGACGCTTCCCTCCGATGGCATGTCTTCGATGATTCCTCGGCGAGTGGTTACTTCACGGGTCACCTGTCCGAGCCAATCGTTGGGCACGGAAATGAACGCTTTTTGC
>DANX01000055.1:559-2831 GCA_002502295.1 Euryarchaeota archaeon UBA561 | reverse complement strand
ATCTCTGTTGATTTCATTTCCTCCACCTACTAAGATGCTTCAATTCGGTGGGTTCCCTATCGCTATTGCGACCGTTTCCGAAGAAACAGGAAGTCCTATTCAGCCATCTGCGGATCTTAGGCATACATGCGCCTACCCGCAGCTTATCGCAGCTTGTCACGACCTTCATCGGCACTCGAGCCGAGCGATCCCCCAGTTGGGTTGTAGCATCACATGTGTATGTTACCACACCATATGAGTAACCCTTCGGTATCTAGTCATGCCAATTCGGCTTCAACAGAAAACCACCTCCTCGAGGGTGATTCTCCTCAGCCCTTCCCCCACCATGACAGGCATGACAGGGTGCTAAGCAACCACCCGACCTTCCCCCCGTATAAGAAGAAATCGGTCTGTGAAGGACCCTTGAAAGCGCCACGGTCATTCTTTTTTTACTCAAAGAAGCCCATTCTTAGCGCTCAGGCGACATTTGGGGAAAGTTGAGCCAAATTTTCCGACACGATGGCATCTCCGCCGACCTTGCCAAAGGTCTCAACCGCCTGCGTCAATTGACCGAGGTTGAACATCGCCACTGCAGCGGTGTTCAAGCCCTTTTTAGACCCAGGCGAGCGGGCGTTGTGAACGTTCATGATTCCAAGGGCTTTCTCATCCCGACCGCTTTCGATCAGCGCAATGGCCAGATTGATGAGAACATCACCGTTGGAAGGAGCATTTTTTGCTGCCTCACGAAGCGCGAGGATGGACGATTCAAATTGGGTTTCAGCAACGGATTCTTGTTGCGGATCGCCACCGTCTCGCATCGCTGTCGCCCGTTGGAGAAGCGCAATTCCGTAGTTGTTGTAGACCTCAGCGTTCGATGGCAAAACGGCGGCCATCCGTTGAAAGGAGCGGGCTGCAGATGACCAGTCATTCCGTTGCATAGCTTGGAAACCTTCGTTCATCATCCCGCGCAGTTCCGCTGATTGTCCGACATCCACGCTCAAGGCTTGTGCTGGATGCAATCGCAACGTAACGGCCCGCTTGGTGGGTGCTTGCGGTGTGAATTCAAGTGGACTGTGGAACACCGCTGCAGGCGAGTCTTGGGTGTGATCGTACACGAGGACATCCTCCTCAAACGAGTTGTATTCCATCTCGACAACGGCAGATTCCTGTCCATAAATTTCCTCATAATCGGGAATTGGAGCGTCAATTTTCCAATAGTCTGGAACCGGAGGCTCTTCCTGGACCGGTGGAGATGTTAGAAGCCGGGCAGAAGTCAAACGAACGGGCTCAGCACTCATTTCGCTAACCTCTGGTGCTGGCGGGGGTGCGATGATCACGTCGGGGGTCACGGAAGGAAGAGCGTCGGCGGCGGCTTCGTTCATCGGTGGTAAATCCGGAATGGATGGAAGAACCAACACCTCTTCTGGAGTTTCGTCGGCCGCGTCAACCGTTGGCGAGGGTGGGGCCTGCATCTCGCTGATAGGAGGCGCGGACACCTCGGTTTGCGTAGAGGTTTCGACCGGTTCTGGACGGGGTGTTGTCTGTGGTTCAGCCGACAAAGAAGGGGCGTTTCCTACGCCTCTGTCATCGCCCGCATCAAACGGGATACCATCGGCAAAACTTCCGATTCCAAAGGGGAGACTTGGAGCGTAAACCGTTGAAGCACCTTGGTAGCCGAAAGGGAGGCTACCGACGCTGCTGGCGGACACATCAATGACCGGTTCATCCTCCTCGGTGGGCGGTTCAATTCCTTCCAAATCGTACCAAGCCGCTGCTGCGTCGTCAAGGCCGGGCACCTCGGTGGGCAGGACTTCTCCATCAGCGTTCTCAGCGGACAGGTCCTTTCTGAGTTGGCTGCCACAAGCGGGGCACGCTGTGCCTCCAAGAGAGAGAAGACCACAGATTTGGCACTCAAACATGGTTCTGCCCCATCCACCCCTCGGGACGGAAGAACTTCAAGTCAGCGCTCCGTTGTTGGCGATTACTCTTCTTCGCCGCGAAGAATGACGACGACTTTGTCCTTCACGTCGACGACCATTTCTTCGATGCCGTCCATTTCGTCGTCGACCAAGGCCTCAGCGAAGGATTTCCCTTTGCTGCGCCCTCGGGAGAGTTGACCAATGATGCTCAACAGCGTGATGCCGATCAAGATGAGTTTCACGTAGGTGGCGTTGTCCTCGCCACCAACAATGAACACGAGGAGCATGTACAACGAGACAATGAACGTGGTAAGAATCATGATGGGGAAACCGGCTTTGAAGAACTCGTTGAACGAAATCGGATAGCCAGCCTC
>DANX01000055.1:0-262 GCA_002502295.1 Euryarchaeota archaeon UBA561 | reverse complement strand
GGGTCCCCCGCCTCTTCCGACATTCCAGCCGTGACCACGTTGGCCGATGCGCCGATGAGCGTCCCGTTTCCACCCAAACATGCTCCAAATGCCAAGGCCCAAATCAACGGACCGAGCAGGTAATCACCAAGATTGTCAGCAATCTGCAGGACAATTGGAATCATGGTTGCCGTGTAAGGGATGTTGTCAATGAACGCCGATGCAATGGCTGAAACCCACAACACGATGAGAATTGCTGCGGCCAGTCGAACCGTCTGACCGT
>DANX01000083.1:5997-6582 GCA_002502295.1 Euryarchaeota archaeon UBA561 | reverse complement strand
CAACGGTGCTTGCTTAAGCGTATCTCACATCATGCTTCATTGACTTCGAGATCGACACGGTACAGATATTCACCAAGATGAAGAACCTGTAACTCCGCAAGACAGGAAGATGCACAGATTTGCTGACCGTTTTCTTTGACCACCAACATGTCGCCGGTGGAGAGGTGGGGCCAAAATTCAAGCTCACCTTCGGTGTCGTAGAGTTGAACGGTGCACTCCGCTTCCGATGTCTCGCTTTCACGAATTTCAACTTCGCCCGTGGATGAATTTTCAACCCTCTCCATGCCAACGAGTTCGCATTCCACCTGCCCAACAGTAGTTGTCAAAAGGAACTGGACGTCTCTGTAATCCACCGTGTCTTCTTGTTGTGCAACCGAGACGGTGGCCAGTGAATCGTTCGTTGCTTGGCTCGCTTCACCTGAATCGCTCTCAAAGACCATCCTCGGGCCATCGTATTCATATTGTGGGAAAAAGCAATCCAGAGATTTAGCTTCGTTGTACGTGTCCCTGCTGATTTGTAAAAATTGATTCGTCCATGGGTCGTTAATGTCGAAACGAATCTCTCCGTTCAAAATGACCTCAGAA
>DANX01000083.1:5502-5677 GCA_002502295.1 Euryarchaeota archaeon UBA561 | reverse complement strand
ACATGTGCAGTGAACGGTTGGTAATTGATGATGGTTCAATGTTGCTGATGAGAATCTGACAACTGTTTTCGTAATTATTCCGAATCACGATGGCGTCTGAGAACACGTGGATGTCTTGGCATTGCCCCACTCCTAGGTCCCACAGGCACATTCGAAACATATCGTCGCCCTCGTA
>DANX01000083.1:4905-5150 GCA_002502295.1 Euryarchaeota archaeon UBA561 | reverse complement strand
GAATGGCACGTGTCGGTCAACGGCACAGGGCGCCCTTCGTCGAGTTGTTTGGCGTTTCGGAAGTAAAAATTCTGATATTCAGTGTTCCACTCCTCGCAAAACGATTCACTGTCGTCGTTAGGATACACCATTTCCGCATACTCGTCGAGAAATGAAAACCCGCGACCAGAATCCGACCAGTAAATGACTTCCCGAAAAGCAGGTTCCTCGTCTTCACCAAGGAAAACAAACAATGCGGACGCCAC
>DANX01000083.1:4117-4587 GCA_002502295.1 Euryarchaeota archaeon UBA561 | reverse complement strand
ACCACGAGGATAACTAGACCAGCCCCGACGAAAACGAACTTGATCCGACGGGATGTCACATCCTCTGCGACCGATTCCACAACAACCGGCTCTTCAGATTCCGGTGAGGGTTCCACTTCCTGCGCCGCATCGGTTGATTCGACGACGTGTATTCTATAACCACCCGAATCGGAATACCAATGGTTTCCTTGGTTGTCAAGGTACCAATTTCTGCCGTCTTCATCGTTGGACAGCCATTGACCCTCAGGAAGGTCTTCCCATGTGTTCACCCAAGAGGTCATGAAACCCGGATTCCCTCCTCATTGTTATCGTTTGGGGGGAGAACAGCAAGTTCGCAAACCAGGCATGCACGCTTGTTCGTTGAATTAACTCGAACCAGGGGATGCTCGTACTGAGATACTATCTGCAAACACCATAGTATAAGAAATCTATAGAACAAGTTATACAAAGTGCTCGTACCGGGATTTGAA
>DANX01000083.1:0-3814 GCA_002502295.1 Euryarchaeota archaeon UBA561 | reverse complement strand
GTGCTCGTACCGGGATTTGAACCCGGGTCGAAGGAATGAGAGTCCTTCATGATGGGCCACTACACTATACGAGCGTGGTAAATCCACCGACTGTCCTTTCCTATTTAGCCATCACGCCATGAATCTGTATGCCCTCTTTCGTACAAGTTTCAATTCAGTTTAACCTAAAACGAAAAGTGAAAAACGAGAGGCTGCGGAGTGTTTTGGTTTTTTCTTTTCCTCGACCCCTCCTTGCTCGCTTGATATACCACCGCCATTGAATTGGAAGCATGGAAGAAAGCAACCTCCTCCAAAACATGCGAATGAACGACCTGGTCGCCTCCTCGACCGTTGTCCATGTTCCTGCCTGGGCGAAGAACGCGCAAACCACCCTGGCTTACGGAACTGGACGTTTGCCAGAACATGCCCGTCAGATTCGGTGGCAACCTCTCGCAGGTCCAGGCTCTGCCCCGGCACCTGCCCACCTCTCACCAAGCATGCAATCTCTGCGCCGTCGGATTGTCCGAGGTGAGGCCTGATGAGTCGCACACAGCGCTTGCGCGGCGAAATCCTCTCGTTCCTCTCCGAAGTGGGTGAAGCCAACACCACCGCCATTCTCGATCATGTGAATCGTCGCTTTCGATGGGGCGCCACCATGAACCAACTGGGCAACGTTCTTGCCCGAGACCGTCGCTTTGTCAAGGTTGGATTTGATGAAGGCACGGACCTCGGGGGTTTCCGAATGCGAGTTTGCGTTTGGTCAATGGCGGCAGCTTGAGGCCAAGCAATCAAAAATTGGCAGTTGCTGGGTGCTTCATGGCAGGAAGCCTTGGAGCCTACATTGAGTTGATGCGGCCCAAGAACCTCGTTCTGGCTGGCGCCACCGTTCCGCTGGGCGCATATTTTGCGTTGATGGATTCCAGTCAAGTCTTTCCATTCGATGCGGTGGTGTTCCATACGCTCGCCGTTGTGTTCTTTACCGGTGCTGGAAACGCCATGAACGACATCAAGGACGCTGAGATCGATTTGACCGCTCATCCGATGCGTCCATTGCCGTCTGGCCGGCTCAGCCTCGCGCAGGCCAGTCGGTTCACCGCAGTTCTTTGGATAGCAAGCGTGTTTGCACACATTGCAGGTTTGCTTTCCGTTCCGTGGGAGGTTAGCACCTACGCACCAACCATCGGCATCTATGTTCTGGCCGTTGTTTTGATGATCACCTATGACCATGGGCCAGCAACGAAGAACCGAGGCCTTTCGGGTAACCTTGTCATTTCGTTGCTGGTTGCCGCCGTCATCCTTTACGGAGCAGCAGGTGTTGGTGGAGTTCATCTCTCGGTCATTTGGTGGATTTTTGGGGTCGTGTTCATGACCAATCTGGCCCGAGAGATGGTCAAAGATTGCATGGACATGGAATCGGACAAAGGGAGCAGAAGGACGCTTCCGATGAGGTACGGAAAAGAGAAGGTAAGAATGGCCTCTTATGTCGTCATCATGGTTGCCCTTGTTTGCCTTTACGTCCCGTTTTGGCAAGGGCCCTTCCAGTTTGGTCAGCTCGCTCTCCAAATCCCAGCCATTTTGACGTTGATCACGCTGAATGGTCCTCTCTATCAAGGAAAAGACGCCCTCGTTGCGGGGCGCATTCGCATTGCAATGCTAATGGGTTTGTTGAGTTTTATTGTGGCGAGTGTCTTATGATGACTCAAGTCCCATAAATTCACCCATGGCGTCCCAGGCACCCTCGTTGATGAGGTACGTCATGAGCGACATCTGTGCCCACATTCGGTTTTCTGCTTGGTCAAAGACGATGCTCTGTTTATGGTCCATGACCCAATCCGTTACTTCCTCTCCTCGATGAGCAGGAAGACAATGCATAAACGACCATTTCTCATCCATGTGCCCGACCATTTCTTCGTTCACTTGATATCCATCAAAAGCAGACATCTTGTCTTTCATGTGCTCTTCTCCCATGGAAATGAACACGTCGGTGTACACCACGTGGGCTCCAGCAACCGCTTCGACTGGGTCCGTCGTGTGCATCACGCTGCTACCGTTGGCTTTGGCGTAGGCCATGGTCCGCTCGACCACGTCTTCGTCAGGTTCGTACCCTTCTGGGCAGGCATACCGCACATCAATGCCCAGCATGGCACAAGCCAGCATGAGGTCG
This sequence comes from Euryarchaeota archaeon UBA561, assembly GCA_002502295.1. GTDB lineage: Archaea > Thermoplasmatota > Poseidoniia > Poseidoniales > Poseidoniaceae > Poseidonia. The sequence goes on along the minus strand of DANX01000083.1, from coordinate 1,671 downwards.
TGAAGGACGTTGTTTCCATCACCAACCCAGGCGACCGTCAAGCCTTCTGTGTCATCGTGGTGTTCCATTACGGTCATCAAATCAGCAGCGGCCTGACACGGGTGATGTTTGGCGGAGAGGGCATTGATGACAGGAACTTCAGCATGCTCCGCTAGTTCCTCAACGTCTTCGTGTGCAAAGCAACGGTAGGTCATGCCTCCAAGAAATCTGGAGAGAACGTGTGATGTATCGCCAATGGTTTCTGATTTCCCTAGCTGGATGTCGTTTTTGAGAAGGGTGAGCGCACTCCCACCGAGGCGTTGAACACCGACTTCAAACGAAACACGGGTACGCGTCGAGGGTTTTTCGTAGATTGATCCGATGGCCATGGTGTCCAACGGCACGAAATTCAATGCCACTTCGTCGCCTTGCTTCCACAATCGTTTGAATTCAATGGCCCATTTCAAAATGCGCTCAAAATCATCCTTCACATCGTCAATGGCAAGCAGGTGTTTAACCATGGCCGGACGAGCGCAAGGCGGCTTCTAAGCGTTGTGCGCTCAATTCTTTTCGTGCTCAATGTCGGCGGCAAACCCATCTCGGGCATCGCTCATGCCTCCAAAGAGTGCCTGAGCGAAGGTTAAGATGTCGGCCAATCCTTCTTCCAGCTCAGAGGAGAGCGGGGTCAAGCCTGGTGCTTGAGAGAATTCCTGCATCATTCGAAGTTGATTGATGGCAAATTCCGTCCGTTGGCCACCCGCTTCGTCGTAGAGGGCCAGTTCAAGGATTTCAAGCCGTTCAGACCATTCAAGAATCTTTTCAAGTTCGTCTTGGTCAAGAAGGTCGGCCTTTGAGAGGAAATTCTTCGTCGGCAGGCCGAGGCGGAATTCAACAATGGACGAAAGCAGCATCTGCGAGACGAAGCCGGAGGGCGATCGAGAAAGCATCGGGTCAAAGAGGTAGATGATCGCTGATTGTTCCCGACCGAGTGTTTCGATAAGGTGGTTGCTGGCCTCACGGAATGCGAACAGTTCGACCTGTCCTGGTGTGTCAACAATCATCATTTCGCCTGAAAGAGTGTGCAGTTGGTCCGCCACATCACCGGCTTGGGCTGCCAACAAGTCGGCTGCGAGGATTTGAGCTCCGTTCGGTCCCAAATCGTATTCATCCATCACTTCGGTAAGGGAAATGAGGTCTCGAACGTCAAATTCAGCATCGTAATGGACCCGTTCTGCACCGGGGTCGAGGTTCACGGCGATCACTTCGGTTTCAAGAAAACGGGACCAGCGTTGGAATGAAGTTACGAGCGATGATTTTCCAGCACCAGCCGTGCCAACCACAAACAGCACGGGAGGTGAACTGTTGTCCATTCCGACCATGCCTTCCCGTTCTGCCGACCCTACAAGAAACCTCCTTTGATTTCCGCTTGGCACTGGCAAGAGGCGATGCTCACGCAAACTCAGCCTTGGAGAATGGTTATGTGCTCAACATGTATCCAACAATTCGTCGCCCCCGAGCGATGCTGAGGAATTTACGATGAGCGATGAGAAACCACCAATGCCACCCGGCCTACCGCCAATGCCACCTATGCCACCTGGCGGAGCCCCCCCTGCACCACCTGAGATGCCGCCCATGCCACCGATGCCTGGCGCAGCACCCCCCGCTCCTCCCGAGATGCCACCGATGCCCCCA
>DANX01000019.1:563-5115 GCA_002502295.1 Euryarchaeota archaeon UBA561 | reverse complement strand
GTTCGCGGGTTGTGGGAGATTACCCGTATTTCACGCCAACCGGCGTTTGAAGACAGCACCTATTTCCAGATGATGGTCAAAATGGAGACCCAAGCTTGCAGGGAAGCAACCGGTTGCTTGGCCATCACAAGGGGTCTGATCGAAGAAATCAACCGGCGCCTTGAGCAGCCACGCGAGGTGGGGTACTTGCCCAACGGTGTTGAGATTGAGCGATTTTCTCCTCGGGCGCCCGACGAAGCCCTTCGCGCTCACCTTGGTTTCCCTCCAGAGGCGGTGGTCATCGGGTATATCGGTTCCATCGTCTCCTACGAGGGACTCGACTTGCTCATGGAGGCTCTTCCTGAAGTTCAAGCCGCCACATCCACTCCCTTCCGAGTTCTTATTGTCGGAGACGGGGCTTACATGGATCGCGTCAAGGATGCTTGCCAAGCGAACGATTTGGATGATGTTGTGACGTTCACCGGGCGAGTTCCTCATGAGGAAGTCGAAGCCTACTACTCTCTTGTTGACATCGCTCCCTTCCCTCGCCTTCCCTTGCCTGTAACTGAGTTGGTTTCTCCGCTGAAACCGTTTGAAGCAATGGCCATGGAAAAGGCGGTCATCGCTTCAGATGTGCACGCACTGACTGAGATTGTCCAACACGAATCCACTGGCTTGTTGTTTGAGAAAGGCAGCAGTTCGAGTCTTGCAGGTGTTCTTTTGTCGCTCATTGAGGACCCTGCGTTGAGGAGCCAGCTTGGCCATACCGCTCGTGAGTGGGTACGCAGTGAACGTGATTGGAACGCCATCTCGCACACCCTCGGAGAGGCATATGGAGAATTGGAGGTGGAATCATCCAGCCACTGAATTGGTCCAGGTGGGGAGAACCTCAGCTGGTTTTGGATGGGGCAGACCCAGCATGGCAAGACGGCGCACTGCTGGTTGAATTGGATGGCCATCAAGTGCCAATGATGCTCAAAAACACCGAGAAAACCCAGCCGGGAGGCCAATTGCTCGTTGTTTTCAATGGCGCCGTCCGAAATCGCTCTGAATCATTTCCTCCGTTTTTTTCAGGGGCGGGCCTTGCGCGTTCCTATCCCGGCCCAGTTCTTTCAATTTCAGACCCAGGAACCCATCAAAATGAGGTAAATCTGGCATGGTATGCTGGGCTCACTGGTTTCGAATCTTTACAAAGGCAATTAGCCAAATTTATCCACCAAATCGCAATACAGCGTAGCCTCAAACCCTTGTTAGTCGGATCATCTGGGGGTGGGTTTGCCTCCTTATGCTTGGCTTGGTTGATTGGGAAAGATGCTACGGCCTTAGCAATGAATCCACAAACAGACTTTTTCCGTTACTTTTCTTCACCAGTCGCGCGTTACCTGGAGGCTTGTTTTGATTTACCAAGGACCCCAGAAACACAACGTGCTCTTGAGGAGCGTGGGGTGATTACGACCGTTCAGAGCCTTGATTTTACCGAACCACGTATTCTTCTTCTGCAAAACATGTTTGACACTCACCATTTGGCGCACCACTTTCGTTTCCTCGCGGAAACAGAGGATTTGCAGCACGGCACTTCGGGGCTCAAACAAGGCGTGGATTGGTTCGTAGCGCCATGGGGTTTTGGTCATCAGCGGGTTTGGCCAGAGCATGTACAAATGGCGATCAACGGCATCCATGACGGCCTAACAATCACGGAAGTCGTTCACCTTCTCCAAGAGCAATTCTATCCGACGGATTTTGCCTTGGAGCCTATGGGTCAAACAGAAAGTGAAGATGGCCAACAAGAAAGGTTCCCAATGCTCCTCAAATCAAACGGGGCCACGTTGAACATCGGAACCTACGATTTTGACGAGGAGGCTGAGGTCACCGAGGAAATACACGGTTGGGGGATCATACATCCACTCCTCTCCCGAAGTTCACCAGGTCCCGACCTCTACCGTGCATTGTATTTCATTTTGCATTGGGCGAAATGGGCGTTCAAACACGAGGGGATGATTTCCCATCCGCCTCATGTGGTCCAGCAGCGAATCGATGTACTCCATTGGCTGTCGCCTTGGATGGAAGAGATTCCAGCCCTCAAGCCCCATGCTGAAACGATCAAACTGTTGCTTGAAGCCGAGTTTAATCAGATCACTGTGACGTGATTTCACTGTACGCTTGAATCGCATCCTCTGGTGCGCCGATGAGCATGCACTCGCCTTGGTGCATGAGCATGATTCGATCACAAATCCCACTCATGAGGCTGAGTGAATGGGACACGATGACTACGGAACCGGACCCGTCAATCAAGTCACGAACCCGTTTTTTACTGCGTTCGCGGAATGAAGCATCACCCACTCCAAGTACTTCGTCAATCAGGAGAATTTCCGGTTGGAACGCCGTAGCGACAGAGATTCCAAGTCTTGATTTCATCCCAGCAGAGAACATTCGAAACGGTCGATCAAAGAAGTGCTCGAGCTCTGAAAAAGCCCAAATCTCATCAATCAATGCGTCGATTTGGGCCGTGCTTCGGCCCATCAATGCTCCATAGAGGTAACAATTTTCTCTGCCTGTAAGTTCCCCGTTGAATCCTACGCCCACCCCTGCAAGAAGGGAGACAGAACCGCGCAATGAGATGGTTCCTTCGTCAGGAGGAAAAATGCCGGCGAGGAGCTTCAAGAGGGTTGATTTTCCCGAACCGTTTTTCCCAATGATCCCTAGGACCTCGCCTTCGCGAAGTTCAAAACTTATGTTGGAAATTCCAGCTGATGTTGCATCCATTTTCTGGAATCGTTTTGGAAGAGGATATGAGAGGGTAACTCCCTCGCAGCGAAGCGCCGTCCTCATGCGTAAACCACCGCCTTGTGCGCATGTGATTCAAACACGATACTTCCAAGGATGACACTCAGGAAGCTCACCAGAGCAAAGATGAGGTAGCCTTCCGCCGGAATCCCTGTCGGTTCGGAGAGGAGAATGCTTCGCACCTCAGTAATCGGGACAATGGTTGGGTTGCATTGTACAATCGCTGCAAGCCACCCGTCACCAAATCGCTTCCCGAACATGTCGTACGTCCACATTACGGGTGAGAGAAAGAATCCAATGCGGAGAACAAACCGGATTGCGTGCATGATATCTGGGACTCGGGTGGCCATTGGAGCCAATAAGATGCCCGTGGCCCAGGCAACAAGAGCGGTTATGGCAAGCCAAACCGGTATGAGCAGGTACGACCAACTCAATTCCAGCTCATACCACCATATGAAAGGGAAAATTGAGACCATGGAAAGGAGAGCCATCTGAAACGCCATCACCGCGCTGCTTGCGCTAAAGATTGCTTTTGGGACACGGGCGAATTGAAACAGATTCCTTGAAGAAATCAATGAATTTGACGAGGCGGAAAGTACCGTGGAAAACAAGCGCCAGAACATGGCTCCAATGAACACCATGAGAGGGTAAGCAAACCGATCGGTACCGACCAGAATTTGGAAAATGAACGTGTACACTGCAGCGAGAAGAAGCGGCTCTAGAATCGCCCACCCAAGTCCGAGCCCGGCTCGTCGGTATCGTGAGGTAAAATCACGCTTGACCAGAAGCCGGATCAGATTCCTCTCTTGCCAGAGTTGCTGGACGGTTCGGAAAGGAGTTGACAGGCGTCCACCGCCTTGCCAGAGGGGTGTTAACCCCTCGTCCGAATCTTCGTTCACAGAATCTCCTGCCCCGTTCGTTGGATAAAGTCAACCGCCGTTCGCGGGTGGTAGGGTCCGATGCTTCAGGTTCTACTCGTTCACGGCCACGAGGTTGAAATCTGAATCCTATGCCCTCGCGTCATGGCCGAGGCTAACAAGCAAACCGTAGGCATCATCGGTCTGGGCTACGTCGGCTTGCCGACAGCCATCGGTTTTCATGATGCAGGCTTCGAAGTGTGGGGCGTCGACATCTCCGAACGCACGGTAAGCATGGTGCGTGCTGGAGAGAACCCCACTGGTGACCCTGACGTGGACGACATCGTGCCCGCTCCAGGTGCCCCGCGGTGGAACATCACCACATCAACCGCCGAGGCCGTCCCGCATTGCGACGTGGTCTTGGTGACCGTGCCCACCCCAGTGACGCATGACCTCAAACCGGATTTGACCTACGTCGAGGCTGCAGGCCGTGCGGTCTTCGAATCCTTGCCTGGCGGTACAAACACCGTTGTGGTGCTGGAATCCACGGTGTACCCTGGCGTTACGGCAGAAACGTGGCTCCCCTTGTTGGACGAACTTGGTCTCGTTCAGGGCGTCGATGTAACCATCGCATATTGCCCGGAACGCTTCAATCCCGGCGACCCAGCGCACGGCGTGCGTTCCGTAGCTCGGGTCATTGGGTGCAGCGACGAGAAGGTCGGAGCCTCGCTGGTTGCTTTGTATTCTCAACTCACCAGCGAAGACGTTCGTTACGTTGGACGTCTTGAGGTCGCTGAAGCTGCGAAAGTCATTGAAAACGTGCAGCGAGATCTGAACATCGCTTTGGTGAACGAGTTGGCACGAATCTTCCCCGCCTTGGGCGTTGACGTCGAGGACGTGCTCTCCGCGGCCGCCACCAAGTGGAACTTCCA
>DANX01000019.1:0-179 GCA_002502295.1 Euryarchaeota archaeon UBA561 | reverse complement strand
GCTGCTAACGTTGGCGTGCCGGCCAACCTCATCACGGCCGCACGAGGTGTTAACCGCTCGATGCCCATCCACGTGGCGGGTGTGATTCGAGACCTTCTGTTCGAAGCAGAAGTTCCAGCAAAAGACGCCCGTGTCCTCCTAATGGGGTGGTCCTACAAGGCTGAGGTCGGAGATCCACG
>DANX01000105.1 GCA_002502295.1 Euryarchaeota archaeon UBA561 | reverse complement strand
TTCTTGGGCCGAAGAGTCATGACGTTCCAAAGGATGTCAAATGCATACCATTTGTTAAAAAACGTCGCAACGATGCGGCCACCGGGTTTCAAAACGGCAGCCATGCCCTCCACGGCCCGTTCAAGATCAGCTGTGGTGTTCAAGGCACCGAAGAACACATACACAGCATCAACCGTGCCTTCACCGATGAACTCCAACGCCTGCTCGGGACCACCCAAATGTGGCTCCATGTTGGCGTGTGATTCGGCTTTGGTCTTGACGATCTTGAAAAATTCTGAGGTGATGTCCAATCCAGAAACCTTGGCGACATCGGGCTGTTTAACGAACCACACCATGTCAAGACCCGGCCCGTAGCCAATCTCAAGAAGATGCCCGACTTCCCCCTCCAAGACAACGTCCCTGAAACGATTACGAAGTGTTCCGAGAACATGATTTTGCTGGGCACGCCCCTCAAAGGTCTCCGCTTCCTCGTCGTAGTAATCAGCCACGGATTTGTGATAATCCTCAGCGTTCATGGCATCGCCTCACGTACGTGTGCGTAAGTGGCCTCAATCCTCTGCTTGTGTTCATGTTCGTGGCCCCTACACACTGATTTTGTGTAAATCGCTTCACTCGAGCCAGAGGCTACCGTTAGCTGTTTTATCCTTCTCGATGACTCCCACCGTTCGATGAGCGAGCCGAGGAGGGGTAACGTCATGACCCGCCACCACCAAGGGTTACCTCGTTCGTCTTGGACAAGCAACCGGGGCTTTGGCTTTGCATTTGGGAGAACATCGCAAACCCAATGGTTCACCTCGTAGAGATGTGCTAATCCACCCGTATCTTTGACGGGAATCATCTGCATCATTTCCCGTGCACTGTAGAGGCTCGGGGTGAACTCAAGTGTGTCTTGGGACATCACCATGTTCGGACACAGCAAGGCCCCTTTCGGATGTTTATGTGAGAGATAAATGGCCAGAGCCCTTACCCTCCAGACCCACCCTGGCTTCGTGATGATCAACACGTCAACATCGCCGTCTTTTCGGTTCATGCCTGCAGCAACCGAGCCGGTAATTGAGAGGCCAGTTACGTACGGACACGCGGCAAGAATTCCCAACACCAACCCAGTGTCGTGAAGATGTTCTTTTGCCATTCGTTGCTGTTCGGCGAAGTTCGGGTTTCGTGTATGCTTGGTTGAAACCACCATCCCTTCATCAATACGAAGGCATGGGGAATCTTTGATGACCTCGAGCAGCGCTTGTTCCGAACACTCGATACGCAGATGACGAAGTAAATCCGAAACGCCAAGGTGATGATCAAACATGCTCGCCCAGTCGAGCACCTCGTCAATCGCCTCGCCAATGTTTTCTACCGGTGCTCTTGGCATGTGCAACGGACCGACCATCCTTGTCAAGTTTAAGAACATGGGGCTCTGGGTAAGAGAAGGCGTAAAAAGAGGGCAGCCGTGGATTGATTTCATGGGTCTCGATGAAAGTCTGGGCCACCAATTGACGTTTTATGCGATGCCTTTCTTGATGCTGGTCGGTGCCATCATGTCCCTTGGAGCATCGTTCTACATGCCTCCGTTTGTGCTTCTATCCGCCGTCTTTTCGTTGTGTATTTTGGCCATACGTCAACTCAAGTCAACGAGATTAAGCGTTTTTGATGCACGATTTGTTGTTGTCCCAGCCGTCGTGTTTGGACTCGGGACCTTAACCCAATACCATCTTTCCCCTGCCTTTTACGACCAAGCTTACCATCTACAAATTTCCAACCGCATCCTCGATGCATGGACATGGCAACCCACTCACCAGGGTATGGATTACTCCTTTCGTCCAGAGATCGTTTCCGGTATTGCTGCCGTTGAATTGTTTGTTACCGGCAAGAACACAACCCTGTTTGCTGTACCAACGATGTTGCTCATCACGGCTGCCTGGTCAATCCAACATTTCGCCGAACATTTAACTGACAAACGATTTGGTTTTCTCGCCGCTATCGTTTTTTGCACCTTTCCCGTCACCATCATGTATGGCAGAACGTTGATGTTGGATTCAGTTCTTGCAGGAATGGTCATCACGACGCTCCATATCCTTATCACATCAGAGGACAATGAACATCGGACCTTCGTAATCGTAGGGGTCCTGTCGGCAATTGCTGGCCTTACAAAGTATGCATATCTCTACATGGGACCTTGGATTGCATCCATGCTCTTTGCGACACAGAGGAAAGATAGGGCGAAGTGGATTCTTTGTGGATACTTGCCATTCCTAGCCCTCTTTATGCTAAAAAATCTATTTTGGAGCGGCGCCGTGTTCGGTCCGCTGCAGTCCCAAATCACCGGGACCATGGCGAGTGTTTCTGCCCTATCCGCAGGAGAAGAAGACTACACGTTCCGAATGTTTCTAACTGGGTTCATTGACGAGTGGCATGGGCTGGTGCTGTGCTTTGCATTGTATGGGTCTGCTCTCTTATTGAAACACAGAAATAGCCCATTTCTGTTCTTCTGGATCGCAATAGCTCCCGCCATCGTGCTCCACGGCTACATCCTGGACTTTGGGTGGGAGCGCTATTCTACGCCGTGGTTAGCAGGGCTTTGCCTTGGCGTACCGGCTGTTTTCGTATATGTTAAAGACGAATTTGGTGGTCGTTTTCAACAACTCAAAGCACCCACCGTTGTTTTGGTGCTGGTGTTGTTAACCTCAGTGAAACCCATCTGGGAAGGAATTGACGAGATGGGGCCCAGTTCTGAAAGGTTAAACACCAAACGAACCAGTTGGGCCGAGATTTTTGTGGAGGTCGGAACGGACCTTCCTGATGATGCCATTTTGCTCACAACACTGGACATAACCATGGCCTTGCACGCCCAAACCCCTGCCTTCAGGTACGAAGACCCGCAGTTTGCCATCCTTCAAGGCATTGAAAAATTCGAGGCAACTCACCTTTTCACGCAACAAAGCGGGTACCGATTTGGCGGCCATGTTGATGCCAACATGACGTTGCTGTTTGGTTCTCCAATTGAACCCATTTCCAGGTACGAATCAAACGGCTATGTTGGCTTTCTTTGGGAAGTGAACGAAACACGACTTTTATCAGCAAATCATTGGGAAAACACGACAGTTCCAACCACAGGCAACGCAGATCAAAGTGGTGATTTTTTATGGTTAGAGATGGGTGCCGGAGCAGAATTACCTGAATCAATGGCCATACGTGCCATCTACGAAACAAACGCCGAGGTAACTCTTGATGAAATGATCATGACGCTGGCTAGCAATAGGTCAGACCTGCTTTGTGGAAGCGTTTCGGAGTGCTCTGCTTACGAACGAAGCGAACACTTGGATACAAACTGGGCCGTGTGGCTGACGCATGGACAAGAGCCATCCTCAACTTCAAAGTGAATGGAAAACCATCACTCAAGCAGAGGATGATCTCCAAGCACCGCTCTTGCACTTTCAATGAATTGAGAGAGGTCGAGTTCGCTGCGACCCATGTAAATTTCAGCTTGGAGGGCCATGTCCAATTTATCGAGGGAGCGTACAAAAACGGCCTCTGGTGTTGACTGGGATTCGTATTCATCCAGCAAGGGCACCCATTCAGGCGCCAGTTGACCCATGGCGGCGCGTTCGTCCTTGGCTTTGGTGGAGCAATCATCGTGCGGCGTCAAATCCCCAACAACAACTTCGGGAAGATCGTGAACAAGGCACAGTGTGAGCACGCGTTGAAGGTTGAGTTCAGGAGGGCATAATTTCAGTGCAAAAATGGCCATGCCCCACGAGTGAGCCGCTACTGATTCAGGGGATTCAACCCCTGCATTGACCCAGCCCTGCCGGAGCACATCCTTGAGCCCGAGGTAGGTGAGAAGGTCGTCGCGCATGGTGATGGCTTGAAGCGCGGGTTCAAAACCCCACCTCCCGAATCAGCACCATGGCCGGGAAAGTACCTGCATGGTGGGATGAAGCCCACGCCTACCTCGCAAAGGATGAACTTCTCGGCCCGGTCGTTGAACAATTTGGGCCGCAGGGCATTACCAGTCGGGAGGATTTATTCCAAACACTTGTGAGGTCAATTGTTGGGCAACAAATATCTGTTTTGGCCGCTGATGCGATTTGGGGCCGTCTGGTTGCGCATCTTGGGGACGTCACGCCCCAAGCTGTCCTTGAGACCGACCAGCCCAGCATTGCGGCCTGTGGAGTCACTCGGCCAAAAGCCAGTTACATTTACGGCTTGGCTGAACAATCCGAAACCCTGCTAAATCAACCATGGGCCGAAATGACCGACGAAGCCATCATGAAGCACCTGGTAAAATTCAGGGGCATCGGTCCATGGACAGCAGAAATGCTGTTGATGTTCCACTTTCTTCGGCCCGATGTGTTCAGTTTGGGCGACATTGGATTGATTCGCGGGACGCAGCGTCTCGTTCCAGAAGCCGAATCAAAAGAAGCGGTCGGGCAAATTGCTGAGCGATGGCGCCCCTATCGAACAGCTGCTGCGTGGTATCTTTGGCGTATACTTGACCCGGTTCCAGTAGAATATTGATGCAACGAAGGTTTGACATGCATCACCACCGTAGTTGAATCATGGCCGGAGACCCACTTTCACCCCGGACCCCACCAAAGTCCATTGCTGAACGCTTAGGTTCAACAGGTAGTCGGATTGCTGAACTCTCTAAACAGGCAACGCAAGCCACAAAAGAAGCCATGGGTAAAGTGGCGGACGCCAGCAAAGAGGCCGCAGCTAAAACGAGCAAGGCCGTCTCGGACGCCAAAGAGGCACGCCGTGAAAAGAAGGACGAACAGCTCACCAAGAAAATCGAAGACACGCGGGCAGAGCTCAAAGACGACGGGCACATTGAATTGGCTCCAGCGATGATCACTCTGCCTGAATTTGAGGAAGAACGGATGGCCTTGATGGCCGAAGAACACAACATACTGGTGGAGCTGGTGGACCACATGCACGCGCTCTCGAACCGTGTCGACAAACTTGAACAAACCTACCGTGCGCTGGCCATTGAAGAGAAAGCCAGCCGCAATGCTGATGATTCAACCCTCGAAACCGACTCAACCCGAACACCCGTGGGCACTTCGAAAGGGATGACGTCGGCCTTGAGTTTGCTTGGTGCATCCTTGGTTTGGGTTGTCTTGCTTACGGGCATGGACAGGTACCTCGCCTCAAATGGAATCGTGTTGTTCTCAAGTTATCCTGCTGAAATCCCCCTTTGGGGCGTTGGTGCGGGGTCCTGGGTCATGTTTGTCTTGCACCAAATCGGAAAAACAGCTCCTTTCCTACGGGTTTCCAAACCCATGCTCGTCCAAACAGGGCTCGCCGTTGGCATCACCACCGTGATGGCTTTGTTGCTCTCGGACAACACAATTTCTACGATGTCAAGCGTATGGACATGGGGTACTGCCATCGCCGTAGCGGTGTTGGTCTCCTCGACCTTGGTGGCCAACGCATGGCGAACCACCCGGGACGTCCTGTCACCCAACGAAGAAATTGACATCATCGATTGACGGCATCGACGTCTTTGAACAAATCTCGCGTGATGTTTTTCTGGTGAGATTCGAGCGTACCACCACCAATCTCCAAGAGTTTAGCGTCCCGCCACAGGCGCTCAACGTGGTATTCTCCAACGTATCCATAACCACCCATCACTTGCATGGCGGCATCTGCAATTTCTTTGGCCGCGGTGGTGGCGAAGAGTTTCACTCCATCGGAGTCAAGCCTTTGACCAGCCGTTCCCATCGTGAGGTTGTTGGCTGTGTCGTAAATGTAGGCTCGCATGGCCCGATACTTTGCCCAACTCTCGCCAACGTACCGTTGGATTTGACCAAAATCTCGAATGGGAGAACCAAACGCTGTTCGGTCGGTAGCATAGCGGTTCATTTCGTCGAGGGCTCGGCGACCAATTCCAAGCGCCATACCTGCAAGTGTGAGCCGTTCCAATTCGAGGTTCCCCATCATGT
>DANX01000009.1:29661-33887 GCA_002502295.1 Euryarchaeota archaeon UBA561 | reverse complement strand
GTTTGAGACGTTCACGAGCGGCGGGAATGGAACCAACTCCGAACAATTCACCGGTGCTCAATTCCTTTTCAGGTCGGGTGATGCCATCGATGATGATGAGTTGGTCAAACCCTCCCTTGGTAAACCACTCCAAAACGGTTGAAGCAAACATGATGTCGGTCTCTGTGCCAAACTGAATTTCCGATGTAAACACGCCGATCCCATCGCCTTGATACACACGAACCGGGTGCTTTGGAACTTCATCATGAATCAATGCGACAGCCGGGAAATCCTTGTGCATCACGGTTCCAAGTTGTCGTAATCCCAGGGTTTTGATCATGTGTGAAGTAGCGATAACACCGACCATGCCGGCGGTGGTGAAACCGCAGACGGCAACGCCCCCTGTCCGCGGGTCAGCGTCCTGATGCAATACCAGTGAGTAGGATTGCAGGTTTGCATCCATAACAGCCGCTCCGATGTTGTCCCAGTCATGGTTCTGTAAAAAATGACCCGTCTGAATCAGTCTTCCCAAGCGGCCCAATCTTCCCAGCCTTCTTCACGGTACCACCAAACGCCTTCTTCGTCTTCCCACCATTCTGTACCGTTTTCATCAACCGTAATGCCGTCATCTTCCGCTACGGCTTCGTCCTCCCGCCCGTCGTCTTCTGCCGTCTCTTCGTCCCAAGTCTCCGATTCTTCAAGGACTTCTTCAGCAGGGGCCTCGGCCGTTGCACCGAACTCGAAAGCGTCGGCGCGACTGCCGATGCTCGGCGATGTTGCGAGGCCTTCGGGGGCGTCGCTGTGGAGAGATTTGCCCGATACCTTGAGTTCGTCAAGGGATTTAGAAGCGGTTAAGTCGACGTTTGTGGAGCGCCCAATTGGCTCGGGTGCGGACAAGGCTTGCTCGAAATAATCCTCGTCGTCATCATCGTCGTCAACGAAGTCCAAGTCGTCTCTTCCCCGCATGTAAAGAACACCAACAACAGCAGCCACGATGGCAAGAACCAAACCAATACCAACGAGCACCGGCGTCATGGCATTTGACGCATCATCCTCAATTGGCGTGTCGTCAACGGTTTGGGCGGGCAGTTCTCCAAGTGTCCATTGCAATTCACCTTCCGTACTGGCGGTTGGTGTGGTCATGGAATCGCACTGATATTGAGACTGGCGATAGAGGTCCGAGCATGTGATGTGAACGACATACTTCACACCCTGAATGCCGGGGAACAGCCCATCGGATGGTCCGTTGCGAACCGGTGAGAATTTAATGACTCCGATGTCTCCTGGCGAAATGATCCCGGCACCCCCTAACCCGGACGACTCAAAGGTCAACGGTGGGGGTGTGGTAGGAATCACCTTCCAAGAAACATCGACGGACACATCAAAGTAATTTGGATTGGTGATGAAGCACAAGATACCTTCATCGGTGCCGTTGTCCACCCAAGCATACGTTGCCGTTTCACAATCGACGGTTGCAGGGAGGGTCACGGTAGGAAACGTGTACTCCGTGGTTTCGTTCGTCTCGTTGGTTTCCTCAGTCACGTTGTCGATCACTGGAGAGGATTGCAAAGCGAACGAATTCGTCAAGCCCGGGATGTAAAAGGCGGGCGGGTCGTCGCTCAACGTGATCACTACATGACCGTCATACGCAGCGTTACCTGATACGAGAAGTTCGTTACCACGGACATCGGCGGAGCCGTTGCTCATCTGATCGCCGTTTGGGCCAAACGCTTCCCACATCACACCCATGTTGGCCAGATACATCGCCTGAACACTGTCTTCGGCGTCCACGGCGATGATGGTTTCAAAGAAGCCGTCTGGTTGAACAGGAATTGGCTCATCCGGTGTGATGGATACCAACACCGTACCGAACGCCGCCGTCGTTGATGAAGTGCCACCAAGGGGTTGGTTTGTGGCGTTCCCTTGGCTGCCTGCATACGCCAATTTGAGGGTCATCGGACCCACGGCGTCGATCGGTCCAAGGCTAGAGAGGGCATCGATTGAAAGGGTGGCGTGTCCCGTGGTGTTGGTGGTCATTTCGACATCAAATGTCTCATCCGTTCCCGAGATGGTCAGCGTCAGCATGGCGTTGGCAATACCTGACCCGTTTTGATGGAGATGAGCAGCAACCTCCAACCCTTTTGTGCGAGCGAGCACAACCGTTCCATCCAGTTCTCCGCCTGTAAAATCAGTGTAGCTAACATCAACAACGGTGTCCAGGGAGGAATCGTTACGTGAATACACTGGCCCAATCGTCGTGACATTGGTTGATGCGTTGCCATAAGCGTCCACGCCAATGGCGGCTACATAGTAAGCGACACCATCGATGAGAGAATGACCAACACTGTCTTCGTAAATGATCAGCGATGTAGTGGCTGCGTTGGTCGTCAAGGTGGTGGTCTGGGAAGCCACATCAGAGAAGTTGGTCGGCAAGACGAACACGCGATGCTCAACGATGGATTCATCCCCTGAGCTCCAAGAAATGTTCAATGCCCCACCTTCGTCTTCAGGAACATCAGCGGCTGTCAGGTTCGGAAGGTAGGATTTCGGAACCGGGTACGGTATGGTCGTCGTCAGTGGGGACGAAAGATTACTCGTTACGCCAAATTCATGAACGCTTTGAACCCAATACGTCCACGACTGGCCCGGTTGAACGGTAGAATCGAGGGTGTTGTTCGCCATCGTCGCCGCAAATGGGTTTTGCAGGTCAACGGTTTGGCCAGCAGGCGACCGATAAACGACGAAGTCAAGCAAATCATCTCCAAAGGCAGTGATGGGTTGCCATTCAATCATCACGCGGTCCGACTCCACATCAACAAACCGAAGAACCGGAGTGGGTGGAAGGGCGATGTTTGGAGCGCCGTTGACGAACGCCAAGTTGGGACTGTAGATGACAAAGGTACCGTTGTTCGTGGAATTGAAACTGAACGGTATCAGCAATTTGCCAGACCCGGCTGTCATCTGCTGATTCAGTACATTGCTAAGGTTGCCCGAAATACTTGGGTTGGTGTTAACTAAAAAGTCGGCTGTGTAGTGAACCTCTAAGCCGCTGTACGTGAACGTGCCCTCGGTGATTGAATGCATGGAAAGATTGACCGCCGCCATCTGAATTCCATATCCATCCGAGGTGTAAGGGAGGCCGGGCGTGAGGACGTTGAGGGTGTTTGTCAACTCGCCCGTAATGTCCTCAATCATGAGCATTGACAAACCGTTGCTGCCGTTGCCCGCATAGCCTTCTGCCTCCACGTCAACCATTCCGTCGCGATCGATGTCGTAACCGACCTTGTGGTAGGCTGAAACGAAGATGCCGTGTTGGTTGCCTTCGCCGACCAGCATCAGTTGTTCAATGGAACCATCGCCGTCCATGTCACCAAAGTGGACGGCCCGTGGAGAAGTCCATGGATCAAAGACGGCCGTGGTTTGGCTGCTGACACGGTTATCGTAGTTCCACCCGCTGGAGAAAGCATACGCTGACACGTTGCCGGTCTGTGTTGCTGGGTTACCGTCTGGATTTCCCTGATTTGGAACCAACAAATGAGCGTCAGAATCGAGATCATAGTCCAAAATAGAAGCATTCGTCAACGTGAGGATGGCGTTGTGGTTGTCCCCGTCCCAGCCGAATACACCATCGTTCTTGATGGAACGATGGCCTGTAGGACGAGGCGAGAGGATGTCAAGATCTTGGTCCCCGTCAAAATCACCAACGATGGAGCCCTGATTGATGCCCGAGACAGTGAAGGAGCTCACGATAATGGCGTTGTTGGTGGGATCCCAGTACACCTGGTTGGCGGTTCCAGAGGATTGCATCGCCATGAGAGAGGGGTTGTTTTGTGGTCCTGCAAAGTGAGCGAAGAGCATGTGTGTTAACGTCACACTGTTGGTCGACCCGGATTCAAAAACTGTTGCGTTGTCTCGGTTGGTGAAGGTGTTGGTTCGGTTGCTGAATTGGTCTATTGACACTTTTCCACCAGAACGAATGGACACCATCTCATCCAAGCCATTGCCTGTAAAGTCCCCGAAGGCTAAGTCGATGATGTTTGATGCGTGCGTGACGTTTATTTGTGGCTCAAATCCACCGGCGGTGGTGTTTGTAAAATGGATGCACAGGCGGTCATTAGCAGGAGCATAACCGACGACATCGTCATGGTTGTCTCCGTTCAAATCGGCCACCATGATTTGGGTGGCGTTTGCGCACGTGGTTTGCCACGGAGACATGGTGATGCCCGTAGTGTTTGAATACGCAGCGA
>DANX01000009.1:0-29367 GCA_002502295.1 Euryarchaeota archaeon UBA561 | reverse complement strand
GTAGTGTTTGAATACGCAGCGATACGGAAGGCCGGGACTTGGCTAAAGGCGGGACCTGTTGGGGTGGCGACGGAAACGTTGGCCGTGCGAGAGAGAAGCGCGAATTCAGTGTTGCTGTCGTTGTTTAGATCACCTTTGTCGACAGCATGGATGTACCCCGTTTGGAAGTAACCTCCACTCAGACTCGGTGAAAAACCAACATCAAGCGTGGTGGTAGAAATTGAAGCACCGGTGGGTATGAAGAACGGCGGTGAATCAGGATTGGAAACGGTCCCTTGGTTTGGGTCAATCGCCAGCGATTCGGTAATGTTGCCCGAACTGAACACGGTTTGATGACCGAAATCACCGTACCCCGTGTCGTTGAACGCCCACTCAGAAAATCCGTCTTGATTGACGTCCAATGCAAGAGCGCCTGGAGATGGTCCGGAAGTGGTGGGTTTGATGAAAAAGGAAGCCGAAGTTATGGTCGTGTTTCGATCGAGTTCAAAGCCAATTGAACCGGTTTGTCCGGTGGTGTTGACGGTGATGGTGTTGCTCGAAGTTCCGTTTGAAAACGTCACGATTGTGCCTCCTTGAGCTTGGGCGAACATGAAGGACCATGCCGGTGCAACAAACAACATCACAATGAGAAAACCAAGGAAGTTACGGCGGATCATGGGAAGGCCTCATTCCCGTGTGTTTCCCGCCCTGTTAAGTTGGTTTCGCTTCGAAGAACCCTCCAATTCCGCGCAAAAATGTATTTTTTTTCTCAACATAAGGTTATGAAGGAACAGAATCTGTTCTTTAGTGAGGGTGTAAAGATTGAAACTTACAATTCAAGCTGGCGACGTCGAGATTGACCTAGGGGGCGCAGCTATTCAAATTGACGAACAGATGATGCACACCAAGGCAGAACACACGTGGACAGTTCTGCTTGAGCGCATCCGAGAAGCGCGAGAAGCCGCCATGGAAGCGGCTGT
Organism: Euryarchaeota archaeon UBA561; assembly: GCA_002502295.1. Lineage (GTDB taxonomy): Archaea > Thermoplasmatota > Poseidoniia > Poseidoniales > Poseidoniaceae > Poseidonia. The sequence goes on along the minus strand of DANX01000009.1, from coordinate 28,408 downwards.
CGTCGCCGCCCGTGACGCTGGCTTGCCAGAACGCGGTTCCGCCTTTAGGGCTCTGTTGGAAAACTGTGCTCTGACACGGAAGCCGGATCAAGTTCTCGGAGCCATTCACTACCTTCGCAATGTGGAAGGCATCAGCGACAGTCCGCCTCGTGTGGTGAACGAGTTGTTTACCGACTCCGGAATCGAACCTCCCGGCAACCTCTCACTCTACCTTAACCGGCTAAAAGAACGCAATTTCCTCATCGTACCAAACGGCAAGGACGATAAAAACCGATTCGCAATCCTTACACCCGAAGGCCAAGCACACCTCGATAAGCGCTCCAACGCTTGAGGTGAAAGCATGGTTATGTCGGGCGGTGGACAAGGCGACCCGAGGGACGATGAAACGACGGCTGAACAAGCCGAAGTGGTGGACTACTCATTTCAAAACCACAGCGATCGGATTCTGCGCAAAGGCCGGCATGCAGGGTCAAATTTTCGAAGGACAATCTTTGACCGTGCAGATTTGACAGAGGGCGATTTCACCAATTGTAATTTCAGGCGCGCTTCCATGGTTGAGGCCGACTTGATGAAATCCGCCTTTGACAACTCAGACTTCCGGGGCGCTGACCTCCGCAAAGCACGACTGAACCTTTCCAACTTTCGAAACTGCCAGTTCAAGGGAGCAGATTTGCGTGGCATTAGAGGAAAATACGCCATCTGGCAAGGAAGCGATTGGTGGAACGCCACCATGGACGACGACTTGAGAAAGGCCCTTGCAAAGAAATGGCCTCAACCAGAATGAGGCGTCATTCCTCTTCGTGGACAATGGCTACCCTTGGATGAAGCGCTATACGCGCCCTGGCGTTCAACAGCGGAAGAACAGCGACCGCTAAACAAAGACCCATCATTGTCCCACACAAGTAAACCCATATTTCGTAGGTCAGTTTCATCGCATCTCCAAGGTAGGTTTGAGCTGCGCTGTTGATGGTCATGCTGCCCACCACACCACCGAACAGACCGATAAGAGCGCCAGCCGTGCAAAGGTGCGCTCCTCTGCGCTGCAGACGGTACAACATCGGAGCGCCGACAAGCAGACAAACCGAAGCGAGCATCAACGAAACGCCCCGTAGAAGATAGCCGTTGTTCTCGCGGACGTCGGCCTCAAAATCACGGTATTGTTCAACGGTGGTTGGCTCGCCGGGTTGGCTGTTGGGTGTAGCGAGGAACGTTTCGATCTGTTCATCGCTCAACCCGTCATTGTGAAGTTGCCAATCTTGCCAACCCATGCCGGCCACAATGAGCGAACTCAACAAGAGCAAGATAGCAAGGTTCTTTGGACCTTTTTCATCGGGACGGACCTCTAAATCAGATGCTTGAATCATGCTTCACCCTCCGTTTCCAAATGCACCTTCATCCCATTCCGGAGGTCGTCCGGGATGGGGGTTGGCTCCATTGTGTCCATGTTGACGCATACGGTTGTTTGCGTCGAAGACCAAACGAGGTGATCTTCTTGATTGTAGAAACGATACCTCCACCCAAGAGAGGTCGTCCCGATACGGGTGAACGTGATGTGAGCCGTGATGGTGTCGCCGTAGCGCAAGGGACGGTGGAAAGCCGATTCCACGTTCACCACTGGAAATCCAAGGCGGCGTTCATTGATGATGTGCGGGTATGACTGGCCGCATACATCGGTCCAAACCGACTCAAAAAAGCGGTGGGCGAGGTCATAGATACGTGGGTAGTACGCAATGTTGGCCAAATCGACCATGGAGAATTCAACTGAACGCTCAACTTCCAAGACCATGTTTATGCCAAAACAACACCGCCCATGAACCCTTGTGCAACAAGCGGGAGTGAATACCCTCGCGCTTATATTGGGGTGGCCAGTGGACCGAATTGGCCCTATAGTGTAGCTTGGATATCACAGAGGCTTGCGGAGCCTCGAACCCGTGTTCAAATCGCGGTGGGGCCGCTCACCAACCCTTCACCCGCGACCTGCTTGAATGCGGTTCAAGCATACGCTCGTTCAAGGACAAGCTCGTCCAATTTCCTGACCACGACTTGATGTTCTTCTTCGAGTGGCTCATCGTAAAACGTGTAGATGTTTGCGGGGTCATAGCTCTCTTGTGTGAGGCGTTCAGCAAGAATTTTGGCGACAGGAGGGTAATCGCTGGCGACCTTGCGCAGAAAGATTGGGTCGGTGGCCCAGTCGTTCACTTCCCTGAGCAAGGCGGGGCACTGGGCAAGATGCTCAACGGTTTCAAAGAAGCCAGATATGGTGTAATGGCCGGTTGAGTCGCGGTCGTGGTCGTCAAACAAAAGATTCCACCAGGTTTGGCGTGGTTTCTGGTATTCAATTTTGAAGCCCTTTGCCAACGGCTGACCAAAGTGCAGGCGCCACTTCCAACCGTTCGTCCCGTTGAAGGTGAAGTTGTCGTTGCTGAAATCAAACGACCCATTGATGGTGTTCGCGAAGTAGGCTTCCATGCTTGGGGAGAGGGGTGAACGGGCGAGGCCGTAGATTTGGAAGAGGGTCCGCCGGAGTGGACTCAAGCTCTCTTGGAGCCAAGTGACCTCATCGTTGAGCAACCCAAGGATGTAACCGGCAAGCAAATCGTAGGCGGGCATGTCTTTTTGCGGCTGCACCTGAACGCACGCTGTTTTTGGCTCCTTCACAAGTCCATTCTTCGGATGAACTTCAACAACGTCAAACGAGTTGTAATCAAACGGGTTTGCAAATTTAGCCATGAACGCGCCAAGATCTACGCGGTAAATACCTAGGCTGCCAACGATAAGGAGATGTCCATTATCGTCCAACTGCATTCGGCCTTCATTCTGCTCCACGATGTTCAAAACAAGATGCGTCGCTCGTTCGGTCGCCTGAGCGACGCCCATCATGCGGTTGTACATGCGACTCCGTCGAATCTCCTGAACGGTGCCGAATTGAAAGGTAGCGTCGTATAATTTGTGCGAGTCAATTGCTTCATCCATGACAAACATGGATTTCAAGACTACATAAACTCATGAAGACCAATCCACGATGTGCCACCCTTTGCTTTGCGCATGGCGGCGAAGTGAAGCCTCGGGACTCACGGCAACGGCATGACCGCAACACTCCATGAACCACGAATCGGCCAGCGTGTTTCCGTAACCGTAGCACTGGGAAAGATCGTGCCCGTGGGTTGCGGCATCGGCCTGAACGACAGGGACCTTGCCTTTTCGACGGGGAACGCTCCATCCGCGCTCTGAACCGGACAAGATACCGGTTCGAACGGGAGGACCACACCCATACACTTCATCCATACCGAGGACCTTGGCCATGGCCTCGGCCATTGGGGCGACCGTAGCGGTCACCAGCACCAGACGATGCCCTTGTTCCCGATGCCACGCCAATCTTTCCCACGCTTGTTGAGGAATACGCGCCCTCAGGCGGTCTTCGGCAAGACGCTCCGAATAACGCTCCAAAACGTCCCAAGAAGCCAATGAGAAATGCCCTCGGTTTCGTGCAGCATCGTACACCGCTCTTCCACGCAAAAGGTTGGTGAGGAAACCTGCCGTCCACGCGAGTGTGCCCCATGGGATGCGCCAAGGACGGCGGCGTGCCAAGTGCGCTGCAAGCGTCTTTTCACTTGAAGCATTGAGCAAAGTTCCATCGAGGTCAAAATAGGCAGCGACCGAACCCCCCATGGTCTGCCGACATCAACGAACCTACATGAGCGAACCGCTTCCACGAAGGACGCGGTCATGGTTTCTGTCCAGTATCGGTTGACGGCCCGTATACACGACGACCAGCCCGGTGATCTTGCCACCAGGTCAGCGACTGACGAAGGTTGCGCGTGATGAAAAAGCCAACTTTGCGGGGTGTTAGGCCGTGGTTTCGCATTTTTTGGTCGTGGTTGAGGCTAGCAACGATGGCTTGGGCGGAACAACCCGGATTGGCATAAACAAACTTCCGAACTTCGTTGGCCAGACGCTCAAAACGTGCCTGCTTTTGGCTTCGTTTCCTAGGTGGTCGAGACATAAACAAAGAAAACGGCGTGAACCGTTATCAAAGATTCGTTGGGGGTTCACTCAAATTTAACCGGCTGAGTCGTTTTCCAATTGGCCGTTGCAAGTTTCTTGGCCTTACCATCGGCGATGATGGGTTGAATGTCCTTGAGCCGACCGTGCATTCCATGGACTTGAAATTTCACACGGAGTTCAGCCACTCTGTCTCGGTGGAGAGCTTCATCTTGTTCCTCGTCCAAATCAGCGTTAGCCAACACGATGCCTTTGTTGGCGCACGTGATGGTCAAGGTCGTGCCCGCATAACTTAGCAAGGGCCGGAAATCCCAATCATCCGGGTGGTTCATCCACACGGAGAGGTCCAACGAAACTGTATCTCGAAGCGTAATGCGTCCGACTTCAACCGTGTCAACCATCGTAACCACTTCGTCCTAAACGGCTCCGCTTCATACCCCTTTCGCTATTGGTTGTTGGTCGAACCGAGGGCAACTTCGGTCAACGAAGGGCGCATGACAACGACTTCGACCGTCAACGTCCAATCGTTGCCCGGGTCTGGATCAATTTCACCGATGAAGGCATCCGGATCGGATTGCTGAGCAACAACCGTCCAAACCCAAGCGCCTTGGCCTTTGCCGCTTTCTCTCGAATTCAACAGCATTCGGAGCAATTCCTCGGCCGAATCCGAAGTGTACATGCCGTCCTCGCCGCGCACGTTCATGCCGTCTTCGAACATCTCCGCTCGTGCAGGCTCATTGGTGGAATAATTGCCAGGTTCAGTGGCGACCCTTCGATTGTAATTGTCTTCAACAATGTTCAGAGCAAGGGTGAAGTTGTCGTGTGGAGGGGCCACGTCTTGGTCAAGTTCCAAGATGGCATTGAACGACATGACGCGCCCAACTTCTCCCGGGGTCGAATTGCCCGACCACGATTCGCCTTGTTCGAGGTATTCATCCCATGCTACCTCGTAGGTTTCGGTGATCCACGTCACCTGGAACGTTCGGGAAGTCACGTTGATTTCAAACGGTTGAACAGCAAATGCTCCTGCTCCGTCATCAACCCTTAGCGACCCATAGATATAGCCGGAAGAAGAGGTGTCAAGCAGAACCGTTGGGGTCGTTTGATCGGCATCGTTGCTGGGGTTTCCGTCTCCGTCGCTGTCCTCAAGGGCGTTCAAGTCCCACTGATACGTCAGGTCATTGCCCTCTGGGTCAAAGGAAGCGGATGCATCGAGAAGAGCGGCATCTCCAGCACGCACGATCGATGGCATAGAGATGTTCACGCTTGGAGCCCCGTTGACAACGATGGTTGCAAGCGCATCATCGGTGCCACCTTGGTCGTTGGTGACGGTGATGCGAACGGTGTATTGGCCGTACGATAGATACGTGTGAGAAGTGAATCCGACCACGGTTTCGGCGGTTGTACCGTCGCCAAAATCCCATGCATACGCAGTGATGACGCCTTCAACCGGTGAGGAATCACGGGCGTCCAAGGTAACCATTTCTCCTTCCTGGATGAGGGTTGGATACGCTTCAAGGGTGGCGCGCGGGTCAACGGTGTTGTCAAGGGCTCCCATGCACCCAGAAAGGAGGCTAAACAGCATGACATGGACGCCGAGCATGGCGAAGAATTGCTTCGAACCCATGCTCACCATAAACGATAGGTTTGCCTCTCCCTTTCTAATGGTTCGGCTTAAAGAATTAAACAGACGGCCCTTTTTCTTCGTCGTCAAAGACCACCATTTCGGGAACATCGCCTTCAATGGTGGCGGATAGATATGGGTCGTCAAATGCCGCAACATCCTTCACTTCAACCTCGTCAATGTGGGTGAAGACCTCATGTTCTTCCGTGAGTAAATCATCAATTTCGGCATCGCTTGCATCGTAAGGCGCCGTGATGTGCAAGTCTGGCACTGGACCGGTGTCCTCCTCGTTCAACAAGGACATCGCTTCGCTAGCCTTTGCTGCTTGAACCGCTGCGAACGCTTCGCTGTCATTGGCTGTATCGTCGACTTGAGCATCAACATCGGAATTCCCTTCTTGGGGAGATGGCTTGGGGGTGAACCAATCCCTGAGACCCATGCTGAACCGAGGAAGTCATGATGTTTGAGAGTGATGTTCAAAGGGGATGCCCTGTGCTTGTTGTTCATGGCACAAGACTTGTTTGAAGGAGAGAAAGTCTTGGCCTTCGACCTTGAAACAACTGGTATCTCCACCAACAACGACCGTATCGTCCAATACGCTCTTATTGGCACCCTGGGCGATGGGACGCCTGTGAATGTGGAACAGATCGTCAAACCCCCCATTCGAATACCACATGAAGCCAGCAATGTCCACGGTATCTACAACGATGATGTTCGAGATAAGCCGCCTTTGTCCGACGTCGCCGATGAACTTGCAGAACTCATTGATGGAGCGATTTTGGTCGGGCACAATGTCCGCAGTTTCGACTACGCCATGCTGAAAACAGAATTTCTCCGAATGGGGCGATTGGCTCCCCAGCCAAAAGCCATCATGGACACACTGGAACTCGTCCGTCGGCTGAAATTGCCGCGACCGCACAGGCTCGGAGCACTTTGTCAGCGCCATGGGATACAACTCGAGGCGGCTCATACGGCGGCCGCCGATGCTGCTGCCACCATGTTGCTCTTCTGGCGACTGAGCGTGGAACATGCTAGCGCCTTTCGCCGGCCTATCCATGAACTTGAGCGATGGATTGCGCATGGCGACAGTGCGAAGGACGCAACTGAATTAGGGCGTGGTCTGGACGACCTCGCGCCCGTTGACGCCATGGGGAAGATCCGGGAAGACGGGGGTGAGTTGGTGCTCGCCTTCGGACGACACCGTGGTCGGTATGTTCGGGAAGTTCAAACCAACGACCCGTCATACATCGGTTGGCTCCTGTCGCCTAAGGGCCTGGATTGTCCAGATACGCAAGCGAAAATCAAAGCCCACCTGCGTTCATGAAGTGAGCCGTTCGTAAGGCACGCCGTCCTGAAGAGGAGTCCAAGGTAGAACGTCACACCAAGGACCGATTCGCCATGTTCCGCGCCCGGTCATGACCGAACCAAGGAACACAGGGCCATGATGGCCATTCTGTTGCAGCGCTTCAAGCACGTCTTTGCCTCGACCATCAAATCGCGCAGAGATTTGATGACCGGTAGGAATGGCCCGACCGGTTTCGTTCAATGGTTCACACAACTCGAGAACAGCTGCCCCCGAAGTGGCTTCGTATCGATGAAGGAGAACCACAGCATCACAGAAGTCACCCTGATGCAGTGTGCCCGATTCTTGGCGCCACGTCCACCAGTGCGGACACCATGCTTTCCAATCGCAAAACCCTCCACAACTGTCCGGCCCAGGCGTGGGGTCCATTGGCATGGTTGTTGGTTGGGTTGCTTCCCAAGCAGCGTAAGCATGTTCGAGAACGCTCCCCCCTACGGCGGTCCATTTCGAGGCGGTTTTCGTGTACCAACCTTCGGTGCGGACGGGTGGTGCAGATGGGTTGTTGGCCAACAGGATGTCTCGGTACATTCGCAATTGTCGATTCACCTCGGGCTTCAAGGCCTCTGTAGGAGCATGTCCGGTTTTCAAATCCGCCACCAGCCAACCTTGCAACTGGCCTGCATCGTCGACATCGGCAAACAACAGGTCCAGCCGACCCATCAACCGACCATCGCTGGTGACAAGTTCTCCCTCAACGGCAATGGTGAGCGATTGGAGATGCCGCCAGAGTGCGACCGTTACGTGTTCGTGCCCGAGATGCTTCGCGCCGATGTGGTCCAAAAGAAGGACAACACCGCCTTTGTGCTGCCTCTTGGCCTCACTCCATTTGGCCTCTTTCCAGTCAGGGCGGCGGGGTGTCGCCATGAACACCGCTTTCTCTTCGTCCCACCGATTCTTGAGAAAACGCTCTCCAGTCATCGGAAGCCATCCCGTTTCCTTGCCGTCACGGCCCGTAAGGTCCATGTTGAGCAGGTCTTCAATGGAGGCGTGGACAGCGGTCCCCAGCGAGGCGGCCATGCCGGCCTTTCGAGGGAGGCGTTGGCGGCTTAGCCAATACATCCTAGGACAGGTTTCATAGCGATTCCACGCCGATGGAGAAAGTTTGTGTGACCGTGGAGGTGGGGCCACACTTTGCTCCATAGGCTTGAGGTGGCCGCCGCTCATGAAGAAGGTTTGGTGCCCGAGCGGGGAAAGTGTTGAAGGGCATCGGGTTTCACCCAAGCCCATGGATGCCCCAAGCCTACGCATCAACGCCCTCATTGAACACGAAAATGCCATGGTCATTGCCTGCTTTCCAAGCGTCGGTATGGTCTCAAGCATCGTAGCTCACTACCTCATTGACCACCTTGACCTGGAGTTTGTTGGGGGATTGGTCGACGACCGGCTACCTGCACTGGCGATGATCAACCAGGGTGTTCCTCTTCCTCCAATCCGCGCCTATGCGGGAAAACCGAAGTGCAGCATCGAAGGTTGCGATCAGGTCATTCTCTTGATGAGTGAGATGGTGGTGCCCGAAGCCTTGGTTCACAAAATTGTCTGGGCGCTCTTTGAGTGGTCAAAAGAACATCAGGTGCTGGCCGGTGTTGTGGTGGATGCGTTTGCCAAAAGCGGCATGAAAAGCGGCATGGATGGTGTGGACCCCGTGGTGGAATACGAAGACACCGAAGCCATTGACGTGGTTGGCATCGGGTGCAATGAAACCGTTCGTTCAATGCTCAAAGACATGGACATTCCGCTGCTTGAGACCGGGGTCATTCGTGGCATGAACGCCGGAATTCTCAGTGAAGCCTCTCGTCGTGGACTCGGTACGATGTCCATTATGGTGGAGGCCGACCCTCGGTTCCCGGACGCTCGTGCTGCTGCCGCCTTGATTGAGAAACTCAACACCCTCTTGCCCACGATTGACCTTCCCCAAGAGCCGCTGCTCGCTGAGGCTGAATTGCTTGAGGCCCAAATCAGTGCGCTGATGGAATCCGCAAGTGAATCAAAAAAGAGCAATCCAGCTTCAAACGCCATGCTCTACGGTTGACGGCTCAGGAAAAGTCGGCGAGCGAGGATTGTTCGGCGTTTTGAGCGAGTGTTGCCTCGCTCTCTTCCCGAAGAGACAGGCGTTCGTTAAGCTCGCTTTCCGACCAAACCTCAACACCAAGAGTTGTCGCTTTTGCGAGTTTGGAGCCTGCTTTTTCACCAGCAACGAGCACAGTGAGTTTGGCCGAAACGCTTCCAACGATTTTCCCCCCGGCATCAATGATGCGTTGTTGAATCTCTTTGCGGGGAGCGGAAAGGGTCCCAGTGACACAAAACGTCATGTCCACGAAGGGCCCTGCTGCCATTTTCACCTGTTCTTGTTCAATGGTGAGCAACTCGATGAGGTCCTCAACAAGAGGGCGACGCAAAGCTAAGCCATCTCGCAATTGCAACGCCACAATCTCACCGACTCCATCGATCTCAAGCATGGTGCGTATGGCTTGGTTATGAGCATGCGGCTTGCCGTTCGCTCCGCGTTCTGGACCATAGGCATCGTCGCCGATTGATGCATGAGCGGCATCGAGCCACTGCAAGAGGCCGGTGGCGTCGCCCAAAGACGAAGCAAACGACGTTGCCAATTCCGGGCCAATCCCGGGAAGACCAAGCGCATGGAGGAATTTTCCGAGGCTCATGGTTCGGGATTTCGCCACCTCAGCAAGGACGTTGTTGGCTGATTTCGCCCCCATTCGGTCCAGTTCAAGCAAGCCATCCAACGTAAGGCGGTACAGATCAGCACACGACGAGATGAGTTGGGCCTCGAGTAACTGGTCGACCAGTTTTTCGCCCACTCCGTCGAGCTCCAGAGCACGGCACCAATAGAGAACTGAGCGGCTGGTTCGTGCGACACAGAAGAGGTTGACACATTTCAGAAAAGCCCCTTCCAGTTCCACTTGGCCTTCACAAGCAGGACAAGAGCCGGGAGTAAGAATTGGGCCGTACGCGGGAAGTTGCCCGATGAACGGCTCACCAGAAGCATGGGAGCGACCATCGAGATCGCTCGGACGTGCCGGACCAATCACGCGTTCGATCTTCGGAATGACGTCTCCACGTCGAACGATGAGCACGTTGTCTCCGATGTTGATGCCAAGACGCTCCACCTCCCCAACGTTGTGCAGGGTGGTGTTCTCTACGGTCACACCGCCAACCCGCTGTGGCGCAATCCGTGCCACAGGCGTAATGTTCCCCGTTCGCCCGGTTTGCCATTCAACGTCAAGGAGGACCGACGAGGCTTCCTCGGGAGGGAATTTCCAGGCGAGCGCCCAACGCGGATGATGCGCCGTCATGCCCAGGCGTTCTCGCTGTCCCAGGTGGTCGAGTTTGAACACAACGCCGTCAATTTCGTAAGCGTAATCGCCCCGTTTTTTGGCCCAGGCCTGAGTTGAATGGTCCATGAGAATCGCCGTTTCAGAAGACGACGCTCCTTCATGAACCTCCCACGGGGCAGGAACGATGCCCAACGAATCCTCCATCCAAACGAGCATGTCGGTATCGTTCTCCATCGAAGGCACGGGCTCACTGTCAGGATGCCGATTCTCGCCAAGCGGCAGCTTGGCATCGTACGCTTGAAAGACCAAATCCGACGCATCTGCTTTGCCATCAGCGTGCTTTTGACGAAGCGCTCCAGCGGCGAGGTTTCGAGGATTTGGTGAGATGTCTTTGTATTTGGCCTCAAACACGGCCAGCGGCATCACGACCTCGCCTCGTACGTGCACGTCCACGGCCACGGGTAAGGTGTGGGGGACGTTGGCAATTTTTCGAGCATTGCGGGTCACGTCTTCGCCACGCTCACCGCTTCCCCGGGTCGCCGCTCGCACCAATCGACCCATGCGGTATTCCAACGAAAGCGCCGAACCGTCCAACTTTGGTTGGGAAAGAAAACGCATCGCCCCCGAAGTGGTGATGTTGACGAAGTGGTTCAACTCCTCTGCCGTCGTTGCCTTATCCAAACTGCGCATGGGGAACAGGTGATCCACCTTGACGCTGCCAGGAGCGACGTCCGCACCAACACGATTCAATTGAGGGTGGTCCGGGTCTAGTTGCTTGAGTTCATCCCAAAGTCGGTCAAATTCTGCATCGCTTATTTCTGGCCGTGCAAGGTTGTAGTAGAGGTTTGAATGGTGGGCAATTTGTTTGGCCAAGAGGTCAATTTGAGCGTCTCGGCCACCGGATGGAGAGGCTTTTTCGCTCATGAATCAAAGAGGCACGGCACAGGATATGAAGCATCGCTTCTTCGCCCGTCAATTGAATTTGAGCGCCACAAATTCGCTGTTCTCAAGCGGGCATCGCGTCATGATGGCGTGGGTTAAAATTCGCATGTGAATTTCAGCGACAACGTGAACGGTTGCTGAAAACATGTGGCCGGCGTGGGGTTTGAGGTCATCATCGGAAAAGGTGGCATGAATGTGGGTAAAGGCTTCACCGGTTTCTCGCCGGGCTAAGTTGCCCTGAAGGGTCACAAGTTCAGTTCCCCCCTCAAGGGTGACCCTGTGGTAGACGTGATCGTCGTCCATGTACCCGTAGGTGCTTTCTCGGGTTCGGCCGATGCCGCTGGTGATGGCAGCAGCATCGAAGCCGACCTTATCGGCCAGAGCTTGGAGCGAGGCGTGAATTTCTTCGCCTGGGTCCAACCTCACAAACAAATCATCGCCGCTGCGTGTCCATTCCATGCTCCATGGCAAACGCAGAAGGTCAAGAGGTTGCCGTCTACTCGCTTTCCGATCGACCTGGTTTTTCACGGCGAGCTTGCTCCATGGCCTTGATGTATTCGCGGGCCAAACCCAGGGACTCGGAAGCCCCCCCAAGAGGCAATGGGCCAAAGGGCCCCCATCCATTTCGCAGCAGCATGATGCGTCGTTTTGGTTGGCGTTTGGCTAATCGAAGCCGTTCCCAAGCATAGCGCTGGCCATCAGCGAACAAATGGGTTGAAGTGATGGCATAACGTTTGGGAATGAGCAAGGAAATGAGGTGAAGCCCAAGAAAGAAATCCCAGACAATGGCGTAGATGATAGGGGTGTCACTGGCCTCCAAGAGCCCCCACGGAAGCACCATCATGGCGGCCATGGAACCGAGGTTGCCCCACTGCCGAACCGCCTCATGGACGCCTTCGCTTTCCCAAGCAAAACCACCTCCGGGAAGTTGGCCTAGCTCCGGTACATCTCGACGTTGCTTGGTCAGCCAGTAGGCATCCCACGCTACAATTCCCGCAAGAACGGCAACGGCAAGCGTTGCGACATTCTCTACCGAAGGGAGATCAACCATGCTTTCACGCTCACAAATGCTTCTGGTCAAGCGAGGACAAGTCGCCAGGTCCCCCGCGTCGTAGCCGTGCAAAGAACACCAACACGACGACGACGAAAAGGGCAAGGACAACCATGAGTCCGTTCACGTTCACATCGTCATTGGTGGACTCGACACCTTCCAGCAAATCGGGTGTCCCGTCGCCATCATCGTCCATGTCTTCGGTGAGCCAACTGGAATACCCCTCGGGGCAATCAAGGTCATCGGGTTGCGTGTCTCCGTCGGAATCAATTTGCGCACAAGGGTCAAGCGGGAAAGCATCCCTTGAATCGCTGAAACCATCGTTGTCGTCGTCTTCATCGTAGATGTTCGGGCCGCACGATTTGCCCGTATTTGGGTCAAACCAGGTGGTTGCTGAACAGGAGGCTGACCAGTCGTTGTCCGTGTCAAGAAGCGTGTATTCAAAGTCCATGGAGGCAGATGTTGCCAAACCAAATGAATCGGTTACCGTCACCTCAACGATGTAGAAGGCTGCCGTCAAATCCGTAATGTTGTACACCGGTTCATCGCCTCCTTGGAGCACTGTGTTCCCTTGCAAATCGTAAACGCGCCACGAAAGAACGAGGGTGGGCGGTTCATCCATGTCGTCACTGTAGGAAGCTGCTGCGCGAAGCGAATCTCCCTCCATGACCCGTTGTCCCGCATACGGTTCCAGAAGCTCAACCTCAGGAGCTTGATTCACCAAGACATCAATGACCAACACGGATGGAGAAGTGGTTGGTGAATCAACCACCAATTGCGCTGCAGGTGAGCCCACGACGGTCGCTTCTACAGCCCATTGGTCGGCTACGCCTTCCGAGTTCTCAAGCACGGTTCGCAAAAGCAATTCAACATCAACGGTTGTCCCTTCAACCGAAAACGGTGAGAGCAAATCATCTCCGTAGCTCACGGAGAACAAAGCAGAGACAGGCAAGCCATTCCTTCTCGCATCCAACGTCATGGTCCTGTAGGCAGAATATTCTCCCCCTTCACCAACCGACACTGCCCCCACTTGACCGTCCACGGAGTGCACGGTGGTTTGAGCAAGGTCCAGAGCACCAATCAGTTGACTGGATTCCAGGCGCACCGGATAGGATTCCGTTGCCAGAGCGCTCGAGACCATGACGTGGGCATCGCGCACAATGAGGGGCGAACTGATTTCACCAAGGTCGGAATGAAGGGAAACACCAACGCTGTAGCCGGAGACGTTGAGGCGTTCAACAACAAGGCTATCCGAAGAACGTCCGTGATGCGTGGTAAACGCCGTACCCACGCCGTCGCCGTTGAGCGTGATGTCAGAGAAAAAGCCAGAGGTGCGGTCTACATCGATGGCAGGAGCCCCGTTCAACACAATACGTTCAAGCGTGATCCCCTCGTTGTTTTCTCCAACAATGCCGCCTTGGCCCGTGACCACACCCTCAACATCGCTCAAGATGAACCCCGAGGAGAGGCTGTTGAGCGAGACAATGGCTCCATTGCCATCAAACGCTGTGGCGTCCACACCGCTGACCAACCCGGAGACTCCCGTCAATTCCATTCCCCAATTCGTGCCTTCGGCCAAAGTGATGGTGTTGAATTGGAGAGGGGTTTGTTGGGCCCAAATGGCCTGTTCCTCACAGTCGGCAAAAGACACGTTGCTGAAGGTAACAAGTCCGGTGGAGGGATAGAGGTGAGCGCAGCCGCTGCCGTTTTGTAAATGGCTGTTGCGAAGAACAAGGTCGGCTGCGTTTCCGTTCTCAACCACGACCAAAGGGTCGCTGGCAGAGCGAGCAAAGAACACATCATCGGCTTGGACAGAACCAAGGCCAGAAACGGTCAGCGCGGGCGCAGCCTCAATGAGTTGTGTTCCTGAAAGTTCAATGGCAGCCGCGGTGGATGGACCGAGCATCAAGCCGCCCCAACGTGCACCGTAGCCGGTGGAAGAGAGGGTGGCCGCACCGGCGTCAAACACGCCGTTCACGGTGATGGTTGCGCCTTCTGAAATCCGAAGTGAAACACCGTCCTGAATCGTCATGGTTGAAGCGCTCTGCAAAACGAGCGAACTGTCGAGGGTGTAAGGGCTCCATTGCCGTTCAAGAACGACCCACCCAGAGACATCGCCAACGGGCATCGTTGACGCCATGAAGGTGTGAGAAAGCGAACGATTGGTGTCCCACGTCACAAAATCAGAGAAGTTGTTTCGTTGGAGTACCACCGTCTTAATCCCACCCCATGTTTCTCCCGTATCAGTGACCCGTTGAGCAACGGTTTGGGTTGAAAGTTGACCGTTTTCATCGGTCATGGCCACTGAACCCTCGATGGAAATTAATGCGTCTTCTACCGGCTCGCCTTTGTCCAAAACACGTAAGTCGAGGGTCGATGAACTGGTGAATTCAGCACCGGTCAAGGCGAGTACTGATCCCTCAACGCTGCCCCCTATGACGTCGATTTGACAGCCGGGCTGAACGGTAAGGTCGCCAGTAATGGTCAGATGTTGGACGCTTCGTGCGCTCATGCAACCCCATTGCACGTTTGCTTCCACCGTCAACGATCCGGATTCAGCACCGGTGAGGAGGCTTTGACCACTCGCCTGAACGCTATCGGCTACGATGCTTGCTGCTTCACCGATGAGTTGGCCCGTGCCCTGAATTGAGATCGTATGGCCCTGTGAAAGAATCACGTTGGAGGATACCAACGTCAACACGGCGTTGTTGGCCACCGTAAGATCGCCTGAAAGTTGGTGTGGTTGGCCGTCTGGCCGAGGTCCAAGCACAACATCTTGCCCGGAGCTGATGGTCCAGTCCCCATCGGGAATAACTGGAATTTGGACGGATTGGCCTGTTTGTCCACCGTACAGAGTGACCCGTGTTCCAGCGCCCTGTAGAGTGACATCAACAACTGACCCGCTGCTAACAAGTGGAAGCGTGAGGGCACCGTTGCTGTTGCTCATCAACTCAAAGTCATGCACGGAAACATGGGCTTCCACGGGTTGGCCGGCAAGGTCGGTGAAGGTAACATCGGTTTCCAAGAAACGGTAGGCTGTGGACGTGCTGATGGTTGGGTTGTAGGTTGAGCCGTAATACAAGGTGCCGTCTCCCAACGCATCGGCCGATGATTGCGCCGTGTTGAGCGGTGAAAAACTCCTCACGATAGCGGTGCTATCCGTTGAGAGCATCAGCGGTGTTTCATGCAATTGAGCTGTCCATGATGACACATGAAGTGAAGCGCTGCCTTCCATCAATACGCCACGGTCTTGGGCAATCGTGGTGAGGTCCGTCCCTGCGAAAGAAGAGTCGATGAGGTGCATACCAACAAGGCCACCAATGTTGAGTTCAACGGTCGGAGCGACGACGGTGCTGTCATCGAGGTACATACCCGTTGAGACATTGCGTGAGGTGAATTGTTCAAGAACAAGGTCACTGTACCATGCGTTCAACCCAATGGAAGTTTGGTCGGCGGATGTAAAGGGCTTCTCGACCTCAACGTTCGACCACGTATGTTGTCCACCAAGAAGGAAAATTCCCGTGGCTTGGTTGGACGTCAATTCAACTTCGACGTCGTTCAACGAACTCGTGGGCGTCTGCACGGAAAGGCCGGTGGCCGAGGCGTTGACCGTAAGATTGGTCCATGTTGCATGCCCCGAACCCGAGGCTTCAACCGCTTGCTCGACGGCATATACAGAGACGTTGTCCATAATCGAAGTCCCGGCTCCGGACCACGATACGCCAATCCTTGGATCGTTGATGGTTGAATCCGCCAAGGTGCATTGGCCTTCGCAACGAACATCCACGGCCGGTCGCATTTCATCGGCTGCTGTAGAGGTGAAGTCAACGTCGGAAACATGCACGTGGGACGTGCCCTGACCGACCATGAAGCGTTCACCACGGAGGTTCCCCGACATGAGCGTGAAGTCATCAGCGTCCCCTGCATCGATCGTCAGCGGCATACCGTGGCCACTGAATTGAGAGACCGTGGACGATGCCCCTGAGACGGTGGCGATGCCGACACTGGCGTTCTCGACGGTCAGGCCGTCGAGTGTGAGGGAACCCCCGAGGGCTTGTACGGCAACGCCCGCTTCCTTGACAACAAAGTTCTCGACGTGAGTGGTGGCTTGATTGGCGAGTCCAACGGCGACCTCATTGGCCGTACCACCGGTCATGTTCAAAGCACCACTTTCAACATAAACGGCTTCGTAATCCATTCGGTTGGCTTCGAATCCATCAACAGCAGCGGTACCTCCCATCACTGAAAGACCGCGATAAGCGTCGTTGAACACAATGTTAGACGCACTGAATGTTCCTCTCACCAAAACCCCAGCGGAGGCGTTGGAGACGGAAACGTCGGTGAAGTTTGCTTGTCCACCGGTTTCAATTACGACTCCGGGCCACAGCCCTTGACCGTGAGAGCCTTGTGTTTCAGGAACGATGGATGAGAAAAAGGAGGCTTGGTCGGCCAGCATCGAGCCTTCAACAATAACGCTGTACGCTCGAGCGTCAACGGTTGTACCCGGAGCGACGGTCAGTGTAGCACCGTTGGCCACCGTAACGTTTCCGGAGAGGACCATGTCGCCCGACCACGTAGTGTTGACCGAAACCGTGCTATCAACAGCCGTAGCCATCGGCAAAAGCACGACGACCAGAAGGAGAGAAATCATGCCGTACGCACGTCGTTGTCCCATGGCGTTGCGTTGAAGTGGCGCCATATCAACCCCGAGGCTTCGCGACACAGAAAGTGTTCACTCGCTTCAAAAAATGGTGGGCCCGCCCGGATTTGAACCGGGGTCTGACGGCCCCCAGCCGCCAAGTATAGGCCAAGCTAACCCACGGGCCCGAGGAATTCCTCAGTTGCGCGATGCACTGAACGGTGCGACCTCTTCAATGAGGTCGAGGTGTCCAACGTACATACGGCGGCAGCAATAGCGCTTTAGGCCAACGGCATCCATGGCTTCGGAGTCCTTTTTTCCATCGGCAACCAATTGCTTGTATTCTTCCCATTTGTGAGCAATCACTGAGCCACAACTGAAACATCGTACTGGAATAATCATCATCTCACCTCATCGATACGACTTTTGCTTCTTGCGGCGAGCGCCACGGCCAAGTTGGTGCTTTGGTTCCTTTCGGCGTGGGTCATTCACAAGGAGACTGCGGTCGAAGCGCAAATACTCATCTCGAAGTTCTTCGTCAACGCCTTCGGCGCCACCGTTGTAATGGACAAGGCCACGGGCAATGGCGGTTCGGATGGCATCGGTCTGTCCCATAATGCCACCGCCATTGGTGGTGATGGAAATGTCGACTTTGCTGAGTCGGTTCATGGCGTCAGCGATGATCAGCGGCTCCATTGACTTGCGGCGAGCCAGGGATGGCTGCAGGATTTCAATGGGTTCGGAGTTGACACGAACACGGCCTTTTCCAGCTTTTACGCTCGCACGAGCGACGGCGGTCTTGCGCTTTCCAGAGGATTCAACGGACTTCTTCTTACGTGCCATCACTGGTCACCTCCCGTCCATCGGTGAGCTGGTGCTCCCAAGTTTGCACTGACATCACCCAATCGGATGTATCGGTCAGGCAAATCACGGCGGAATTTGCTGTCGTCTCCTTGCTGATGGCCTTCAGGCAAATCGCCTGAAAGGTGGTTGGGGCAACCGATCTCAACTCGAAGGTTTCGAAGTGCTCGGCGGCCGCTGCTCTTCTTTTGGTAGGGCAGCATACCACGAACGGCCCGCTTGAGAATCATGTCGGGCATACGAGGGAAGAACGGCCCCTTCCTGGCGTGGTTCAGTTCGTACTTCTTGTGGTAATTATCGAGAACGGATTGTCGGCTGCCTGAGATGATGGCTTTCTCGGCGTTGACGATGATGACCTTGTCATCGCGATCTTCGCGGGCCGCCTTCAAGAGGAGATCGGCTGATGCAGAGGCGAGACGACCGAGGATCAGTCCGTCTGCGTCAAACACGTACGTGGTTGCATCAACCAAGGATAACAACCCCCGTTCCTGTTGGATTTTCGTTCATCAGCTCGCCGTAGGTCATGATTCGACCTCCAGCGGCCTCAATCTTCTCACGGGCACCGTTGCTGACACTGTAGGCGGCGATGGTATGGCCGTTGGTCAACTCACCAGAGCCGAGCAGCTTGCCTGGAACGAGGATGGTAGCACCCTCGGGGGCGTAGCGGCTTACTCGGCTAAGGTTAGGTTGGGCCCAATTCTTACGGCTCTTTGAGAGACGCAAGGCCACATCTCGCCAAACTGCAGCTCCGGTGTCGCGAGACTGGGCTTTCAGCTGGTTGATCATGTCAACCAACTGGGCGTTTGTCTTACGTATTGGGTTGCTCATTTGACTCCCTCGATGCTTTGAAGCAACTTGCCGACCGTCCATCCCGTTATGAAGGCACCGACGCGCAGGGAACTTCAATCGCGCCGGAGGGGGCCGATTTTGACCCTATTCAAACGATTCAATCGAGAAGGGTTTCACCCTTGGCATCGAGCAGTTCTACGGTCAATCCTGCGGCGCGCGCCTGGACGATGATTTCGTCGTGCAGCATGTCTGAAAAGTCATCAAGAGCGCCAAGGGCCGTGATGCCCGCTACGTCAGTCAGTCGGTCGATGAGATGGTTGAGAACACAGCTCACGCCGTAGGCTTGTCCGGCTCGAAAGGCATGGTCGGGACCACCAACTTCGGGGTCTTCTGCTTTCATTCGAAGCATGACGGTTTGGGAGTAAGCCACGAGGGCACCGTAAATCGCCTCGATGATCGCCGCCGCCTCCAAGTCGCCAAGCAACATTTGTGAGTCAGCCAAGGCAGCCCGCACAGCGCTTTCGTAAATCCCGTGTGCACCAATGGTGTCCGTCGTTTCAATTTGCATGGCTTGGTCAATGAGGGCCTTCCAGTCGTCCATGGGCCTTACACCTGACTCCACCCCTTGAAGGTTAAGGAGGCAAAAGGTCTGGCTTACGCTCGATGTGCTTTGCCTCACAGAGGCAACAAACCGCTTCAAATCTTGAAGTCGTTGCTCTCGCCTTCGACGATACCAGCTTGTCGAACCGAGCCATCGGCGGCGACAAATTCGCCAGCCTTGGTCAGGTTGTCGTAAATGCTGGAGGCTTCGAGTCGCTTGACGACGGCCTCCTCACCAAGCGACATCGTCAACGAGTTCGTGATGGCCCCGAGGGTCTGCATGGCACGATCTCGATGGGTAGCATCGATGGTGTGCTCGGAATACCGGGCTTCTTCGAAGATTGAGAGGAAGTCATCCAGTTGGTCCGTTGGCACCATGTTGAAGGCGGTGCGAACAGCCGCCTCAAACTCACGAGCCGTCTCGTACACCTTCTTCATGAAGCCGTACTTTCGGAAGTGCTTCACGAGGCTCTTGTAGCAGTCAAAGATGGCCGCAATGTATTCGTTGCTGGCTTCAAGTTGCATCATCGCATCGGTCAAAATACCGCGGAGGGCTTGCACTTGGCGCTGTTGCTGCACTCGCTGATAGTAAATCGCACCAGCGATGAGAAGTGCCATGAGGACAATCGCCAATCCAATGAGGTTGCCAGGCGACAGCAATCCATCGGAACCACCGAGAGCTTCAGCCTTCTTGTACGTGATTTCGTGCGTGATGTTGTCCTGAGATGGCGCGAAGTAGGTTGAACCAGGGTAGAAAGCCGTGACTCGCCAGAGGCCACTGCACGGATTGCCATCGCAACTCTGCCCGACAAAGGACCATTCAAATCCAGCAACACCTTGCTCATTTGTTCGGGTCTTGTTGTTCAAGTCAGAGACTTCCCATTCGCCGGTTTCATCGTTAAAGAACTCATAAGCAAAGATGACTTCTTCGTTTTCAACGGCCAAATCAAGGCGGTCTCGCAACAACGCAATTTCTCCAGCGATCAAATCACCTTCATCGGCGCCGTTTGCTCCACTATTGCTCCACGTCTGCTTCACCTGCAAGTCGACTCGAGAGCGAACGAGTACCTCGATGTCCATGGCTGAACCGTTGAGGGCATTGCTGCTGTCTTTGTCACAGCCACCAGGAATGTTTCGGTCCGGCTCAAAGGCAACACGGAGGGTTCGGAAACCTTCCAGTTTACCACCGGTCGTCTCAACGCCCCGAAGGGTCGGGTTCTGCACCGGATCTCCACTGAACCACTCCACGGTACCGTCAATGTCGCTTGTTCGGACCGTAGCGAGAGGTCGAATGTTTTCATCTGGGTCAAGGTAGATGTTCAGGCACTTTCCGCCGACGGCTTGCCCGTTGGATTGGGCAAGAATGGCATCGATGTGGAACGACTCCTTGAGGTACAGAACTGGATATCTTGAGCCATTCTGGGCGACAAATTGGTCAACGCTCGACTTGAACGGACCAACTTCCGTAATCTGTAAAGTTGAGTTGGAGAACACATCGAATTCGGTCTGGACGGTTTTGTTCTCGTAGCGGTAAGCGTCGTTGTTATCGTAAGCCGAGTAAGACACCGTGACCCGTGCTTTGCCAGCCAACACGTCGGAAAGCGGGCAGATGATGGAAAAGAATCCATCTGCGTTGGTCGAACCGGATTGGCAAGCGACTGGCCCGGTCTGACCGTTGACCATCTCGTAGTTCACACGAATGCTTCGGTCGGTGAGGTTAACGCCCAACTCATCGCTGAGTTGCCCGGTTACAATCATCGGCTTGGGCACCACTTCGCCCGTTAGCGGATCAATTTCGCTGGTGTAGACGATTTGGTCATCCACGCTCATTACGGTTCGACCGATGAGATTGAACCCGTTGGCGTTGTTTGTCATCGTCAGGCGGAAGTGGTCGTTCCCTGGAACCGAGGTGCACGGATCCCATGCGCCCTGAATGCCAAGGTAGCTGACATCAAGTGGTTGGCAACCCTCGTTTGGCAGGGTTTCTTGGAACCGCAAAATCACGTTCACAGGACCAAATCCATCGGGCAAGAAGGATTCAGGATCGGCACGAAGCAAAGATGGATTTAGTGGTGAGATGTTGGACTTCAAACAACCAACGGTCTCTTCAACTTCCAGCCCGTCTCCGTCGAGATCTCTGTCAGGTATGTTATCGCCGTTACCGTCGTAGTAGCACAAGTGAGAGCCGTCAGGCTCAACCTCTGGCAGCGAGATGACACCCGCATTTGGAGCGAGGGTGGCGACAACCTGTCTGTGCAGCGTTCCTTGGAAGTCAGTTCCTTCGAAGATGACGTCAACCAATCCGCCATAGGGGGTTTCCGGTCCGGACAGAGCCGTTCCACCTGCATCCCTTATTGTGGTTTTATTGTCGTCTGAAACCTGAGCGGTAAAGTCCCATTTGTCGCCAGAACGCCGAAGATTTTCTTCGGTGCTGATGACCTGCATGTAGGTTCGAGAGACCACCCACACCGATTGGGACACCGTCGTCCCCTTCAGCAAGGACGTACCGGAATACTCGAACTGCAGGGTGAAATTGCCCAAAGCGTCCGTGGCTGAGACGTTGAATGGAATCTCAAAGAATCCATTGCTGTCCGTGAAGTTGACACCCGTGCGTCCATCAAAGGACCACGTGTAATTCACCGGGGCATTTCGAACCGGTTGGAGTGAGTTGTCAACCAATTTGGCCTGGATGGTCGTGTTCGTGTTACGGTACAAACGAGGCAGCGACGTCGTTTGGAAGTCGGTCGTACCAACAACCGTGACGTTGATGTAAGCACCCGTTGGCGCTAGCGTTGACGAATTTCCGGTAAAGTAGTACGCTGAGTTGGTGAAATCAACTCTGAGGCCGTAGGTGCCTGAACCGTATTGGCTGAACCACGACCAGTTGTAGTCGTAGGCAGCGTCGCCGTCCTTCATGATTGGGCGCTGGGTGTAGGCGGTCTCGCCCGCACCGAGGAATTGCCCGTTCTTGTCAACGTCAACCTGCAAGGCAATGGGGTCCTGGTCCCACGGATCGTTGGTACGGTTGGTCACCTTGCCCACGACTTGAAGGGTTTCTCCCGTGTTCATCTCTGGAACGATTTCACAGCGAACTGCACTGTTTGGGTCCGTTCGGTCGACAGGCCCACAAGGTGGCAGGTTGCCGTCGCCGCCGTTCACCAAATCAATGAACCAGTGCGTGCCGTTGCCGCCGAGGAACGGACGTAGCGCAGCGGCTTGTCCAGTCAACCCGGTAGGGGTGCCGTCCCATGACTTTGGATACGGTTTGAAGGCTGAAACATCGTTGTAATTCACGTTTGCATTGTCCAAGGCAGGTTGGTGGAAGAGGGTCGACCAATCACCGAAGGTACCATCGCCGTTGTTCACGGTTGAGTCGTAGTAGTAGATGGGGCTCAGGCCGTCAAGAATCAGTGTTCCTTCGATGTTCATGCGGTGCATGATGCGAACCGAGAAGGGTTCAGCCTCATCGCCATTCAAGTATGGGAATGGCCATTCTGTGGCCAATTCCGGCGATACCCGAGCAATGATTTCAATGTCTCCTGCTGGAAGGCTGGTGTTGGTGTAATTGTAGCGCAAGATGTCCCCGTTGCTGTCCAGGACCACGTCGTGTTGCTTGGTCAAATCGTTCCAAGCAATTTCCTCGTAGCCGCCGGGAATCTGGCCATTTCCATTGTCAGCTGTCGAGTTCCACTGAACCTGCTTCCATGTGCCACTGATGCCCAAATCTTGGACGAACGTCAATGAAGCCCATCCAGAGGCGTCGGTTCGGTAGCCGTTGTTGCCCAAACCGGTAAAGTTGGTTGGGGCGGTCAGGTTCCCGAACAGACCTCCGAAGATGGAGAACGTGATCGGTGAATTCTTGATGCGGTTGTCAAACAGGCCGCGGTCCCAATCGGCTGAATAGTGGGCCTTGAAATCAAGCCAGAACGGTTGTTCATCGCTGCGGAAGTAGGTCCAAGCCGAATAGTCCACGGTCATGTTGGCTTCGGCGCCAACGAAGTAGGATTGCGATTGATTGCCGTTAAACATGAACATCTCGGTGACTTCCGCATAGACGCGATAAGTGGTGTTGTCTCCAACCGTCAAATCCTCAGGGTAGAGGAACTGGCCGACGCTGAAGTTTCCGCCAGCGTTGGTCAACACGTCAATGGTCTCAATGGCCGTGGTGTTGTTAGCGGTCCATTCAATGTGAACCTGTACGGGCAATTGTGGAGCGGATTCAACCACGCCTGTGATTGGATTCAGCCAATCAACGTGCCCAGCGAAAATGGTCGGGCTCTGCGCATCCAGCCAAAGGTTGTCCGGAAGGTTGAGTGTGATGTAGGTAGGTGCCTTGTCGTCAGCGTCAAGGATGCCGTCGTTGTCGTGGTCCCAATCCGATGACAGTTCTGAATTTTCGATTTGGTCGAAATCCGGATCAAGTCGGGTGTCGTTGTCGTCATCGTTGTCAATGGCGTCTGGTCCAGTGGATGCATCGGTTGGATTGGCGATACCCTCGCCGTCGCCAAAGTCATCGTGGTCCCAAGGGTTGGTGGAGTTGCGGTCAAAACGGGTTGGCCAAAGCAGAACTTCGTCTTCGTCGTGCATTCCATCCTCATCATCGTCCTCATCCAGATCGTCTCGTGTGCCGTCGTTGTCGTGGTCGAAGGGAGCAGTGATGCTGGTTTGCAATTCAACCAAGTTCGAGATACCGTCACCGTCCCAATCATCGTCAGCCCAGTTCACAATGCCATCATTGTCGTGGTCCCATGTGGATTGCTCTTCACCCCAGAAACAACCCTGGATTTGTTCTTGATCAACGTCCAAGCGTCCATCGTTGTCGTCATCTGGGTCCTCACCATCGGGTACAGCGTCATTGTCGTTGTCAACGTCGTAAAGGCTTGGAATACGAAGGCCCTGGGACATGATTCCCTGGTCCCAAACGGCTTGGTAAAACCCATCATCATCCGCATCCGCATCGTTTCCATCGTCGTCGTTATCGTCGCAATTTGACCCCGTGAAGAAGTTCCCGTTGTTTTGTCCAGTGTCATCGTCGAGGTCGAAGTTACTGTCGACTTCAAAGAAGTCCCAAATGCCGTCGTTGTCGTCGTCAACATCGAACCAATCAAAGATTGAGTCATAGTCGTCATCGAGGTCGATGGTTGAATTGGTGAAATCTCCGTCAACGTCTCCGTCAACGTCGTTGTTGAGCAAATCAGCCCCGAGTTCATCTGGGAAGTCGGCTTCAGGACCGTTGTCGCTGTTCCACTGCCAGATGCCGGTGGTAAGGCCAATCCATGCGTTGAAGGCGTCTCGGTTGTCGTTCATCTGGTTGAAGGTGATTCCGGAGTCAGGAGTTCCGTCTCCTCCGAAGTCGTAGTGCCAGCAACCGATGCCTTCGACTGGAGTACAGCTCCAGTTGCCCGAAGGCCCTCCCGTTGTAGGGCCTTGGCTAAATGCAGCGTCTGGGCGGGTTGAGTAGGGGGCCCCAAATTGGGCGTTGACGCCGTTGAGGGGCATCTTGTAGGCGAGTGCATAGGCGTAGCCACAAACGAATCCTTGGCCGAGGCTTCCTGTTGTCCAGCCGCAGGTTGAGAGGTCAAATGACCCGCCCATCTTGATGTCGTCAACATCGTAAATGCCGTCGTTACCCTCGTCCTGGTCCCACCAATCTGGCATGCCGTCGGCGTCTTGGTCAATGTCCAACCCGTTGATGAGCGAATCACCATCAGAGTCAATGTCCCACTCGTTTCCACCGTTGTAAGGTGACCATCGAGCAAACAGGAACCAGTAAAATTCTGGGACGTTTCCGGGTGTCGGGGGATTGGTGGTATCGTCGTATCCGTTGTAGTTGAGAACCACATCGGCGAAAGGATTGTGCTGGAAGACAAGGTTCCAGTGGTCCGTTGCGTTGGAGCCGTAGAGTTGGCTGTCAGCGGATCCGTCAAGGTCGCCGCCATCGTTGACAGGGTAGTAAGGTGTGGTGAACGCATCAGTAGCGTCAAAGTCAACCACACCACAGTTGCCGTCGTCGGGGTCGTACAAGTCAGCGATACCGTCGTTGTCGTCGTCCCAGTCAATGCTGTTCTCTAGACCATCGCCGTCCACATCGGAGTCCACATCGTTCGGGCCGTCGTCCCGGTAGAGTCCACCGTTGATTTGGTGAAGATCGTTGTCGTTGTCTAAATCGCAGTCCCAATCGATGTCAAGGGCGTCAATGATACCGTCGTTATCGTCATCAACGTCGTCCCAGTTGCTAATTCCATCCCCGTCCCAATCGTTGAACTGGGAGAAAGAGGCTCGGCGAGTCTGGCACCGTGGGTCGGGACTGACAGGGTTGGGGTTAGCTTGTGTTGGGCAATTCCAAGTAGAGACGTCGGCTGCTGTGTCAAGCGGGAACGAATCGTTTTCATTCTCGATTAGGTCGTTGTCAAGGTCGTATGGACGGTCAGCACCACCAACAGCAAAGTTTCCGAGGTTGTCGGGGGAAGTTGTGCCACCCATGTCGGGGTCGAGCCAGTCATAAACGGCGTTGTAGTTCTGGTCAAATGGTCGGAGTCGATCGTCGTCCAAGTCTCCATCGTAATCGATTTCACAATCGAGTTGCCCGTCGCCGTCGCCGTCGCCGCCAGGAATTTCGAAATCGGCCGTCGAAACGCTTGTGATGGTCAAATTGCCTTTTGAATCGCCACCGCTAACGGTCACAATCTCACCAACGCTGTACCCGGAACCTGCCCGGTTGATGACGGCGTTCGTGATGGACCCTCCAGTGGTCGTGATGTCAACGGTCAATCCAGTTCCGGTGTTGCCAGGATTGGCCGTCGACACATCGGTGCCGCTGTTGTAGTTCGCTCCGCTGGTTGAAATGGTAAAGCCGGTCACTGCTCCGTTCTGGAGACCGGTGTAATCGCTGGTTTGGTCCCCGTTGGTGTCAATCTCAATGCACGTGTCGGGAATGCCGTCGTTGTCGTCGTCAGGATCAACCATGTCAAGAATGCCGTCGTTATCGTCGTCGGTATCAGCGCTGTCAGGCGTGCCGTCGTTGTCGTTGTCAGGATCAAGGAAGTTTGGAACGAGGTCCCCATCAAGGTCACCATCAACGATGGTGGTGAAGGCAGGGGTTCCGTGGGACTTTGATAGATCGATGAATTCGTCGAGACCGCCAAAGAAACCTGAAGCACTTGCACTCTGGGAATTGACTCGGTTCTGCTCCCAATCAACGTAATCGACACCGCCGGAATATTCTCGGTAATCACTGAAAGACCACGTCACAGCTGCGTCAAAGAGCGTAGCCGTGGTCGACATTTGAGTTGTGATGGAGGCATCGTATGGGTGAGCGTCGTCAACATCGAGAACGCCGTCGCCGTCATCATCGGTGTCAAAGTAATCTGGAGTTCCATCGGAATCAAGGTCGCATGGCCACGTAAATTGGTCAATGCGTCCGTCATTGTCGTCGTCTTCATCGTAGCGGCCGGGCCCAGCACCGTCGCTGTCTTCGTCCGTCACGCCGTCGTTGTCGTGATCCATTGGGTTCTGGTCAGCGAGGTAAAATTCGCCAATTGCACCGATGTTGGAGTCGGGGTGATCAATGGTGGGGTCAAGGAAACGATCGGTGGAGACGTTGCGTGGGTCAAGGCCTAGGGCTTCGAGGGCGTCATAATCAATCGGCCCTTCGAGGATACCGTCGTTGTCGTCGTCCCAATCATCAACGTCAAGAATACCGTCATTGTCGTGATCGTACGGATCGGTACCATAACATCCGTCGAATCGCTCAAGCAGGTCGTAAATGCCGTCGTTGTCGTCGTCGAGATCGTCGAGATCATTGATGCCGTCGTTGTCGTGGTCGCCGGCTCGTGTTTCTTCAAGGAAGGAGGAATACGAGGGGATGGCGGCCTCGAGAACAGAAAGATCGACGATGATTCCGGCAGAAACGCCAGGATCGGCCCACATGAGGTTTGAGAGAGCCTCATGTGCGAAGTCAAGCCCGCCATCGTGCGCCCCATCCCAATCGCCTTGGCCGCCTTGGTCAGTGGATTGTACCGGGGACATGCCGAGGCTTCCGCCTTGGACAAGCTGCGTTTCGTTGGTGGCTTCTGGTCCGTCATGGACGGTTTGAACAATCGCAAGAAGGCTGCTGGCCAGCATCAAAAAGACAATGATGACGGCCATGGAGAATTGTTGTCGCTCTTCGATTTGTTGAGTGTGTTGTTTTGACAGCATACGGGCACCTCGTAATCAGGCTTCCACCGAAATACCCTATTTCAAAGGCGTGGCGCGAATGTGCGGTTCCGTATCACGAGGGCATCTGCGTATCAAACGCAAATGGAGTTTGAGAACTCAATAGATCATGAAAAAAAGAGGTGCTCCGGGGCCTTGGCCCCGAAGCTCCTGTTGTACCCGTCAGAGACGGTTCTTTGACAGACAGTCATCGTTTCAACTTCAGAACTCGTAGATATCGAGGATGCCGTCGTTATCATCGTCGTCATCTTCGTAATCGTCAAGACCGTCGTTGTCAGCGTCGAATTGACCCGTGAGGTCGTTACCGTCGTTGATTTCAAACCAGTCCATGAGGCCATCGTTGTCATCATCGTTGTCGGTAAGATCCCAAATGCCATCGTTGTCGTGGTCGTAGCGGTAGCTTCCAGCAACGCCGTCGATTTCGTCAACATCGAGGATGTTGTCGTTGTCGTCGTCGGTGTCTTCTGCGTCGTCCATACCATCGTTGTCGTGGTCACGGGACAAGTCCTCGCCCATGTCGCCAATGTCATTTCGGTTGTCAATGCCGTCGTTGTCGATGTCCAGGTCAACAGCATCAGAGATGCCGTCGTTGTCGTGGTCGTAGATGTTGGTGTTTGGATCGCCATCGTTTACTTCCTCGCGGTCGTCGATGCCGTCACCGTCAGCGTCATCATCCTCGTAGTCGTCGGTTCCATCGTTGTCATGATCCAGTGGTGAATCATCAACAACGTCTGGAATGCCGTCGTTGTCGTCGTCGTTGTCAACGTCGTTCGGGATGCCATCACCGTCGTTATCGTTCTGGTCCTGGTTGTCGAGCTGCTGGCCTTGCTGCTGTTCGGACTGCTGGCCTTGTTGACCTTGCTGTCCGTTCTGCGTCTGACCTTGTTGCTGCTCGTTCTGACCGTTCTGATTCTGACCGTTCTGGTCCTGGCTGGTCTGGTCACCTTGCTGGCCGCCTTGTTGGCCGCCTTGCTGCTGTTGACCTTGGCCGTTGTCTTGCTGTTGGCCTTGCTGACCTTGCTGACCT
>DANX01000103.1 GCA_002502295.1 Euryarchaeota archaeon UBA561 | reverse complement strand
GCTTGACCAAGCCGATTGGGGTGTCTTCAAGCAAAAAGACACCTGGCAAGCCTTCGCCATTGCCGTTGTCATGTTCGGTGCCATCTCGTTCGCAGCGCTTTCGATGTTTGACAGCATGGATGAGTTGTTTCAGTCCGATGCGGAACCCGCTCCTATCCCCGACATCGTCTTTGAATCGCTGAACCGCTCCGACGTTGAAGCAGGGCTTGTGAACGAAACGGGATGGTTTCACCTCAATGAACACCGAGGTAGCATCATCATTCTTGATCTGATGGCCAGGGATTGCAGCAATTGCCATCTCGTCCAGGAACACATCGAAGAAGAGATGGATGAATGGCAAGCCACTGCTCGGGCCAACAACAAGTCTCTCAAAATTTTCGCCTACGGTGCTTGGGACATTGAATCGGTGGAGTACCTCAATGAAAGCGGTGGGGAATACACCGTCCCTCTCTACCCGACCGGTTTCGGTTCAACCGAGGCGGCGGTGCTTGAAGACGGCTCAACCACCGACCCTGTTCGTCTGTTCACTACGGGTGGGGCCGGTCAAATTCCGGTGGTCCTCATTTTCGATGAAGAGGGCTACATCATTGCCCAACAAGCCACTGGAACCCCTGCTGATGGATGGAAGAAGTTTGACGGTGTGCTCAAGACAGCCCTCACAGAGGACATCTCCGAGACGTTTGACAACCGCATCGGTTGGGAAGAGCCACAGACTTCCTTCACCGCCGTCTTCGCACTGGGCCTCATCTTGTCCATCTTGGTGTATTTCTCACCGTGTGCGTTCCCGGTTCTGCCCGGTTTCATCTCCTACTACCTTTCCTTAGGGGCTCGTGAAGACGAGCTCATTGAGCAAGGGAAGCTCAAGACGCGCATGCCCAGTTCATTCAACATTGGTGTGTTGTCAGGCCTTGGCATGTGGACGTTTTTTGGTCTCATTGGCATCGTTGCTTTGTTGATGGGTGAAGCCTTCGCCAAATCCGGCATTATTCACTACATCGCCATCTTCATCGCTCTCTTGTTGGTCGTCCTCGGTTCGATGATGTTGCTTGGTATCACCTCGCACTTGATGGGCTTCGTGCAAAACCTCGTTGACAAATACAGCACCACGGAAGCGGACGAGACGTTCACACCTCGACGCAACATGTACCTCTACGGCATCGGCTACGCTGCGGCCTCCATCGATTGCACCGCCGCTGCCGTGCTTCCGTTTGTTGTGTTCTTGAGCACCCTCGGGACCTCTGCCATCGGTTTCGGCATCGCCGGGTTAATGGTTGGTCTCTTGATTCTCATGGTTGCTGTTACCATGCTCGTGGGCATGGGCCGTCAAGTGATGATCAATTTCCTCCGACGGGCGACCGGCCACATCAAGATGATTGGCTCGTGGATGATGATCATGGCCGGTGTTGGCCTCACCGTGTACTTGACCAGTCCTGAAACGGTCAACGCCTTCTTTAGCTGAGCCCGGGCCTTATCCACTTGTACCAGAGCAACAAGGCAATGATGGTGCCAGAGATTCCGTCAAACACGTAATGCTGTTTGATGAGGGCCGTTGAGGCGATCAGCAGAAGGCATGAGGTCCAAACCATGATGGCTAGCGGCATTGACCACGTGCCGTTTTCTTTACCGACAAATCGAACAAAGAACACCACCAAGATGCTCAACAAGACATGGATGGATGGCCATGCGTTGTACGGTGTATCCGCTTCATGCAACGCCGTCATCATGAGGCCGAACAACCCCTCTGCACCATAGGCCTGGGAGCGAAGTTCAATTTCCACCGGGAAGATGAGAAACAGGGCGAAGGCAATCCATGCAGCAGCGATGAGCCGCTGGAAGAAAAGCAAACCGTGCTGGCGATGTTTTTCTGAAGCGCCAATCCATGCTGCAATCGGAAAATAGAGGTAATACGAGTAGTAGGGAATTACCATCCATGCGACGAAGGGTAGGTCCCAATCCAACGGTATTTCGACCTTGAGCGTGCTGACGCCTCGCCAAGCCGAAAATCGATTGATGAGGCCGTATGGAAGCGCACCCAAGACCAAGAACAGCGACAACAAAAAACCTGCATACTTGACGCGGGACCACTCGTTTCTTTGCGCCCACCAACGGTCGATAACAGGCCAGTCATTCTTCGTCATCTTTACCGTCCTCTCTGTCCGTGGTTACGAGGTCGGTCCAATGAATCATGCGGTCGGAGAGCAGTTTGGCTTCCTCAACATCATGGGTTACGTGAAGGGCAGCGATGTTTCGACTTTTGAGGTGGGTTCGAGTCATGGTGGTCAATTCCAAACGTCGCTTCACGTCAACGGATGCAAACGGTTCGTCCAAAAGAATGAGTTCCGGGCATTGCAGAAGAGCTCGTCCAAACGCAACACGCTGAGCCTCACCTCCTGAAAGCTGAGCGATGCCTCTGTTTTCGAAACCTGGCATACCAAGGGTTTCAAGGACGTCCAACACGGCGGTTTGCTTTTCTTGCTTCTTGAGGCCTTGTGGTGCTCCCAAGCCAATGTTTTGGGCCACTGAAAGGTGGGGATAGAGCACGGGTTGCTGAAACAACATGGTGATGTTTGGGTGAACTTCACCGTTCATGAGTTGGGTTCCGTTTAGGCGTCGCCTGCCACCATCAAGCGATTCCAAACCACAAATGGTCCGGAGCAAGGTTGTCTTGCCGCAACCGCTTGGTCCTAAGATTGAAACAATTTCACCCTGTTCCGTGCGAAGGTCGAGATTGGTGAAGAGATTCACCGTACCATAGCGCTTTGACCCACCTTCGAGCTCAAACATCATCGGTACCTCCTCGGGTTCTCAACCGTTCGTTGAGTCCTAAAATGATGAAGGTAATCAGCATCAACATCGAAGCCAAAGCCATGGCCGTCGGCATCACCACTGGATCAAATTTCGGTCGACCCGCCACCGTGTCCACCAAGATTGAGAGCGTGTCCCACGAACCCACTCGGACGACGAGGTAGCTTGCCCCAAACTCTCCCAGAGAAAACGCGAGGCAGAGAGAGGCCGCCATGGTCATGGTCGGTAACAGGAAGGCACCTTTGCTGTGCCACCACGTTCGAAACGGCGACAACTGAAGCAGTTGCGCTTGTTGAGCATAGATTTCGTCGATTCGCTCCATGGCCGGCACGAGAAGTCGGATGACAAATGGAAGAACAAGCATGATATGTGGCAGGGCGGGGAGGTAAGGGAATCTGAAGAGGTCGGGGTACCACCTCAACATACCAACCACGATGCCAAGACCTACAACCACGGCTGAAACGGAGAGCGGGATCATGCACAGTGAATCAAGCACACCGGCTGTTTTGTGGTGCCCTCGCTTGCGAAGCGTCGTGAGAGCGGAAGCCACTCCGTATCCAAGCGGGAGAGCAACAAGAACCGTGATGCCCGCATAGGTGAGGGAGTTCCCGATGGCTTCCACCAGAGAAATCGTCGAACGATCACCGGCAATCGCACTTTCCCAACCCGCCAGCGTCCATCTGAACCCTTCACCAGCATCGCCTCGCATGCGGAAGGATGCAAGAATCACCGAAACATACGGCGTCATGCTCAGTGCGACGACGCTTCCCACGCCCACGATCCATCGCAGAGGAGGTGGACCGCGCCGAGCTCGGTTGCTGTTCTCGTCGTTGAGGGTAAGGACATGACTGTGCTTTCGTTCAAACCGTCCCGCACCCCACAGCATGAGGAGCATCAACACCATTTGAACAGCGGCAATGGATAGAACGGCGAGGCTTGTGTCCGTTCGATAGCCCTCAATACCAGCCGAGCCACCAAGGTCGGCAAGGAGCGATTCAAGGGTGTGGCGACCGGGTGTTAGCCATCGCACGAGGGCGAAGGAGGTGAACGAGAAAAAGAAGGTATACGTCGCAGCCACAGCGACCGCTGGTCCGAGCATTGGCGCCCACAACGTCCGAAACCTCCTCAGGGTGGTTTGTCCGCCCGGCAACAGTCGCAATTGCTCTTCCCAACTCGGGTCGAGTTGGGCAACCACCGGCTCGACAAAACGTATCATGAGGGATATGTTGAACCAGGTATGCGCAAGAATGAGCGCTGAAAACTGACCGAAATGCACCCCTTCCGTGTACCATTCGCTCGGTTTGGTAATGTTGGTCTGTGCGCTTCGAAAGTCAAGGCCGATCATGTGGACCCACCCGCCTTCCGAAAACATGGCAAGAAAACCCACGGCAGCAACGACGGGAGGTGTGACAAATGGAAGGTAGAGGAGGGTTCGTTGAAGCCGTATTCGTTTCCAGCGGTAGCGCCCCATGGCCCATGCCACCGGTAAGCCGATGACCACCGTCAGCACGGTTGAAGCCACGGCTTCGACCATTGAAAACCGCAAAGCCTCTTGCGCACCGTTTTGCTCAAAGAACAACCGTAGGGCTCCAAGCATGCTGGTCTCGGTCACGTCCTGAAGTCGCAGAGCAGCCAAGGTGAGGGGCACGACGCCGAGTGCAATCACGCCCAACAGCAGGGCCCATTGGGCAGGGTGTAGACCCGAGCGTCGCTCGCTCAAGGTACGGAACATCGGGGGAACGCCTCACTGCGTGGCGTCTTGCCAGGAGCTCAACCATCCGTCCATGTCCTGGCCGATCCGTTGAGTCGTGATTTCGGCGTTCAGTTCTGGTGTATCGGTATGGTGGGCGTAGCCATCGGTTTCGGGCCATGTTGCGTCAACGAGAACCGACTGCATGAGGTTGTTTTCTGGCATGTTCCTGTTGACATCCTCTGACAGCAGGTAGGCCAGGAACGCATTGGCTCCATCGATTTCACTCGCACCGGCCACAACGGCTGCGTACTCAACCTGGTGGAACGTTGCGCGTGGGAGGGTCAGCGAAGTTGATTTTGTCCAGTTGCTGCTGTAGTATGCCTCCACCCCCGGAGAATGGCAGTAGGACACCGTCATGGCCGCATCACCAATGTGGCCCTCAACCCATTCACCGTATCCACCGCTGTAGTGGATTTCGTACGCCTCAGTCCATCCGGAGGTGAAGATGGCTCCGTTTTCAGCCATGGCCTCCCACCAATCGAAGGCGTCGGTCGTGCCGTTGTCGTCGTTTTCGAAGTAGTCAACGGTGGCAGTCATGAACGCTCTGCCTGGGGAGGATGTGAGCGGGGATGGGAAGGCGGCCAGTCCATCCCACTCAGGTTCTGTTAGGTCCCACAGGCTGGTCGGGACACTCAGGTTTTCTCCGTCAACGCGACTTTCATCGTAATTGAGGCAGACGTCCCCTCGGTCAAACGGAACAGCAAAGGGGCCGTTGTAGGGTTCAAGCGCTGCGCTGGACAAGCCCGAGACATCGGTGCTGTGCTCTTGCAACAATTCAGCGTCAAGGGCCGTTTGCAGATAGGTGTTGTCCAACCCAATGGCGAGGTCGACTTGAGGTGCGTCTTGGGTTTGGAGAAGTTGTTCCAAAATTCCTCCCGCATCATCGGCTTTCACGAGTTCTATTTCGAAACCTGTTTGATTGGTGAAGGTTGAAAGCATCTCATCCGAAAAACCGGTGATGTCATAGGTCAAGATCCGTACGACGGGCGGTTCATCCTCCGAGGAAAAGTCAAGACATCCGGCGAGTGGGGCGGTCAAAAGCAGGCTCAGCACAAACAAAATTTTTCTCATGAAATCACTCCGTGTTCATGGCATCGATGATGGCATGCGCCCGGTCAACGAGGTCCATGGGATTTGGTCCAAGGACATACAACGCCGGCTCCCAC
>DANX01000044.1:8517-8745 GCA_002502295.1 Euryarchaeota archaeon UBA561 | reverse complement strand
TCTGAAACCTCACCTTCAGCCAAAGGTGGAAGGCCCTTCTTGGCTCGGACGTAATCGGTGTAGTTCCCGTAGTACACGGTGACCACGCCGTCTTGCAGTTCCCATATGCGGTTCACCACCTGGTCGAGGAACCAGCGGTCGTGGGATACGGTGATGAGCGAGCCCGTGTAGCCGACAAGGGCTTCTTCAAGCGTATCTTTTGAGTCCATGTCCAAGTGGTTGGTTGGC
>DANX01000044.1:1280-8227 GCA_002502295.1 Euryarchaeota archaeon UBA561 | reverse complement strand
TCCATGTCCAAGTGGTTGGTTGGCTCGTCCATCAACAACAGGTTGTTTTCCTCGAGCAAGAGTTTGAGCAAGGCCACACGGGCTCGCTCCCCTCCCGAAAGTTGGGAGAGTTTGGTCGCCACCTGTTCGCTGGAGAATTGGAAACGACCGAGCGCCGCCCGGATGTCGCCGTACTGGAAATCTGGACGGAGTTTCTGAATTTGTTCAATGGGGTTGAGGTCGAAGTCAAGGGTGGCGTGGTCCTGGTGGAAATAACCGATTTCGCAACCGGGAGCGAGGTCAATGGTGCCACTGGTCAACTTCTCATCACCGTTGATGAGTTTCAGCAAGGTCGTTTTCCCTTGGCCGTTGCCGCCCACGATGCCGATGCGATCACCCTTGCGCACCTCCAAGGATTGGTTGTCGAGGATTTTGCGGTCAAGGCCCTCAAACGACTTCGAACCACCCTCCACTTGGAGCACGTCCATGCTGGCTTTGTCCGTTGCTTCAAGGGAAAGAATGAGTGGTTTACGCTTCTTCGGGACCCGTGCACGAAGGGCTTTGAGCTCTTGCTGCATGCGTTCAATCATCTTGTGTTTGGCGGAGATGGACTTGTCGTATTTGTTGGCCCGCTTCATTTGCGCCATGGCGCCCATCGTGGACTGGATTTTCTTCTCAATGTTGGCAATGGCCTCACCGAGTGACTTTTCACTCGCCGTTTTTTGAACCAAAAATTGACTGTAATTGCCCTTCCACGGCCAGGCGCGGAGGTTGTCAATTTCCACGATTCGGTTGCACACTTGGTCGAGGAAGTACCGGTCGTGGGAAACGATGAGTTGAGCGCCTTTGAATTCCTTGAGGAAGGTCTCGAGCCATTCAGTGGTTTGAATGTCCAAGTGGTTGGTCGGTTCGTCAAGGAACATGACATCGATGCCGTTGAGGCCGACGAGTTGGCGAGCCAGCGCCAGTTTGGCTTGTTCGCCACCGGAGAGTTTGTTGATGGCCATTTCCATCGGGTGCTTGTCAAGGCCGAGGCGTTCAAGGATGCCTTTAGCGATGCCAGCCACGTTGCCTCCACCGCTTGAGGCAAGGGTTTGTTGGAGTTGCGTGTAATGCTCCATTACTGGCTCCCAGTCACCCTCGTAGAAGGCAGGGTCGACCATTTGGGCCTCAATAGCCGCAATTTCTTCTTCCAATTCCTGGAATTGGCGTCCCTTTCGGCCAAGCTCGTCTTCGATGGTGGAATCCGATTCAAGGTCCCGAATTTGTGTGAGGTAGGCAAGCCGAATGCCGGGAGCAAACTCGATGTCGCCGGTGTCGTGCTTTTGCTCGCTGATGGTGTTGAGCAGCGTGGTCTTTCCAGCGCCGTTGTGGCCGACGATGCCGATGCGATCGCCGTCGTTCACCTTGATGTTGATGTCCTTCAGCACGTCCACGGCACCAAAGGAGCGGTCGACCGCTTCGACGTTGATGAGTTCACGAGCCATGAAGGTCCCTCAAACCAAGGCCACCGTTGACCGTTCATAAATCACGCTCACTTCGCCGGCGTGAACGGGTGGGTCCAACGAGGCCTTCGTTCCAGCCGGTAGGGGACGGTTTTTTGAGGTGAGAACCGCTAACCATGGCATGGACGGAAAATCTGTCACCGCGTGGTTGTTCGTGGCCATGATGCTCCTGATGGTCACTCCCACACCGGACGCTACGGCGCTAAACGATGAACACGTGGTTCACCACGTGGCAGCGCCCTCCGACATGGTGGTCAATTTCTCTTACACCGTATCCGGGGGTGCCGAGGTGGTCGACTTGGCTCATGCCAACGACCACTACTACGTCGCCCTCGCTCATGACAGCGCCGGTACCATCGGAAATTACTCGTGGTTGGGAACGTCATCCGGCGGCTTGTTGCTCAAAATCGCTCACAACGGGACGGTCATGGGGAGTGCGTATGCGCCCTATCGGCCGCTGAAGTTGGTGGTCTCTGACGATTTTGCAGTGATGATCGGAGAACACCCTTCAACCGGACTGTTTCTTGAGGCCTTCAAGCCCGACATGACGCTGCAGGCTCAACGCCATCTGTATTCTATTGACACCAACGGTGCCAACAACGACCTGTTGTTTTACGACCTCTCCATAGACGGCACGGACGCTTATGTCCTGGTGGGTTGCCCTGCACCCCTCGTAGAGTTGACGTTCTTCCAAGGTACGTGTTCCACGGAGAACGGTCGCACAGGCTACGCCTTGGCCAATTGGGACTTGGCCAGCAACACCGTCGCCATCGTCAGCAGGGCTCAATACTTCGACATAGATCAAACCTCCATGAATTACTATGCCTCAGAAAACGGTGGTGGTTCAGCCACGATTGGCCCCAATCCAGATTGCCCCCAGAGCATCTATGCCCACAACGGTACCGTGGAGAGCATCGCTAATGCACACTGTGGCGGTCGAAAACTGGCTGGAGCGAGCCATGCGGCCTCGTTGTTTGGCAGCACCTCCACATGGTCGGTGAACCCCAACGATTTTGACATCTCAATGGGGTTGACCTTTTCGAGGTTTCATGTCGCTCAGTCAAACGAACTTTTTGACGGCGAGATCATTGGATTTGAAGCGTGCAATTCCGGAATCGACATTGAGGTGGACATGCTCCACCATGGCGGGCATTCGGCCCTGATGATTTACGGTTGGAGCGGCGGCGACAACAACGTCTGTTCGCTCATTGAACACGAAGCCGCAGATGCGGGCGATACCACCGGTGTTCTCACCACCTTCCAGGGGCGTGGTGCGAACATGGGTCTGCTGGGGACCAACGACTTTTCGAACGCCATTCCGATCAAGTCCACGAGGGACATCCTCAGCATGGTCGCCACCTCAGGCGACGATGGCGGTTGGGCGGGTGTGTGCCACACAGGAAGTTTGGCCGACGACAGTTTTGCCATTGTCATCGGCGGCCAAATCGAGCAAATCAGTCTCATTTCGTGGCAGAGCAACATCATCGTCAACGTCACCTCCCACAATGTCAACGCCGGTTGCCCCGAAGACCTCGTCGCCGGAAACGGTGAGGTGCTGATGCTGCAAAACGACGGTATCATGCAAACGCTCACCTTCTTTGGTCAGGACGCCGATGGCGACAGTTATGGCCTGTCGACCGACGCTTTTCCAGACGACGCGAACCAGTGGAGCGACAACGACGGAGACGGTTTTGGGGACAACTTGGGCTTTTCCAATAGCGATGATTGCCCTTATGCTGCCGGCAATTCCACCATCGGACGAAAGGGATGCGCTGACAGTGACGGCGACGGGCACTCGGACTTTACCGATGTGTTTCCCCAAGATAACACGCAGTGGAGCGACGAAGATAGCGACGGTTACGGCGACAACCAAACGGGAAATTCAGCTGATGAATGCCCGACCACCTCCGGTGCCTCCAGCCGCGACCGACGTGGCTGTCCTGACGCCGACGGCGACGGGTTCAGCGATCAAAACGACGCCTATCCGGGCGATGCCACGCAGTGGGCTGACTCCGACCAAGACGGTTACGGCGACAACACGCTGGGCATGAATGGGGACGCCTGCCCGACGATGCATGGCAACAGCACGCTCGGTCTGCTCGGCTGCCCGGACCAAGACGGTGACGGCTACGGCGACATTGAGGACGACCTCCCATTGGACCCCACCCAGTGGGACGACTTGGACGGTGACGGCTACGGCGACAACATGCAGGGCATGAACTACGATGAATTCCGTTTTGACCCGACCCAACAAACCGACCGAGACGGCGATGGCTACGGCGACAACTTGGGTGGAACAAGGGGTGATGCTTGCCCCGATACGCCAGGTGACTCTATCGCTGACCGCTTCGGTTGCCTCGACACCGATGGGGACGGCTGGTCGGACGCTGGAGATGGATTCCCAGAGGACGAGACCCGGTGGAGCGACACCGACGGGGACGGCTACGAGGACAGCGACGACGCCTTTCCGTTCGATCCCACCCAGTGGAACGACACCGACGAGGACGGGTTTGGGGACAACCGCTTCGGTTCCAACGCCGACAAATTCCCGCTCGACCCTACCCAGTGGTACGACATCGACGGCGACGGTTATGGCGACAACCCGGACGGGCAGAACTACGACGCCTTCTTGGCAGAACCCAGTCAGTGGTCAGATGTCGATGGGGACGGATGCGGTGACAACCCCGGAGGACGGAACCCCGACTTCTTCATGCACGACCCCACGCAGTGCGAAGACAACGACGGCGACGGTTGGGGCGACAATCTCTCGGGCAACAACCCCGACCCTTACCTGTTTGACTTTGACAACGACGGCTACAACGACAGCATTGACGTCTTGCCTAAACTCTTCTCCCCCGGCGACCTTGACAACGACGGCACCCCTGACGGCGAGGACGCTTTTCCAAGCAACCCGCTTGAGACGTCCGATTTTGATGGCGACTTGATCGGCGACAATCAAGACCCTGACGACGATAACGACGGTGTGCTCGACGATGCTGAAATTAATGCAGGGACGGACCCATTTGATGCCAAATCAAAGCCGGTGGATAGCTTTGAAATCATCTTACCGGGGACCTCTATCGGTCTTGGGGCGTGGGACCTCATCGGCGTGTTTGTTGGTATTCCGTTTACGGTCTGGATCTTGGTAGGGATTGCGACACGAGGCAACCGCCAGCGCCGCTTTGAAGAGATGCTGCGGGGGGCCGAGCGACGGGAAGACCTCGAAGACATCGCCTCATCCTACGAGCGAGCCGTGATGATGCGCATGCTCGGGCCGCACCAAGCGATTCGACTCGAACGCTTACGGACGGAACTGGACGACGAACTCGAACAGGCCATGCACGCTGCCTACAGCGGCCAGAACAGCCAATCAAGCAAGGAGGCTTGGGACGAATACGAGCGGCGAAAAGCGGCCTATGAAGCGGCCCAATCTCTGGCTATTGGACAAGAAGAGAACGCTTCGTCGTACCAGAAAGACATCCCGGAGATGCCCGAGCAGCAGAGCGATTCACCGTGAACAACAGGGGTGCGGCGCCACCCTTGAATTGATGAACCAACGGCTGCTGGGAGGAGCATGGCCGAAGACGAGGAGGTCGTGTTCACGACGAGCACCGGCCCGGTGCGTGTCATCACGGCAGCATCGCTGTTTGACGGCCACGACGCCGCCATCAACGTGATGCGTCGCCTCATTCAATCATCAGGGGCTGAAGTGATTCACCTTGGCCACGACCAATCGGCCAAAGCCGTGGTCGACTGCGCCATACAGGAAGACGCTCACGCCGTTGCCTTGACGTCCTATCAGGGCGGCCACGTGGAATACTTCACCTACATTCGAGAGCTGCTTGACGAAGCGGGTTGCGAGCATGTCCGTATCTTTGGAGGCGGCGGTGGCACCATTACGCCGCCCGAAATTCGCACGCTTCACCAGTCGGGCATCTCCAAAATCTACTCGCCCGACGATGGCCGCACGATGGGCCTGATGGGCATGATTCACCACCTGATGGGTCAAGCCAGCGAGGTGGATTTGATTGGAAAGGAGCGAACGGCGTCCCTTGACGGGCCGGTCACGCCTGACGACATGGCCAAGGTTGGTCTGTTGCTGACGCTTTCAGAATCGGCCGACGAGAAGACCTTCAAGGCCGCCGTTGAAACGTGCCGTTCTTCGGACAAGGACGTCCCCGTGATTGGATTCACAGGAACGGGTGGAGCCGGAAAATCCAGTCTCCTCGATGAATTGATGCTCCGTATTCAGCGCGACAACCCCGGTAAGAAAGTCTGCTTGCTCTGCGTTGACCCGACCCGAAAGCGAACCGGAGGCGCCCTTCTTGGAGACCGCATTCGAATGAATTCGCTTTCGAACAACGACCTCTACATGCGCAGCCTTGCCAGCCGTGGCAGCGGCTCAGAGATCAGCGCCAACCTTGACCGAGCCATCGAGGTCGCCAAGGCGGTCGGTTTTGACCTCATTTTTTGTGAAACGAGCGGCATTGGCCAAGGAAGCGACGCCATCACGACCGTGGCCGACCATTCACTGTACGTCATGACCGCCGAGTTTGGTGCGCACACCCAACTCGAGAAGATTGAAATGCTCGATGTTGCCGATGTTGTTGTTCTTAATAAATATGAAAAGCGCGGTAGTGAAGATGCCTTGCGAGCCATCCGTAAGCAGGTGCGCCGCAACCGGAACATGTTCGACGTCGCCGACGAAGAACTCCCCATCGTCGCCACCATCGCCAGCCAGTTCGCTGACGGCGGTGTTGACCGCTTGTGGCAGAAGGTCGCTGGACTGGTTGGCTTTGAGGCCAGCGAGCCCGTCGATGCGATGGGCGAACGCAAGGGCGTGATTCCACCCGAGCGTGTACACTACCTCTCCGAAATCGCTGCTCAGGTCCGCGATTACCACGCCGCGAACACCGAGGTCGCCGAGAAGTTGCGCCTGTGCCAACACCTCGAAACCGCTGCCGGCCATGCCGAAGAACGTGGGGCCAAGGATACAGCGAAGGACCTGCGAGCCCAAGTTAACGAGATCATGGAGTCCCTTGAAGAAGCCAAAGCGGCGCTCTCGAGCTTCCGCCAGCTCGCTGAAGAGTACGCCTCGGGGCAGTACACCTATCATGTGCGTGGCAAGCCGTTCAAGGTCCAAACCACCACCGAATCGCTGGCACACTCGAACATTCCACGGGTCGCTCTGCCCAAAACCAAGGACGACGGTCAACTGTTCGAATTCATCACGAAGGAAAACGCTCCTGGCCACTTCCCCTACACGGCCGGCGTGTTCCCGTTCAAGCGAACCGACGAATTGTCGGCCCGCATGTTCGCCGGAGAAGGCGAGCCCGAGCGCACCAACCGCCGCTTCCACTACCTGAGCCAGGGCCAAGACTACGTCCGTCTTTCAACCGCCTTTGACTCGGTCACGCTCTACGGACGAGACCCTGCTCGCCGCCCGGACATTTGGGGCAAGGT
>DANX01000044.1:0-951 GCA_002502295.1 Euryarchaeota archaeon UBA561 | reverse complement strand
GTTTCCATCGCCACGACCGACGACGCCAAGCGACTGTATTCTGGCTTTGATCTGTGCAACGCCAACACCTCGGTCTCGATGACCATCAACGGTCCCGCACCCATCATTCTGGCCTTCTTCCTCAACGCCGCCATCGACCAGCAGGTGGAAGCCTACCTCGCCGAGCAGGGCAAGCCGACGAAACTGCTTGACTCGGCCTACCGGGGCGAACTTCCCGAAGGCCACAACGGGTTTGGGCTCGCAAGCGTGGGGCGACGGGGCGACGAAATGGTGGACGCCGACACCTACGCTGAGATCAAGGCACGAACCCTGCAGACGGTGCGTGGAACCGTCCAAGCGGATATTCTGAAAGAAGACCAGGCGCAAAACACCTGCATCTTCTCCACGCCCTTTGCGCTCAAACTCATGGGCGACGTGCAGCAGTACTACATCGACCACGGCGTTCGCAACCACTACTCCGTGTCCATCTCAGGCTACCACATCGCTGAGGCAGGTGCCAACCCCATCACGCAACTTGCCCTGACGCTCGCCAACGGCTTCACCTACGTGGAATACTACCGCAGCCGAGGCATGGACATCAACAAGTTCGCCCCCAACCTTTCCTTCTTCTTCTCCAACGGTCTTGACCCCGAATACACGGTCATCGGCCGGGTGGCCCGGCGCATTTGGGCGATCACCATGCGAGACATGTACGGGGCCGACGAGCGCAGTCAGAAACTCAAGTACCACATCCAGACGAGCGGACGCAGCCTTCACGCTCAGGAGATCGACTTCAACGACATCCGAACAACCTTGCAGGCCCTGCTTGCCATCCAAGACAACGCCAACTCCCTCCACACCAACGCCTACGACGAGGCCATCACCACCCCTACCGAAGAATCGGTGCGCCGCGCCTTGGCGATTCAGCTCATTGTCAACAAGGAAAGTGGCTGGACCAAGACGGAGAACCCG